>JAHDVH010000001.1:729610-988615 GCA_023382385.1 bacterium | reverse complement strand
TTCTGACCGGTTCGTTACCCTTGCAGCGGGCCTCCCTTCCGGGAGGCCCGCTGTCTTGAGGAAAGTATAGCGAGAGAACCGTCCAACAAACAATCGTTGAATTTATGTTCACGTAGAAGGCACTTGTTTTCGCCCAAAAATGAGTGTAAATTTATCTATTCTTCTCACTTAAGAGTGAGTCCGCTTTTGTGTAATTACAGGGATGCATCATGAACCTCTGGTCTCGACTTCTGTGTACACTCGTGGGCGTAGCCGTATTTTCGACACTCTACGCCGCCGAATTCTCGCAGGCTATTGATGATGAATTGGCGCAAGCCAAGGAACAAGATTTTATCAGCGCACTTGTCTTCTTGCCTAATGCGATTGATATTCGAACTCTCGATTTCACTTTGCATGAACGGCGTGCAAGCCTCGCTGACCGCAATCGTGAAGTCATAGAATCGCTTCTCTACAACGCCGCTCAGAACCAACCTGCGTTCCAGGCCGAGTTAGACGTTGAGCTCGGCAAAGGGACGGTCAAAGGCTACACTTCGTACTGGATTGATAACCTCTTTGTTGTTTACGCGAACAAGAGTTACATTGAGTCCCTACGTGAACGCGGTGATGTGGAATATGTCACGACCAACTTCACTCCGGAACTCATCGAACCGATTCGCACTCCGGAGAATGATAGCGTTCGGCCTCCGCGAAATCCACTTGATACCGAATCCACGACCTCCGGGCAGAACGCGATTGGTGCAACCCGCGTGAACAGGGAACTCGGTATTACCGGACAGGGAGTACTCGTTGCCAATTGCGACACGGGTGTCGATGGCAACCATCCGGCATTGGCATCCCGCTGGCGGGGAAACTTTGCTCCTGTCGCACAGTGCTGGCGTGATGCATTGGGTTCAGCGCCTAACTTTCCGTCCGATGGCAATGGCCATGGCACGCATGTGATGGGGACGATTACGGGACGTGCTATTTCTGGAAACGATACCAACACAGTCGGCAGCGCACCGAATGCACGCTGGATTGCAACTAACTCGATAAATCAAGGTACCGGGTCGGCATTTGACAATGACATCATCGCCGACTACCAGTGGTTCGCAAATCCGGATGGAGATATCAATACGACTGAAGATCTCCCCGACGTGATCCAGAATTCCTGGGGAGTCAATTCAGGATTCTCTGGCTATACTCAATGCGATACACGTTGGAATACGTTTATTCTAAACTGTGAAGCCGCAGGTCCGGTCGTGACATGGTCTGCGGGGAATGAAGCGTCGTCAGGTCTTCGAACGCCTGCCATTCACTCAATGAGCGCATACCAGATCTTCTCTGTTGGAGCAGTTGACGCGCAAGACGGATTGCCACCGTACCCGATTGCCAGTTTCTCAAGCTTGGGACCGACACCTTGTACCCCTGCGATTCCGGACAATATCAAACCGGAGATTTCCGCACCCGGTGTGAATGTGTACTCTTCCGTTCCCGGCGGTGGCTATAGCAGCAGCTATTCGGGCACTTCGATGGCCGGCCCGCACGTCGCCGGTGTCGTTGCGCTCATGCGCGAAGCCTGCCCGAATTGCGATCACATCACGATCAAGAGTGCCATCATGCAGACGGCGCTCGATCAAGGCCCGGCAGGGCAGGATAACACGTACGGGCACGGAGTCATTCAGGCCTACGAGGCTGTCATTGCGGTCTCCAATCTCGGCAGAATTGCAGGCGTGGTTACAGACGGCGTCAATCCGATTCAGGGCGCACGTGTGAAGATCACCTCTGGGCCAAATCAAACGTTAACCGACGTGAACGGCCAGTACTATCTTCCGCTGTCGAGTGGAACGTATGATCTCGAATTCTGGAAGCTTGGGTTTGCTCCGGTTACGGTAAACGACGTGGCGGTTGTGGTTGGAGATACCGTATACGTAAATGTTCAATTGAATGCACTGCAGGCAATCTCTTTCATCAATGAGAATTTCGAAGCAGGTGCACCAGGTTGGACGCATGACGCGGCGGCAGGCTGGGTGGACAACTGGCACGTTTCAACCGAGCGGGCAAGTTCTGGAACGCAATCGTATAAGTGCGGAGATGCAGGCGCAGGCACGTATTCAAATCTATGTGATGCACGTCTGACGTCCCCTGTAATGACGAATTTGCCGAGTTTTGCAACGCTGACATTTGTATCGCAGATTGAAGCGGAAGTCTCCGGTGCATTTGCAGATTCTGCATATGACGGCGGCTTTGTGGAGATTTCCGTGAATGCCGGCCCGTGGACTCAGGTGAGCGTCTCGCCGAACTACGACCGAACTTTCCGCCATAGCGCGGGAGGGGGAAATCCTTACAGCGGTCCGGTGCCCGGCGTGCCTTGTCTCAGCGGAACAGTCGCTTCGTGGACTGCATACACGATCGATTTATCTGCGTATGAAGGTGATAACGTACAAGTTCGTTTCCGATTCGGTTCAGACGCCGGCGTGGCTCGAGAAGGGTGGTATATTGATGACGTTGTGGGAACGGGGTACAGTAACGCATCACTTACTGCTCCAACAGACCTAACGGTCCTCTATGATTCTGAAACGAATGAGCTTGAATTCAATTGGCTTGGCACGGCGCCGATATTCCAACTTTGGAGCTCGCTAAATTACAACGGCCCGTTCGGCACGCTTGAGGGCTCTACGGCAAGTAATTCCCTCAGAATACCATTCCCTGTTGCGGATCAGACTTACTACGTGGTCGTTGCCACAAATGGAGCAGCCATTTCGGTTCCTTCAAGACCCGTAGGAATGAGCGCCAGATAACTCCTGCGCAATGTAGTTAGTAAAGAGCCTCCGCTAATGCGGAGGCTCTTTTGTTAGAAGTAAACCGATAGATGAACAACTTAGTCTGCCTTGACTCGCAGTTTCCGTTTTGGAATCGTGGTCAGCGGAGCACCTGCGTCGCGTCGCGCTGTGACTGTGAATTCGTACTGATCTCCGTGCGAAATAGGAAACTGCCAAGAGGTCTCGGTTCCCGACACTTCTGCCTGCCAATACCATAGTGAATCTCCTGGAAGCGAGCGAAAGACGTCATAGGCTTCGACCACGAGAGGAGCTCCATCCACATCTTCGATGACCGGTCGCCATGACAGCTCGATCGTTGTATCCAGTCGCTGAATAGTCAGTTCCTCAACTGTCTGCGGTTTTGGTTGTGGCGCATCAGCGACAAACAGAATCTGATCGAGGTTCGCGCGCCAGCCGCCCGAACTTGGATTGATTCCAACCGTTCGCATGGTAACAGTGTTGTATCCTTCATTCAGGGCGTGAACTCCTCCCCAAAGTGTGTCACTGCGAATCCAACTGCTGTAGAGAGTCGGTGCGAACATGTCAGTTGCTGGCAGACTTGGCTGGCCATTTATCTCCATCGAAACGTACGGTGCGTTGGATGTCTTTCCAAAGAAGTAAGCTGCGCGAAACGTACCGGCTGCCGGCGCGTAGAACCTGAATGTTACGTAGCTGCTTGAATTTGCTCCAATCAACTGGTGAACCGCAAATCGTCCCCACGGATCCTGATTGTCCGCCCTAATCCAGTCTCGACACCACTCTTCCTTCAGTCGAGTGCCGGCAGCACTTACTTTGTAGATCGTCTCCGCCTCGACTCTAAACCAGTAACGATAGTGAAGCAGGCTATCACAAACTGCCGGTAGGCTGGTGATCGGGGTCGCTGTAACTTGATACTCTCCTTCGTACAATCCATGTTGAACTCGCACTTGCCCTGCAAGCTTACCAACGTTATTTGCAGACGGGGTTGATCCTAACCATGGGGATGGCCATCCGGCGATGGCGATGCTCGCTGTTTCTCCCGGCTGAAGCCCGTGCAACTCGATATCCAAGGTGTCCCCTGCGTAAACGGTGTTGTCGATATCAGTACGCACGGGCCGGAACCAGAGAGTTGGTCCACCTAGGTGGTGCCATTCAGGAGTTATGGTTTGGAAACCGTCATCTGCCCAAAACTGCACCTCATAGTTCCCGGCTTGCAGCGTATCCGGCACAACAAACGTCGCGTCAAATACCGAGTCCGAGTTCACGTGGAGGACAGAGCCTTCTGCAAGTTCGAGGAACGCGCCGCCCATAAATACTCCGAATACCGCAACATTAGGATCACGCTGCGCTCCGACGACTCGCAAGCGCTCGCCGCCGTGAGTAGCGCCGTCGCCGCTCGCATCGAGTATCTCCCATTCAGGACGCTCCACATACGCAAACGACATCGTTCGGTAATGGCCCTGGAAGTTATTGAATCGGCCTACTTCTGTCTCGTATCGTAGGCTTGTATTAAACGGGATGACGTCGTTATTGTGCCATCGGTAGGCAGCAGCTGTGTCCCCCAGGTAGGCGATGCAGCCATGCAGCTCTTCTTGGTCATAAACTGGAGTCCAATATCGCCCGCCTTTGAAATAATCCTCGGTTCCGGTGCCGTGCCAGGAAGGGATAGACTCTCCATCAATGAAGAACACCTCATCTCCTTCAAATACATGGGGATCTGTTTGCTGCATGTCCATCACAGTTCCCACGAAATTTCCCGCACCGGAGAATTCAGCAAGTTTGAAGTTCTCCCAAAGCCGTGTCGGATTCCCCTCGCGATACAGCCCGTTCAGTCGGAATGGCCCGACATCTTCGGCGATGGTCTCGATGGCCGCAGCGAAAGGTTGTAACTGAGACGTTCGATTCTCCAATTCTATGCGGATTCCGCGATCCGCCACAATGGGCAGGTTGAAGTAAAGGGTATCACCCACTGATCCGGTAACTACTGATTGATACGGCCGCCAACCCAAGGGAGTGCCCATGGCGACGGATAGTGGACCTTCAATATCCGGTAGCGGGTATCCATCCGTGTAAACCCTAATCCATACGTTCTCAAAAACCTGCTGAGTACGGTTTTGCATTCGCAGCAACAACCGTCGCGTACGACCGGTAAAAGGTTCTGTAGCGAATGAAATCTTTGTTCCGGGTGCCAAGACCGATGTACAATCGACGCGTGTCTGAAACGGAGTGAATACCGGTATACTGGGAGATTCAAGGCGCTGTCGAAGCGAGTCAAGCTTCACCATGTAGGCGGGACTCGGTGGCATCGTGAAAGAGCTGATCGGTGTGCCTTGAGGATACTTCAATACGCTCACATGAAAGTAGATAGAACCTGCGTTGTTATACGTGATCCTTGCTCTACTTTGAAACGGAATCGGAACGTAACTATAATATCCTCCTGACGAGCTGTCGGCGATTGGCGGAGAAAATGGCTCCATGTCGCCAAATGGATAGGTAATGGGTGTGTCAATCAAGGCTGTTGACATGTTGTCAATATACAGTCGCCAGCGCCAAGCATCCGTAGCGCCGTCCTTCGTCCACCACATGTCTGTGATGACTCCCGGCCCTTCGATATCACAGAGAATCCGCCAGCCATTCGGATCATTGCCATAATACCAGCCCAAGTCGCTATTCCCATCATTTCTTGCCCAACTGGAGAAATGCACAAGCTCAGCCTCAAGCGGGTAGGATAGTCGTTCAGGATGCAGCATATGGTCCCAGTAGACCTGACCCAGTGCTGCCGATAATGGAATCAAAATGAGTAATTGCAGTAGTCTCTTCATAAACCTCGCCAATCCTTAATGAGCCGATCCTTTCCAAAATAGCACCGTTGAACCTGAGTCCGCAATTCCCTGACGCAACCTTTTCTACTCTGATACGTTGTAACTCTCGGCGGAAATGCTTAGTATTACGGGATTACCGAACCAGACAGTTCAAATTTTTCAATAGCTTACAGAGAAGTCTACATGGAACTCCTCTTTTCACCGTGGCCGTGGTACGTAAGTGGGCCACTTATTGGCCTGACAACGCCTCTCTTGCTTCTGCTTGGTGGAAGGGCCTTCGGTGTCTCAAGTAGTCTTCGTCATGTGTGTGCTGCCGTGTATCCTCGTGATATCGAGTATCTGAGATATGACTGGAGGAAGGACGGCTTATGGCTGCTGATCTTTGCGGGAGGCTTGGTTGTTGGCGGGTGGATCGGTGGCCAGCTCTTCAGAGCAGAGAGTTCCGTTGCGATATCCGGTCAGACTGTCAATGACTTGGCCCACCTTGGGATTTCTGATATTCAAGGGCTCGCCCCGGCTTCGCTCTTTAGTTGGTCGAGCCTCTTGTCATGGCCGTCTCTCTTGCTCATGACCGTTGGGGGTTTCCTGATAGGTTTTGGAACTCGTTGGGCAAATGGGTGTACTTCCGGTCACGGAATCACCGGAATGGCAAACTTACAGTGGCCTTCGCTCGTAGCGGTCTGCGGCTTCTTTGCTGGAGGCTTGTTGGCGACGCACCTACTCTTCCCACTGATCTTCTAGAAAAATATGAGCAAGAATAACTCGTCTACTCTATCGCTGAGAGATAAGCTAATCTTCCTGGTGCTTGGAATCTATTTCGGGATAGTTATCTCAAAGTCCGAGGCAATCTCGTGGTTTCGCATTCAGGAAATGTTCCGCTTTCACTCCTTTCATATGTACGGATTGCTCTTTTCCGGTGTCATTACCGCGGCCATCAGCCTGAAAATCATCCGTAGTCTTGGTCTTAAGACAATCAACGGCGAACCCGCGGTGCTTGCACCGAAAGACACTACGACTTGGCGAAACTACCTGCTGGGTGGAACCTGTTTCGGCATCGGATGGGCGTTTACAGGGGCTTGCCCTGGGCCACTGTATACACTTATTGGGACAGGCTTAACCGTAATGATCGTCCCGCTTTGCTTTGCCTTTCTCGGTGCCTGGACGTATGGCTATCTGAAGCCGAGATTGCCGCATTAAAACATTCATGTACTTCCGACAAATAGAAGACCCATTTCTCGCACAGTATGCCTACCTGATCGGCTGTCAGGCGACCGGCGAAGCTCTCTTGGTTGATCCCGAGCGAGACATCGACCGCTATGTAGAGATCGCCGAAAGCAACAATCTGCGGATTGTCGCAATCGCTGAAACTCATATCCATGCTGATTTTGTATCGGGTGCCCGCGAATTCGCGCATCGCTTTCCCGTAACGGTGTACCTCTCAAGCGAAGGAGGCCAGGATTGGGCGTATCAATGGAAGGCGAAGCCTCCTTCCCAAACGAAATTGTTGAGGCACGGGGATACTTTCTCTGTCGGCAAGATTGATATTCAGGCCGTTCATACTCCCGGTCACACGCCGGAACACTTGTGTTTCATGGTCACCGACCGAGGCGGGGGTGCCGATAGCCCGATAGGCATGATCAGCGGAGATTTTGTATTTGTCGGTGATGTGGGCAGACCTGACTTATTGGAGTCTGCTGCAGGCCAGGCAGGTGCGAAGGAACCCTCTGCCCGCGCTCTTTACCACTCTTTAACGAGATTCCTTAATCTTCCCGAATTTCTTCAAGTCTGGCCAGGCCACGGAGCAGGCTCGGCATGCGGAAAGTCGCTTGGTGCGATTCCTGATACAACTGTTGGATACGAATTGCGTTTCAATCCTGCTATTCGCGCGGTACGAAGCGGGGAAGAGCGCTTTGTTCGAGAGATCTTGCACGGACAGCCGGAACCACCTCTCTATTTCGCACAAATGAAGCAATGGAACAAGCTCGGACCTCCTCTGCTTCCAGCCCAAATCCATGTGCCAAAGCTGAAACCCGAGCATGTTGCGTCGCTTGTCAGTGATGACAAGACGGTGGTCATTGACACGCGCACTCCGCGGACTGAATACTTATCTATGCACTTTCCTGGTTGTCTTTGGATTCCGCTTAGCAGAAGCTTCCCGACGTACGCGGGTTCGCTGATTCCTTCAGATCGGAAGATTGTCGTAATTTGCGACTCTTCGCAAGCAGAGACTGCCGCACGATTGCTCTGGCGCATTGGTCTGGATAACTTGTCTGGTTACGTTTCCAGGAGCGACTTTGCAGACTGGATCCTGACACAGCAATGTGCGGCTACTATGGAGGTCATCAGCTTCGAGGAACTGCAAGACAGGAATAGCAGTTTCTTCGTTCTCGATGTGCGCGGGGAAGCCGAGTTTGATGAAGGTCACTTTCCTAATGCGGTTTGCATTCCGCATACGCGAATCATGAGTCGCGTGAACGAATTGCCGAAATCAGTACAAATTGCTGTCTACTGTTCCACTGGTTCCCGCTCAGCTTCGGTTGCGTCCTTGCTATTGAGATTAGGCTTTCGTGTGACGGCAGTCAACCAGGACATTGAAGCCGCCGCGCCGTATCTCATTCAGGATGCAGTTGTTGAGTGAGTCAGATATGCATTCAGTAGTAAAGAGGGTCAAGCGATGCTTGACCCTCTCTCGTTCAACTAATGTCCTGTGCAACAGGGCGGAGGACCGTGGTCCACAGCCAATCCAGCGACTCCTCGCCACAACAGTACGAAGGCAGTGATTGCCAATAATGCACTTGCGGCGACATTCCCGTATTTGCTCCAGCGAGCAGGTAGCTTCTGCAGAACAACTCCAATGCCTAACAATGCAGGCATCGTTCCAAAGCCAAATGCTTGCATGATGAACATGCCGGACCACGGCGATTCTACTGCCGCCGATCGCGCGACCATCGCGTACAGCACGCCGCAGGGCAAAAACGCCGCCGCAAAACCTAATCCAGGAGACATCAACTTCCCCCAACGTAGCGCCCTTTTCGAAACTGCTATCGAGAATTTCGAAAGAAATCCTCCGGACGTGGGGAGGAGGTATGCAAGTGCTAAAGCCAGCAGCATCAACACGCCTCCACCGATGGAAACCCAAGCAGTTACGTGTTGAAGTCCGGCCGCGTCAAGCAACATGGATCCCAAGAGAGCTGCAAGATATCCAAGTAGTGAATACGAAATCAGCTTTCCGAATGAAAAGCCGAGTGGCGCCCACGCTCCGCCCGTTAACTTAGAACGGCACCCCAGAGTCGCCAGTGGGCCGCACATCCCGATACAATGAGCCGAACTCAGTAAGCCCACAAGAAACGCCGGAACAACTTCAGCAGACAAAGAGTTCATACTAATCCACAAACAAAGGAATTCTGTCGCGGTACCACTTCTCACCCTGCGACAGTTCTGCAACACATTCCCACGCTCCGCGCGGCAGAGGTACTTCAGTTCTCAATGCATACTGGCCATTACCCATCGCAAGCAACCTGTTCATCGGGCGGTCCAGACTCTTGTCTGAAGGGCGGTACAATCCGCAAGTGCCCGCGATTGAGTCGCACGGCAGGCCTGCGGCATCAACCACCGTCAACACCACTAATTGCCGATCTTCGAGAGGAACATTTGCAGTGACTTTCCAGCCGGTCCGTGCGGTAGCCTGCTTCTCATTCAAGACCTGTTTCAGGTTCGCACCTTTCTCATAGTAATTCTCTACCATGAGCTCAGGCGGATTCTGTGTGGCGATTGTCAAAACGGCCATGTTTGCGGCGACCGTAGAGACGAGAATCGCAATAATGATCATAGGCCACAGGTTCTGGTCGAGAAACTTCTGCCTATCCTTCTGTTGGACTTCAGTCATCGTGATCCCCCTTTTTGTTATCGTCATCGTCATCATGATCTCGGTAGACCGGGCCAAGGAATTTCGCCGAAGCTCGATTGATAACCTCTGATCCGTCCATAAGTTTGAACTGAATAGGTGTTGACGAGCTTCTTATAGATTTGCGCGGAAGCATGACAAACGCTTCCGCCTTGACACGTTCGCCCGGCGAAATTTCAAACGGCGAACCCGGAACGAGAAGCTCCGCATGTTCAGCTCCTTCAAGCGTCACAGACACTGAACGCGTCCTCACATCTGTATTTGTCATATGAAGTTGAAGCATGTTTCTCACGAGCCCGTCCTCCTGAACCAAATACGGTGCCCCGGGTGCGCGCACAACGGCGAAGTCGACGATCTCGCGGGAAGATAGGCGAGCCAGAAAGAGTGTGAGCACGATCGCCGATACACCGAGGTAAAGCAACGTGCGCGGACGAAGGAGTTTTCGAGACTTGTGCTCCATTCCGGCAAGAGAATCATAGCGTATCAGTCCTGTTGGCCTGCCGACTTTGGTCATTACAGTGTCGCATGCGTCAATACAGGCCGTGCATTGTATACACTCGAGTTGCAGGCCGTCGCGTATGTCTATGCCCGCAGGGCAAACCTGAACACAGCGATTACAAGCAATGCAGTCACCCTTCGGAGTCGGATCATTGGGTCGAATGTGGCCGCGCGGTTCGCCGCGGTGAGTGTCGTATCCGATAATCAAGCTGTGCTCATCCAGAAACACAGATTGAATTCGAGCATAAGGACAAACGAAGTGGCAAAACTGCTCGCGAAACCAAGCGAAGTTGAAATACGTCAGAGCGGTTAAGGAAACAGCGACGACCATCGCTGCGGGATGCGCCGCCCCGAAGGTCCAGAACATCTCGTAGGATGCCTCCGGCCCTATGAAGTAGGCAGTGAAGCTTAAACTCATCCCCGTAGACACAAGCCAGAATATCGCATGCTTGCTGATCTTTTTTGTCCAATATGCGTCGTCGCGCGGACCATCGTGCAGTGCGCGACGTGCCCTGGGATTGCCTTCTATCCAGCGTTCAATGCGGTAAAAAAAGCTCTCCAGATAGACCGTCTGTGGACATGCCCACCCGCACCATAGTCTCCCAAACATTGCGGAAAACCAAAACAATGCGAGCACGCTCAGGACAAGCAGCAACGCAAGCAGATACAAATCAGTCGCCAAAAATGTCTTGCCGAAGAACGAGAATCGACGGCTGACGAGATCGAATAACATGAAAGGATTGCCGTTAATCGTGAACCACGGGGCCGCCAGATAAAAGACGACCAGAATCGCCATCACGATGTTCCGTCTTCCCGACCAACGTCCCTTCGCTTGATCGTGAAAAACCCAGTTTCTCTTCCCGTGCTTGCCAATCGTCGCGCTCGTCGTTGGGATCGTGTCACGACTTACGACGGGCCGTTCCTTCAGATTACTCAAGATTCGCCTTTCCGCTCTCCAAACCAATCCCTCTGACTTATATCTTTGTCGTCGTGTCTGAAGTTGCTGACTGCGACTCCGATGGAGCCTCCTTTGGAGCACGAATGGATGCCATATCAAATGGCTCACCCTCCGGCTTTTTGCCGGGAGTAGGCGGCTTGGTTTCCCACAGTGTCATAACGTACGCCGTAATCATCTTGATCTTACGCTCTCCTAAAATTGGTCCCCACTGAGGCATTCCCTTCGCAGCCACGCCGTTTACAATGACAGCGGCAATCTGATTCTCGTTCGGACCGTGAATCCAGTAATTGTCCGTTAAGTTTGGTCCGATTCCGCCCTCACCGTAGCTCCCGTGACACGTAACGCAGAATGTTCCAAAATACTTTTTCCCTGCCCCTATGGGGTCTGAATCATACGCACCGGAGGCGATTAACTCCGCTTCACGTTGCTCAGCCCGCATCGCTGCTCTTGCGAGATCCCGTCGCAAGTAGTCTTTCGGAAGCAAATCGAACATGTGAACGATAGGCGTATAAACAACTGCGAAGACTATCGAAACCAGAAACAGATTCACCCACCATTTCGGCAGCGGATTGTCTGCCTCCTGAATACCGTCAAAGTCGTGCTCAAGCAACTCCTGTTCAGGTATAAAGTCTCCTGGCAGCAGTTCCTCGCGATGTTGCTCGTTATGTCTTTCGCTCATGAGAGCCTATCCTCTTGCAGAGTTGTTGTGAGTTACTTCGTGGTCGTCGTCGTCCAGCGGCAAACGGCTGTCGTGCTCGAATCGATTCTTCTTGCCGGAAAACGTCCAAAGCAATATCGCCGTGAATGCCGCCAGCATAATCAGAAGTGCGATTATCGGCCACGTCGTTTGTCCGGCATGCTCCATCACGTCACGTATCATGGTGTGCCCGCCAAAAGTTGCAGCGGCTGCTTGCCCATTCGTTGCAAGTACGCAATGATAGCGACCATCTCTTTATCTTCCATATCGGGGATGCCCTCTGCCGCAAGGCGAGCGGCAATCTGTGCCGCCTGCGAGCGCATCGCTTCCGGCGCATTCTCAACGTCGAGGTCAGAGTACGGGACATTCAGCAATTGCATGGCCCTCAGTTTTGCTTGAATATCTGTCGTATTCAGCTTGTTCTCAGCAAGCCAGGTATACTGTGGCATGATTGAACCCGGCGATGTCGATCGTGGATCCATCATATGCAAATAGTGCCAATGATCGGGATACTTTGCACCTACCCGCGCGAGGTCCGGGCCGATCCTCCTCGATCCCCACTGAAATGGATGATCGTATTCGAACTCGCCTGGCTTTGAATACTCCCCGTATCTTAGGACTTCGTCTCGCAGCGGGCGGATCATTTGTGAATGGCAGTTGTAACATCCTTCACGGACATACAGATCCCGTCCTTCAAGCTCTAATGGCGTGTATGGTACTGCTGCACTGGCGTGTATCGGCACATAACTCTTGGGCATGATCAACGGCACAATCTCCACAATTCCGCCGACCGTGATCATGACTAAGACCAGCATTGTAAAGGCAAACGGCGATCCTTCCAGAACATGGTGCCAATTTGCCTTCCCTGCGTAGCTTGCCGGTTTCAGACTTGCAAGTGATGGCGCGGTTGCCTCTTCATCCTCCGAGACTTGAGCGGATCTTACCGTCCTCCAAACATTGTAGCACATTAGGATGATGCCTGTAAGATAGAATAATCCACCCAAAAGACGTGTATGATAGAATGGCAGAATCCGTTGAGTCGTCTCCACGAAGTTTGGATACTGAAGTAGTCCGTCCGCGTCAAAAGCACGCCACATCAGTGCCTGCATAATACCCGCAGTCCAAATTGGAACAATGTAGAGTAGAATACCAATCGTTGCGATCCAGAAATGCGTGGTCGCGAGTCCCTTGGAGTAGAGTTCGGTTTTCCACAGCCTCGGAACGAGGTAGTAAAACATGCCGAAGACCATGAAGCCGACCCAACCAAGTGCTCCGCCGTGTACGTGTGCGACCGTGTAGTCTGTATAGTGTGTGAGAGAATTAATCGCCTTGATGGACATCATCGGTCCTTCAAAGGTCGACATTCCATAGAACGTCACGGAAAGAACGAAGAACTTGAGAATCGGATCCTGCCGGACTTTATTCCATGCGCCGCGCAGCGTCAACAATCCGTTTAGCATGCCTCCCCAAGAGGGAGCGATAAGCATAATGCTGAATACTGCGCCGAGTGTCTGAGCCCAATCGGGAAGAGCGGTGTAATGCAGATGGTGCGGGCCCGCCCAGATGTAGATGAAAACCAGGCCCCAGAAGTGAATGATCGAGAGTCTGTAGCTATAGACCGGTCGATTCGCAGCCTTGGGCATAAAGTAATACATCATCCCGAGAAACGGAGTGGTTAACAGAAATCCCACTGCGTTGTGGCCGTACCACCACTGGACCATTGCGTCTTGCACTCCGGCAAAGATGGGATAGCTCTTGACCATGGTCGCAGGTATCGCAAGATTATTCACGATGTGCAGCATCGCGATTGTCACGATTGTGGCAATGTAAAACCAGATGCCGACATACAAGTGTCGCTCGCGCCGCCGGATGATCGTGCCAAAGAAATTAATACCGAAAATCACCCAGACCACGGCGACGGCGATGTCAATCGGCCACTCAAGCTCGGCATACTCTTTGGAACTTGAGATTCCCAGCGGCAGCGTGATAGCCGCCGCAACGATAATCAGTTGCCAGCCCCAGAAGTGGATTCTTGAAAGCGTGTCGTTAAACATGCGCGCCTTCAGTAGCCGCTGAGTCGAGTAGTACACGCCGGCGAAGATTGCATTCCCCGCGAAAGCAAAAATCACCGCGTTCGTGTGCAGCGGACGAAGCCGACCGAACGTGAGCCAAGAGGTGTCGAAATTAAGTTGCCAGAAGGCCAATTGTGCGGCTACGATAACACCCACAAGCATCCCCACAACACCCCACAGCAGGGTGGCTATGGTGAACTTGCGTACGATATCGTAGTCGTACCGAAAGGTGTCCATCGACATACGGCTATTTCCCGTCTTTATCTTGAGTTGAATTCGTTTCGTCAATCAAAATGCGGTGTGCAGGTGTTTCCAAGTCGTCGAACTGCCCGCCGCGCACTGCCCATAGATAGAAACCGACAAAAACCAGAATGAAAACGACTGCAAAGCCTAATAACCACGTAATGATGTTCACAGCTTGCTCCCCCTGACGGCCAAAGTCAGCACGGTGATAGAGGAAATTGGCATCAGAATAGCTGCCAACAATGGAGAAACCAAGCCGGCCATCGCCAACCCCGCACCGATAAGATTGTAAGAAAGCGCGATCACCACATTGCGTTTGATTGTGAAGAGTGTGTTCCGCGATACCAAAACTAATTCAGCAAATGCCCTCGGACCTCTGCGTGAAATGAAGACGTCGGCCGCGCTTCTAGCGACGTTTGCGGCTTCGGCAGCCGAAACACCAAGAGTCGCTCTTGACAGAGCAGCCGCGTCATTCACGCCGTCACCGAACATCGCGGTGGCCACACCTGAAAGCTCAAGTTCCGACACGCGCGTAAGTTTGTTTTCGGGAGTCGCTTCGCCATGGGCATGCTCCAGCGACAATGCGCGAGCAACCCGCTCAACTTCACCCTGTCGGTCTCCGCTGAGAAGTTCGACATGTATCCCGAGTGACCGCAAAGCTTTGACTGCTTCATCTGATTCGGGACTGATTGGATCTGCGACCTGAAATGCCGCAACCACCAACCCGTCGCGAGCTACGAAAACATTGGATTCAACCGCAGCAGTCCAGCTTGGCATAGGAATCTCGTTCTCCCGAATCCAACGACGTGATCCGATCGCTACACGCAACTTGTCAACCAACCCGCTTATGCCTTGAGTCTCTACATGCACTTCTTCAACAGGCAGAGTGGTCGCACGAAGATGTTGCAAGGCTACGCCGATCGGATGAACAGAGTACTGTTCCAGCGCGGCGGTCATCGTCAGCACGTGCTCCTGTTCGCGCGGCGACAAATCAGGAGCATAAATTGTTTGTAGCAACTCCATCCTGCCGGATGTTAGTGTCCCGGTCTTATCAAGAATCGCATGCTGCACTCTTGCGGCCCGCTCTAAGGCATCTGAAGACTTGATGAAAATCCCGTGCTTAGCTGCTCGACCCATTGCAACCGATAGGGCGACCGGAGTCGCAAGCCCCAATGCGCAGGGGCAGGTAACCACGAGAAGAGCGGCGACGTTCCAAAGGGCACGAGACGGATCCGCTTGCCACCATATTAGAGCAGTGATCGCGGCGAGCGATAACACCGAAGCAACAAAATATCCCGCTATCCGGTCATGCAGTCTGACAATTGGAGCACGTTCGGTTGCGGCACGACGCATCATGTCACTTAGTTGAGCAAGTCTGGTAAATGCGCCGACGGCTGTTGCTTGAATCTTTAGCGGCATAGTTACGACTTGTGAACCGGCAAAGATCCTGTCGCCTGCAGAATGCATCACCGGCGCGGATTCACCTGTCAGATGCGCTTCGGTTACCCAGCCGCTTTGCAGCGCAATGCCGTCAACAGTTACCACGTCGCCCGGCAAGAATACCAGTGAATCGCCGGCGTCTGCTGCTGCCAATGCTATTTCTTCAATTCTGCCGTCCACCTCCCTGCGCACCGTCCGAGGTGCCTGCTCCATCAATGTCTCCGAAGCGTCTGCCGCACGTGCCGTCGCGCGACTAAGCAGCAGCCTGCCCACCAATAGCAAAAAGATTAGCAACGCCATGCTGTCATAGTAGACGTCGCCTCGATTCTGCAGAGTTGCCAAAACACTTACTGAAAAGGCAGCCAATATTCCCAGACTTATTGGCAAGTCCATATGCAGCATTCCTCCCCGCAATCCGCCGATAGCACCCTTGTAGAACGGCATTGCAGAGTAGATCACGACAGGAAGCGAGAGGCCGAAGCTGACCCAACGAAACAAACTCGCTTGGTCCGGATCTATCCCTGTGAAATCCCCCGCATAGAGAGCGATGGCAAGCAGCATGATGTTGCCAGCGACTGCGCCGGCAACACCCATTCGAAGCAGAAGACTGCGTCCCTCCTTCTTGCGTGCCGCAGCGATGCTATCTTCGTGGAGTGGGTGTGGTGTGTATCCTATTCGATCGAGCGAGCGTCCCAACTGACTGAGTGTAACGACCCGCGGATCAAACACAATCTCTACGATCGAACGACCCAAGTCAAGGTTTGCATAAGCAGCCCTCTCACGCTCCATGAGAACTTTCTCGACGAGCCACGAACATGCCGCGCAGTGAACGCCTTCCAAATAGAAGCGAATGGATAACCGTCCTTCAGCGCGTGGCTCGGCGAACTTTGCCAAGAATGCTGCTTCGTCAAAATACTTGAACTCCTTGCCTGAAACAGTTGCCGGTCCGGTAATCGAGTTGCCGAGGTCTGCCCGAAGTGCATAGTAGTCGTCAAGATTTGACTCATGCAGGATAGCATAAACCGACTCGCAGCCCGCGCAGCAAAATGAGTGCACGTTGGCAAGTCTCCGCCGTGCCGCAGGGACAGGTAAGCCGCAGTGCGCGCAAGCCGCTGGACTTTCCTGCAAAGCTGATTTCTGCTGCTTGACTAACTCAGGAGTTGGCATGAGATGGGGACGTTTCGGAGGCACAGTCTATTGAAGTATCCTGACAGGGGTTTCGCAGACGAAATTCGTGCCCTTTCAATTTTTAATCTGACAAATAATGTCTTATTTTAAATAATTGATTTCATTACAAGCTACTGTCTGACAACTATGCCGTTGAATGCTGAGAACACGCGCGGGTCTCTTCTCGCATTTATTTTGGTATCATAGGATAACTATTCGGGAAATGCAACCCCGGCATTCTGTTCTGATGTGCGCTCCCGAATGCAGGCAGGAGGCTTGTGAGTTTTGCCTGAGACGAAAAAAGCCGGGGATACCCGGCTTCAGAAATTCATTCATTGGTTGTTATTCAGCTATCAACGATCGTACCCTTAATGGCATCAAAACATCGGCAGGTCCCTGAGGCAGAAACACAAAGCTTGTATCCTGTACAACGTCAATCAGGGACCAGTTCCCGTCAGTGCCACACTCTTCAATCAGATACATCAGGCCATCGGTGCTGCACAACCTCGGGGACTCCGGTCTAAACCAAATGAGCCGAAGTTCCCCTGACTCCAACACACTTGTTGCAAGTCGACTGGGAATCCATTCGACATAGGTATGCGGTGTGTAGAATGCCCCGATATCCGCGACTGATAAGTCCGGATCACATTCCAAACTTGGATCTGCCGCGTCGAGGCAGGGCGATGACTCCAATATGGCGTAATTCCCTCCAGCCGGATTGACAAATTGTGGATTGGCAACGATATTGCTGTATACATCACTCGGCGTTCCCAGAGAGTTTTGATCAATCCGTCTACCAATGTTTGGTGGCCCGTGAATCTCGTTATCGGACACGTATCTGAAGTCACCCGAGCGATTGTTGAAAATGTTACAATACTCAACCAGAGCCGAAGCGCTGTTCGAAAAATATATACCGTCCTGATTGTCCGTTATCTGAGTTGAGTTTATTCTGCACTGCGTGTCCTGCAATCTGAACCCTGCTCCCTGATTCGCATCATTGAAAGCTATCGTGCACCTTTCAAAGTCCGGGGCTCCCCGGCTCACCCAAACACCACCTCCTTGACCGGACGAGTTGGATGCGAACAACGTGCGTGAGAATCCAACAGTACATTGAATCAGGCAAGTGCCGCCTCCTGTCGTTGCTCCGACATTATTCCGAAGTGTCGAATGGGTGATCGAGCCACCAGTGTCAGTTGCATAGATTCCGCCGCCTTGAATGGCACTATTCCCTTGCATCGTCAGACGAAAAGCGTTGATGGTCGATCCTGACGCGTAAAGTCCGCCTCCGTTCCCGCTTGCACTGCTTCCGTTTATGATCAGACCATTCAAATTGGCAATCGCATTGCGTAGGAAAATTGCCCCTCCATCAACGGCCTGATTTCCGAAGTACTCAGAGTTGCCAACTGATATTGTTCCACTTTCTGCGGATATCCCTCCGCCGGTAGTTGCACTACACCGCTCAATTCTGCAGCTGTCCAAAGTGGCTTGTTGTGCACCAAGTACATGAATGCCTCCACCGCCTGTTCCGGCGGTACACGACTCAATTCTGCATAACACAAGCGTAGGAGAACCTTGAACAACTCGAATGCCGCCACCACTATTACTCGTGCGACAGTTTCGAATCGTGCAAGCTGTTAGTAGAGGCGAGGCATCGGAAAAACAGCCAACGCCGCCGCCGCTGCTGTCCGCAGATCCAGCGATGCAATTTTCTATCACTGTGTACTTCAGCCAGGATTGTGAAGACTCGCTTCCGGAAAATCGAATGCCCCTCCAGGATTGGAGATTCTGCAACGTGTCAGTGCTGAAGAATATGGAATCGTTCTCACTGCCATTGCACGTCAGAGTCCCGTACACGATCACGGCGAATGGTCCCATGAATTTCAGCCGCACGCCGGACTGGAGTAGTAATTCTTCTCCAGCTGGAACTATGATATCACCGTAAACTCGATAAGTGTCCGCATGCAACTCCCCGTGTTGCTCTCCCCACACGATGTTGCCTGATACTGCGCTGGAATTCTCGTAACAACCCATGTCGGGAAGCCCGGCCGCACTTCCGCTTCGGGACATTCCAAGAATGTCGACACCAGCAAGATTGGGAGTGCCCGCATTCAACGCCGGACTGCTAATCGGAGTTGTTCTTAAACTGTAGGGTTCGTCGGAAGTCTGCGCAAATTGAGGCGGCAGGAACACGTTGCTGTAGCCGTCGCACGAATCACCGTTTGCCGTCACGGACGTCAGCGTGCCCATTGCAGGGGGCAATTCTCCCTCGAAGTTAGGTGAGCCTACACGATAAATCAGTGAGTTTCGGATCGTCCAGCCGGATGAAACACCGGAAATCCCGGCTCCAGCATGAGGCGTTTCTCCAATTCCTGTCGCGGTAACGCTGGTCAGCACGCAATTCGAAAACTCAGCGTTAGTGGCACTCGAGAATATTGTGTGACCGGCGGACGCGCGATTCGTTGCGATCGTGCAATGCACAAGGCGGGGATTGGATTGATCCGCATAAATTCCTCCACCTGATACACCCGCGCGATTGCCCGTAATGAGAGCATTGGTAATCGGAACCAATGACGCGCTGAGATGGATCCCGCCTCCCAAATGCGTGGCCTGATTATCTTGAATTCGAGTTTCTGATACGGTTGGTGAAGACTGTCGAAGAGCCAGTCCCCCGCCATGCCTTGCCTGATTTCTACTGATGATTGTGCGTTGAAGCGTGAAGCCCGTTCCTTCTGCATAAACTCCCCCACCCAGGGAATCACTACGGTTATCGACGATTTCGCAGTCTGTAAAGGTCGGAACTGCGGAAAGGATGTGCACCCCACCACCACTAAACGGACAGTAGTTTCCTTCAATCAAGCAGTTTGTTATCGTTGGCACTGCCAGCAGACGCAAATACAGTCCACCGCCGCCGCGCCCTCTGGCAATGTTGTTCCGGATAGTGCAATCAACCAGGGTTGCCCTGCTATACCTGCTGATAACGAGTGCTCCCCCTTCATCAGAAGAAATGTTGTGTTCAAACAAGCATCTCTCGAACAATGGATTAGCGCCGGAACGGTATGAGTGGATGGCGCCCGCATCATCCGCAGACTCATTCCCGATGAACTGACAGTCGCTGAATCGCGGTGACGCCTCCCAACAGTAGACCGCACCCGCGTCTCGCAACAGCGTGCGGTTGTAAAGAAACTGACAGGAGTCAAAACTCACTGTGGAGGTGCTGTCGTTGAGATATACTGCACCACCCTGTGCACCCAGTGAAGTATTTCCCTCAAAACGACAACGACGGAAACTCGGGGGACCATTGGCCACCAGCGCTCCGCCGCTGACATTCGAACTGTTCTGCGTGAATTGACAGTCTATGTAAGTTGCATTTGCATAGCGATTGTGAACAGCTCCGCCTGTTTTAACACAACTGTTGCCGTCGAATTCGCATCGTTCGAAACGCGAACCGTGGGCATTATTCAAGAAGACCGCGCCGCCGTCTGCGCGCGCGCGATTCCCACGGAACACGCAATCGTAACAGCGCACAGACGCGTTCGGTGCTGCAAACAACGCGCCCCCGTTTGTACCCGCATAATTCCTGGAAAACTCGCAGTTCCGGAAGGTGACAATTGATCCCGCACCCGAAACATAAACGGCACCGCCTGCGCTATCGCTGCTGGTGCCGTTCGTAGATAATCCGCGATCGAATCGACAATACTGAAAGATCGTGCTATCTGCGCCGATCAACCGGAGTCCCTTCCAGCCCAGATCGGGGTTGGT
Organism: bacterium; assembly: GCA_023382385.1. Lineage (NCBI taxonomy): Bacteria > bacterium. The sequence continues at coordinate 968,278 of JAHDVH010000001.1, read as the reverse complement.
TCCGGTATAGGTAAAAATCACTGAGTCAGTAGGCAATCCTGCAGCGTTCAAATGGCCATTCACGATGAACTTGTGATGACCACGGAACTCCACGCGAACCCCGGCCGCGATCTTCAGTCGACTGCCTTCGGGCACCGTGACATTCCCGCTTTGTATCACGTACGGGCTTCCTGAAAGCAACCAATTCCCGGACACGTTGCCAGCCGGAACAATCGTCTCGCAAGAGGCAGGGGGAGTGAAGGCACATAGAAGCACACTCCAAACGCACATCCATCGGAGGACGCTCAAATTCACAGAAACTCCGCTTTTTCATCGTTTTCCGTTACGCAGCCGTTGCATCCTCGTACGCGCGTATAATCTGGCCACGAATATCAAATGTTAAGTACAGTTACAACTACAGTCAAGAGATTTCTTATAATTACTTTACTTTGTTATGACTGGAAGCTTTCTTAATTCGTGAGAAGATCTGGAGCATCGCCAGAGAACGGAAATGACCCCCGGCAAAACGTAAGCTTTTGATTATATTCATTTTATTGAAAATTATTCATCACATAAGCGCAATGAAATCAATCAATTCAAAGGCACAAAGAGCGCAAAAGCTGGGTCGCCCGGCTTTCAATCTCGCTGCCAGACCAGTTTAGGCTGCAATCAAGACCTTCCGCAATCGGTATTGAAGGGCTATGCCGAGAACCAGATAGCTGCCTGCCAAGACCCATGGTGCCGCCGACAAGTCGTAAAAGTTTGCAAGTATAAGATTTGCGCCGGCATTGAGAACCATGACCACGACTATCCAGGGGATTGCGAAGCGTGGCTGCCCAAGTCCAACTAAAACATTCACTCCCGTGCTAAACAACGGTTCGAGCAATGCCGAAAGCAGGAGTGCAAGCACATAGGGAATCGCATCGAGATACTTCAGACCAAGCAAAGCCGGAATGATCGTGTCAGCATACCACCAAAGGACCAAAACCGCAGGTATCCCGATGGCCCAAACCCCTGACAAGGCTATCCGCATCTTGCTTGCAAGTTTTGGTAAGTTTCCTTCCGTCGCCAGTCTTGCCGCCATCGGGTAGAGCAGGAAGTTCATGGCTTGAGAAACCAGTGCAAACAATCTCAGGAAAGTCTTGGCAGCAATGTAGGGGGCCAGAATCGCGGGGCTGAGCACGGCACCCAGCACCAGCAAGTCGCCCTGCTGGAAGTAGATATCACCAACCGCCATCACCCCTGTCCACTTGCCGTAGCGGGAGGCTTCTCGGTAGTCTTTCATGTTGAAAGTTGGTTTCAACACGACCGGATAACGAAACACTCCCGCAAGCGATGACAAAACGATGGCACCGGTATTGACAGCCAGCGCGGTGCTCGCATGAATCAGCATGCTTTGTTTCGCCAGCACCACAAAGCCGATCAGACTGCCCATGAAGTAGCAGGCTTCGATGACAAACACACGGCGCAGGCGACTCTCGGCTTGTCCCAGCGCTATCGCGAGATCCCGCGGCACCAGAATAAGCAATGCCGCACAGGTTAACATAGTCTCAGTCGTTGATAGTCCCAGTGCAGGCATGATTACCAAGCCTGCCAGGATACCAAGGAATGTTGTTCCTAATGAAAGGCCGACTATGGCGCCCAAAACGCGCTCGCCCGCACCGGAAGCCCATTTCTGAACTAAGGTCAGTGCCCACAAGCCGCGCGTACACATGGCAGCAACATTCAAGAATGCCCATGCGACACCGTATGAACCATACTCCTCAACAGGAAGGGCACGCAAAAGCACGAAAATGACTCCCAGCCCGTACAAGGCCGGAAGTCCCTTTATGGCGAGTGCCCAGCCTGCGCGACCAAGCGCACCAAAGCCGCCTGCATGGTCCAGTAGCTTCTTCAATTAAACCTTCGCAGCTTGAAACTGTCCAATCTACGCACATTCTACCTAAAATGGAAGCCCCTTGCTCATTCGGGCACACTTCGGAAACCGAAAGCCCCTGTCCGGAGTCTAACAAACGGACTCACATTATTGGACTTTTGATGACCCTCATTCGATACGCTTTCCTCGTCTTTCTTGTTTCCTCCGCCTTTGGGCAGCGTCCCAATTTCTCCGTGCAGGGGTTTGTTGTGGATTCGCTTTCGGGCGAACCGCTCGAATATGCCACCGTCATGCTTCATAGCGCCGCCGACAGTTCACTACTGACCGGCATGGCAACTACCGCTGGCGGCGGGTTTGTCTTGGACAGTCTTAGGCCGGGGCGCGTTTACGCGCGTGTCAGCTTCTTGGGCTACGAGGTCAAAACATTACCCTCGTTCAATCTCAATCGCGAGACTCCCCGAGTCGATCTCGGCCGGATTTTACTGGCGCCTTCGGGTCTGATTGCAGACGAAGTCACCGTCACGGGGGAGCGGATGACGGTCGAATACCATGTTGAGAAGAAAGTCATCAACGTCGCCAAACAACAGATTGTGCCAACGGGAACTGCCACTGATGTGCTTGCCAACTCACCCGGCGTGTCTGTGGACATCGAAGGCAATGTTAAACTGCGTGGCAGCGGAAACTTCACGGTCATGATAGACGGAAGACCTTCCATCCTTGACGCTAATGACGCCTTGCAGCAAATTCCTGCCTCGACCATTGATCGCATTGAAATAATCACCAATCCTTCGGCGAGATTCAGTGCGGAAGGCACGGCCGGAATCATCAACATCATTCCTTTGAAACGTGGCACGCAACATACTGCGGGACAGATCAATCTTCGCAGCGGAGTAAATGAGCAACGAAGTCTTGATTTCTCACTACAGCAACCTGTCGGCAAGGCGTCGCTGACGGTTGGCGGCGACCTCGGCATGGACAATAGTCCGGGCGAATCGCGGTCTGAGACCCGGACTACTTTTGGCGATGCTACGACGACTTTGAAGTCTGACGGATCGTCGATCCGGCACTGGGATCGCGGCGGTCTGCGCGCAGAGCTCGATGTGCCGCTCAACTCGCGCAACAACGTGTCGTTAGGTGGCCGATTCGGAACCTATGAGTTCGGACGTGATGCGGATCTTAAGCATCGACAAACGGACGACCTGAGCGAGACCTTGTTACTAACGACCTCTGACAATCGCTCGAATCGAGAGCATCGCTATGTCTCCGGATTCGCCAACTGGAAACACAAGTTCCCACAAGACAAGCACGTCCTGACGATGGATCTGTCGATCAGCCGTCGAAGCGGAGAGGAGGTGTCGACCAACGAGTCCTTTGCTCAGGACGGATCAATCGTCCATGGACTGAAGACTTTTGAAGATGGCCCCGGCGGACGAAGCGAGCTCAAGCTCGACTACGTGCGACCGCTTGGAAACAGTCGTAGATTTGAAGCCGGAGCCTCCGCGCAAAGTTCCGGTTACCGCGATAACTATGCTCAAAGCAGATTCGACACGATCTCCGCGCAATACGTAGATCAGCCGCAACAAAGAAACTCCACGAGGTTTCGTCGGAATCTTCCTGCGTTCTACACCATGTATGCGGATGAAGGTGGTCCGATTGAATATCAATTTGGACTTCGCGGCGAATATCTTGATCGCACCATCGAGCGCGTGCAGACAAGTGAGGAGTTTTCAATTTCGCGATTCGACCTTTACCCAACCGCTCACTCGGCATACAATTTCGGCGGAGGTAAGCAAGCCATTCTCAGCTACACGAGACGCGTCCAGCATTCCCGTCCGTGGGATTTGGAACCATTCTTGAGCTGGGAAGATGCCTACAGCGTGCGCAGCGGAAACCCCGGTTTGAAGCCTGAGTTTATTGACTCCTACGAACTTGGATATCAGACAAGCGTGCTTAAGCAGTTTGTTTCGGTTGAAGGCTTCTATCGGGTCAAGCACAACAACGTTGAGCGGCTGCAAAGTGTTTATTCGGAGAATGTGAGGCTCGAAAGGCCTGAAAACGTTGGCCGGCAATTCTCATTGGGAACGGAGCTTCGCACGGATATTCAGGTTCAAAGAGGCTGGAATTTGACTCTGTCCGGCAGTTTCTACGATCAACGCGTCAAAGGTGAAGCGAACGGGATTTCTTTTGATGAGCATGACTTCTCTTACGACGGAAAACTGAGTAGCATCACGACAATTCTGCGGTCCACTCGACTTCAGTTGGACGGGCAGTATCGCGGACCTTCTGTGACGTCGCAAGGAACAACTGAAGCGTCGGCCACTCTTAACGGAGCGATTCGTCAGGACTTTCTCGATCGCCGTTTGAACGTTGCATTGCAGGTCCGAGATATATTTGCCACAGGCAAGCGTGAGTCCACCAGCGAATCCCCCGGTCTTTACAGCTACAACTACTCGTCAATGGATGCACCCGTCTTTACCCTGAGCGTCGGTTATTCCTTTAACAATTTCAAGAAGAAACAAAACGGCCGAGGCGATGAAACCGGCGAAGACTTTTAGGGTGATTCCACTTGCTGAAATGAAAGCGGGTTAGCTGAATGGCTAACCCGCTTTACGTTCGATCAGAAAATCAATTATGAAGTCGCCTTGACACGCTCGCTCTGAGTCATGGCCGCGAGCTTCGCGATCTCGTTCGCTTGCAGACCCAATCCCTGGGCGACTCGCTCTCCATACTCTTTGTCGACCTTGTAGAAAAGAGCCGTCTGACGTTTCTGAATCCTCACCTGAGCGTTCTTCAAGTGTGCTACGATGTTGGAGATCAGGTGTGTGCGATCCGTGTCTGTCATAACCTTTCTAAACAGAGCCGCGGGTTGCACAAAATCATCTTCCGTCAGCTCGTAGCCAAACCGGTCAATCACTCCGGTCAGAGGAACTGGAGGCTCGGCATACGACGGTTCAGGTGTCGGGCCGCCGAAGCTATTCGGCCAGTAGTTCGGCGCACCTTCGCCGTTGTCGTCAGTGCGCATCGCGCCGTCGCGTTGGTAATTGTGCTCCCCAGTGACACGCGGCGCATTGACCGGAATCAGGTGGTAGTTTGTGCCGAGGCGATGGCGGTGTGTGTCGTGATAGCTGAAGAGCCTCCCCTGCAGCATTTTATCAGGCGATGGCGCAATCCCCGGCACCACGGTGCCCGGCGAAAAAGCGGCTTGCTCCGTTTCAGCAAAGTAATTCTTTGGATTTCGATTCAGAACCATCCGGCCCAACGGCTGCAGCGGGGCGTCCGCGTGCGGCCAGACTTTTGTGATGTCAAACGAATTGAAGCGATACTTCTCAACCTGTTCGGGAGTCATGATCTGCACGTAGACCTTCCAAGCGGGAAACTCGCCCTTTTCGATTGCTGCGTGCAGGTCGCGTGTCGCGAAGTCCGGATCCTCTCCTGCGAGCCTGCCTGCTTCTTCACGGGTGAGCGTCTTAGATCCTAATTCGCTCTTGAAGTGAATCTTCACCCACACATACTCATTCTTTTCGTTATACCACATGAACGTGTGTCCGCTGAAACCGTGCATGTGACGGTATCCGTAAGGCGTGCCACGGTCCGAAAACAGAATCGTCACTTGATGAATGGATTCCGGAGTCAGCGAGAGAAAGTCCCAGAACATGTCCGGATCCTTGAGGTTTGTTGCCGGATTTCGCTTCTGTGTGTGAATGAAATCCGGAAACTTCAACGGATCTCGCAGGAAGAAGACCGGAGTGTTGTTCCCGACGAAATCGTAGTTTCCTTCTTCTGTAAAGAACTTGACTGCAAATCCTCGCGGATCCCGTTCGGTGTCTGCTGAACCCTTCTCGCCGCCGACAGTAGAGAATCGCGCGAATACGTCTGTGCGGTTTCCAACCTTGGACAAGAACTTGGCGCGTGTGTATCTTGACATGTCGTGCGTCACTTCAAAGAATCCCCACGCACCCGCGCCTTTTGCGTGCACTACCCGTTCGGGAATCCGTTCGCGGTCAAAGTGTGCGAGCTTATCAAATAGATGAATGTCCTGCACGAGAGCCGGTCCGCGCTCTCCTGCGGTCTTTGTATTCAAGTCGTCGGGTACTGGTGCACCCTGACTTGTCGTCAGCGGTTTCTTCTTCTCTGCCATGGTATTATCCTGCTTTCCTGTGTTGGTCTAAGCTGCAATTGTATTCCTGGTCGATTGCCCTGACGCTCGGATGCGGCAATCATCCGGTCTCGGCAAAGGCAATCGGCTCTGTCTCTCAATTTTGTGTACGTGAGCTGCGCATGGTCACTCTTATCGCTTGCCGAGTGGCAGTTCTTGCGCAGAATCGGTGATTGCTTCAAGCTCTACGGCAAGTTCAGATTGCCGTTCCAAGTCCTCATCCGAAATCAAGTGCACGTCAAGCATCCCGCCGCCGCGGTAGCCGGTCTTTTGGAAGTTCACTTCTTCTAAACACAGACTCCAGCCGTTAAGCCATTGTTCAAGCGATTTCTTCTGCTCATCGCTGCCCGCAAATCGAATAATTAACTCAATCTTACTGGTCGGTCCTGCCGTGCTTTCCTTCGAACTTCCCGCAAGATACATCGCCTTCACGCCGAACGCGGAAGGACTAATGTTCTGCGCTATCCTCTCGGCCATGTCCCGCCTCCAACCCCAGTGGTTAAACTTCTCGTAGCTTACTTGAGGCGCACCTGCAGGATGCCTGCGAGCCTGCGATCCGGAGGGATGTGAGAACAGTCCAACAGCTTCATTGAGTTCAGCGTTCATCAGCACCTTCAACACCTTCCCTCCCGTCGCGGCACGCACGTCAATCACTCGCACAACGTGCTCAAGCTGTCTGTATTTCGGCAGCAAGTCTGGAAGTTCGTTTTTCGAGCTCAATAGCAGTTCCTCGTTGAACGTGATTCCTTCCTCGTCGGGATAAAGTGGCAGGTATCGAATCCCTGCCTCAACCAAGTCCTGAAAAAAGTGCGTGCCGAAAGATAGATCCGGTGTATACTTCCCCGTTCGGCGGGCTATTTCCGTCAGAACCGCTGTATTGTTGATGTCCGAATAGGTCACGCTCACACCAAGCTTGATGTCCCCTCGGCTGCCCCAGCGGCCCGGACCCATCAGGATGAACTGGCGCTTCGGCAACATTTTGTTCAGTTCGCCGATAGCTCTGCCCACGTCACGTAACGCAGTCAGGCTTTCCAGCGACGCATACCCTGTCGGATCCACATAGACGATATGAGTCAAATCGGGCACGACGCCATTCGATACGTACTTGTTTGCTGTAAACAAGACTGCGCTGTTAGGCAAGTCGTGAGGGATGACTTCGGGCACGCTTTCCAATGTTGCGCTCTGCGGACGACATTGCAGCAGGTACAAGTGCTCACCGTCTGAAGCGAACTCAATATCCACCGGAGTCTGCATCGTGTTCTCAAGTGTCTTGAGAATCGTGTGCAATTGATCAAGAAACGGAGTATTCTCAAACAACGACCGGAATGTCGCGACCGAAGCGTCAGTCATAAAGTCAATCCCGATCAGTGATGGCTTGCGGATTCGGTCATCATCAATGATCGAGACCATATTCTCGACGCCAGGAAGCTCGTTGCCGCACTCTTCAAGAAACTGCCTGAGGTCCATCGTTTCAAAACTGTTCTTCTCGAGATTGATGACGTCAATCTTGGATGGTGAATAGCGAACGATTTCGTCCACAGATACATTTACCCGTAGACTGGGTTGACCGGGAGCCGCCAAAACAGGATAGTCATCACTCAATCGATCCACTGCTCGAGTCCCCAATCCGGGCACGATCCGAATCAGTCCGTCTTCCCGTCGTATGCGTGGCGACCAGCGAAACTCATTGTTGCTGAAGGCGACACCTGCCCAGGAGGGAAGGTAGTACTTGCCGACCCGCGTCCCTACAACCTCCTGAATCATCACACTCATTTCCTCGTGGAAGTCTACCAGCCCGCGCTCAATCCGATACTCGATTGGATCGGGACCGAATGTCGACGAATAGACTTCTGCGATAGCATCCATGAGGGCATTCAGCCGCTCAGGTTTGCTTCCCTGATTGGCCAAAAACAGACTCTTGTATTTCCCTGAGAATGCCGCTCCAAAACGGTCCTCGAGCAAGCTCGAACTGCGAACCACGAGCGGCTTGTCGCCGAAATCGTCAAGTGCCATCGACAGTCCTTGAATCATCTCGAGCGGGAATTGCGAGTTCTTGAAGAGCTGAATGATATGCGGATATTCCTGCCGAACCTGCGAGACATCTTTGTACTTCTGCTCGACAACTTCTTCGAGATTATTGTAATGCACAAAACCGGTTTGTGCATCCGATGCGATGTACCATGTCTTTGGCACGCGAATGGCCGCAAGATTCGAGTGCGTGTCGCAGTATTTTGTAAGAATACTCTCTGCAAGAAACAGTCCGGCACTCTTGCCGCCTAATCTTCCGCGGCTGCCGGCTGGATGCACCAGCCGGCTCAAGAGATTGTGAAAATCGTAAAGATTGACATACTCCTTCGCGATTCGAATGTAGTTCAGGTCGTCTGAAAAGATTCGCCGGATTAGCGCAACGCGAATGCTCTTTTTGGTAAAGTCCGGCAGGTCTATGGTCTTCGGCGACAACTGAACGTAGCGCCTCACGGCGCTGATCACTTCTGCGAGGTCTGCTGCGGGATCCGAAACCGCCTTGAGCAGGAATCCCGCGCGATCCTGCTGCATCGAGTCTTGCATGTGACGCAGTATCTCGGCGTTCGGCAGGTTGTTAGCCGCAAGCAGGAAGATCGAGTTGCTGATTGTCGCGATGTCGATGGTCTTCTCGCGTACTCTGGGCTGATTCTCGTTGTCGTAACCGTCAACGTCTGAAGAGGCTTGGTCTGTACCGAGAAGATGCAATAGCTCCAATGCCTCCGCGTTTCCAGCGCGGCAAAGGAGGATAAGCAGCTTGCGCGCAATACGATAGTACAAAACCTGATTCGTGCGCTCAAGTAATTCTATGGCTAAACGCCACTCGCCGTCAAGTTGTTTCATTGCTCCGCATGCTATTGTTCATCAGATCGATTTCGACTGCCCGACTGTCAGAACTTTGTCGGGAATCGCACTACTGCTCCAGGCCACACGATCCCCCTCGAGGACTGGGTACCCGATTCTACCGCCAAACAACAAAAGATACAACTCTTGAGCTCGCAAATCAATTGTGATTACCCTTCCCATCTGTGCTGTCTCCGCAGGTATCCTGCCCTTCCCAGCACTTTTTGCAGGGCAGAGAGGCACTGTCCTCCCTCTTAGAACAAAATGGAACCGATCACGCGGACCGGTTCCACTTGTTTCCAACCTATGCGCGGACTTGTGAGGTTAGATCTACACCCAGCCGCGATCTCGGCACGCTGCAGCAACGCGATCCACGGCTATCGTGTAGGCGGCATCGCGCATATAGAGCTTCTTCTTGCTTGCCAGCTCGCTTACGGCATGATAAGCTGAAGTCATCTTCAGATCAAGCTTGCTCAGGACCTCGTCCTTTTCCCAATAGTAGTTCATGTTGCACTGAACCTGCTCGAAATAGCTGCACGTCACACCACCGGCATTGGCCAACAAGTCGGGAAGCATGAAAATTCCGCGTTTCGAAATCTCTGCATCAGCTTCCGGCGTGGTGGGTCCGTTTGCTCCTTCGGCAATAAACTTCACACGCTTGGAAATTTTGCCGACATTGGCGGCCGTCACCTGATTCTCCATGGCATTCGGCATCAGGATGTCCACTTCCTGCTCTATCCACGCTTCACCCGGAAGAACTTCGTAGCCCAGGTCCTTTGCCTTGTCTTTGTCGACTCCTCCGAAGCGATCCGTAACCTTCAGCAGAGCGTTGATGTCAATACCGTCCTTCTTGCGCAACGTCCTCGCGGTTTGATCCTTTTGGTCCCAATAGGCAATCGCGATGACCGTTCCGCCTAACTGATTGTAAAGCCGGATGGCGTACTGCGCAACATTTCCGAAGCCTTGAACACTGGCAATCGTGTCGCCCGGCTTAATTCCTTTTTCCTTAAGGGCTTCCCGCAACGTGTATACGACACCGTAACCCGTCGCTTCCGTGCGTCCCAGCGAACCACCCATCCCCACGGGCTTGCCTGTAATCAATCCCGGATACTTTGCCCCGTGAATTGTCTCATATTCGTCGAGCATCCAAAGCATGTGCTGCGAATTTGTCATGACGTCCGGTGCCGGAACGTCGCGTACCGGTCCGATGTCGCGGGCAAGCTGACGCACCCAGCCGCGGCAAATCTGCTCCTGCTCGCGATGACTCAGATTGTGCGGATCACAGATCACACCGCCTTTGCTGCCGCCCAGTGGAATGTCCACAACGCTGCACTTCCAGGTCATCCACATGGCCAATGCGCGTACCGTATCAAGCGTTTCCATCGGATGAAAGCGGATGCCGCCCTTGCCGGGACCGCGCGCATCGTTGTGTTGCACCCGAAAACCGCGAAAAACGTGGACAGAGCCGTTGTCCATACGCACCGGAATCGCCAGCGAGTACTCGCGTAGTGGAAAACGCAGCAGGTCACACGCCGCTTGGTCGAGTCCAATCTGCTTCGCCGTGTTATCAAATTGTGCTTGCGCCATGGCGAAAGCGTTAAATGACTTGTCAGCCATTCTTTGATTCCTCCTGAATCAGTAGATGTGCGAAATCGGACTGCACTTGTCACATTTCCGCACTGTAAGTATAGGATGATACGTGCAAGCTGATCAGCGCTCATGCAGATATCTGCGCCGCTTCCTTCAGCTATACAAAATTTACGAAGAATCTACATTGTAGTCCAATACTGCAAAGTGAGCGGTTGCTTACTACCCTCTTGCTAAACATTAGGATAGCAATTTGCTCCGCCGAATCGCGCCGATTGAGAGGAATTTCACAAACTTCCCCTGCCTCTGGGGCCGAGAGGCCTTACGGGTCAAGAGCCAACAAACCATAGACTTAATTGTCCTCTATCGCATTGCAGGCAAAAAGCAAGGCCCTCAAGATTACTCCCAAGGGCCTGTTGTCTTATCGCTTAAATAGGTTCGGTGTGTCGCTAAGGGACTTCGCCGCCACTAAGGATTACTGCGTGGTCGAATTAGTCGTTATCCGATCCAACTCACTCCGAGAATCAGCATAATCGCAACCACCACCATCATCAAGCCTTCGCCTGCAATCAATCCCGATGCGAGCGAGGCCCCGTAACGGTCAACGGCGTCCGGATTGCGTTTCGTGTAATACGACGTGATGACCGCGCCGAGCCACATCGCAAGTGACGAATAGGGGGTGACCATGAAGGCGATACCCAGCGCGATAGGCGACGGCAGCCATTTGCCCACACCTTTGATCTTTGCCACAAAGGGCATCAGGAAGCCGATTATCGCGCCCACCAGCGCTGCAGTCATCGCATATTCGGGCAATGACTTTATGCCGTTGGCCAGTAACTGTGCCATTGCGTGCCAAGCCATGACGGCCGGACCTGTAAAGTCGTCGCCCGGGATCTGATAGGCGGCCGTCAACAGCCGATAGACCGCCGCCGCGGCAAACACGCCGACAACTACGCCGATGATCTGCGCGATAACTTGCCTGCGAATGGACACCTTCAGGATGTATCCTGCCTTCAAATCGTGCATTAAATCGCCCGACTGACTCGCTCCTGCTGCGGTGATGCCTGCGGCCATCAGGTTGGTCGGAATCTTGCCCGGATCGAGTGCACCATACACCACCTGCGTGATCTTGCCCATCGCGCCAACCGGATTTATGTCCGTTTCGCCGGTTGCGCGTACCGATATACTGGCAATCAAGAATGAGAGGATAACTGCAAGGATGCCCATCCATGCCGGAATCCCGAAATACAGCTTCGCAAACACCGTCGTAAGCGTTGTCGCGAGGACCATGCCCACGGCCCACCACTTGATCGGGAACGGGTCGGGCGCGTCGTCTTCGTCGCCCGCTTCCGCTTCAACCTTGCGGCCCTGCATCAGCCTCTTCAGCGTGCCAAATGTGTTGCCTATTGTCTTGTATTGCAGAGCAAGACTCGCAAATCCTGCAGCCACCATGCACGCCACACCGGGCCAAAGCAGCCAGCGAAATGCCGCAAGGTAGACACCACTCTGGTCCTTGACCACCACAATCCCCTGATCTACCAGAATCGGTGCGCCGATTCCCCATGCCAGTATGGCCCCTGCGAAGAGCGACCAGCCGACTTTGGAACCAACCAGAATCCCAGCTCCGATCATCATTGGCGAGAGACTGATTCCCATGCGCAGAGATGCCAGCGATATGCCGAGAATTCCTATTCCGGCAAGGCCGACATCGTCCAAAGAAAAGTCGCTAAAATGGCCGATTCCCAGCGGCTTAATGCTGAACAGCAGCTTAATCAGGCCTGCTACCGCAGCGGCGTAGAATAGCAGTTTTGCCTTCTTGACCGCTTCGGCTCCAGAAGAATACATTGCCTTGATCGTCTCGGCAGCGGCTGTCCCGCTGGGGAAGCGTAACTTCTCTCGCACGATCATCTGCTTGCGTAGCGGTACCGCGAAAAACACCCCGAGAAACGCAATTGAAATTGCCCACAAAACCAGCTGAAAATACGACAAGTCGTTGCCCGGACCTGAAGTTTCGCGCAGGTAGAGTTCGAGGGCGGGAATGCAGGCCACAAAACCGCCTGCGGAGGCCATGGTCCCGGCTGCGCTGCCGGATGTGGCTGTAATCAGATTCTCTTTGGCGTTATAGGGCCTACTGAGCACGTTGCCCAATGCCTTGAACAAAGCAAATGAAATGACTGCTGCAGTTATCGATGCGCCAAATGTCCAGCCGATTTTCAGCCCGATGCAGACATTAGAGGCGCCAATCAATGATCCGACGATAATGCCCGATGCAAGGGCACGAAACGTCAACTCGCTGAAGGCTTCGTCGTGGATCAGCGGCTTGTTAGGTTGCGGGGAGGGGGTGTCAGCGGCCATGCAGGTTCCTCAAAGGGGGTGAACTTTCAGGTGTCCCTCCGGAAGTGTCGAGGGACGGAGTGTGAACAGTCGCCGCAAGATAGTAATTCGCGCGTCCCCATTCAACTCAGGTGCGGCGCAAATCGCGGGTCGCTTGCTATAAAGTCCGAACGGCGTTATATTTGCTTCGTCACAAATATATCCACTATTCCTGGCAGACCTTTAAGTTATGGCGATTCTTCGCTGGCCTTTCCTCTTCATTCGGACGTTAGAGCGCGAAATCCTGCGGCGAGACTATCTCCGAGAAGTCGCCGCGCAGCGAAAGCTCCGCCTGTCCAATCCTGCGGTTGTCCATCGCCATAGCTTTTCTCAAGCAGTGGCCTTTGCCAATCACATGGCAACGGTTTCGCCTGCCTACAGAAAGAAACTCGATGAACTCGGCCTTTCGATACCTCTTCCAGAAGACTATAGCACATGGCAGAATCTTCCCATCCTCACCAAGAAGGATTTTCAAAGCGGACTCGACGGCTGGCTTAATTCGACCCTCGACCGCCGCAAGCTTCACTGGAGTTGCACATCCGGATCCAGCGGAGAACCCTTTCAGTTTGCGGTTACCGAAGATTCCCTGCGGGCGGAGTTTGCCAGCAAGGAACTGACTCTGATAAGTATCGGATGGAAGCCTGACTGGAAAGAAGCTATTTTCAAGGCGGAAACTGCCAACCTGGGCAAGGTTCAGAGCTTTGCGAGATGGTTGTCAGGTATCAGGCCTATCTCATTCTCGGCGCTTAAGCTTTCCGCAGGCGATACTCCGAGCATTCTCGCACAGATGCGCGCGGCTCGAGTCAACAACATTCGAGGCTTTCCGACTGCGCTGCTGGTCATCGCCGATGAAATGAAACGTAACGGCTGGCGTTTTCCTGTTAAAGTTGTGAGGGCCTATGGCGAGGGACTGAGTCCTTCCCGAGCAAAAGTCATCGAAGACGTTTTTGACTGTAAGGTCTATCGCGACTACGGCGGTAGTGAAGCCATGCACATCGGGCATGAGTGCTTGGAGTACACAGGCTATCATCTTGACCTGTCGCGGTTCTTTGTTGAAGTACTGGTAAACGGAAGACCCGCGTTGCCGGGAGAGTCCGGGGAAATTGTGGTGACAGCTTTTCGAAATCATGCGATGCCTTTCATCCGTTACAAGATTGGAGACTTCGGCACATCTGCTGACCCGCTGCAACCTTGTCCATGTGGAAACCGCATGCCCCGCTTGACCAGCGTGGATGGCCGTCTGCTTGAGATACTCTATGCACCAAACGGCAAATCACTTAACTCAGGCTTTCTGGTAATTGTCCTTGAGTACTATCATGAGTATATCTCAGCTTTCAAAGCATACCAGATCGAGCCGGACTTGCTGGAAATCCACTACGTTTCAAAATACGACGACATCAGTCGGCAGATGCTTGAAGTTGAGCAGAAACTCGCAGAGCAGACTAACGGAGGTTTTCGCATATCGTGGAAGCGAGTTTCGGAGATTCCTGCAGAACCATCAGGCAAGCGACCCTTCTTGGTTCCACTCAAAGGTCAATGGCGCAATGCCGTCGACTGACCTTTGGAATTCAGACAAAAGAACGGGTTAGCCGCATTGGCTAACCCGTTGATTTTTAGTAGCGCGTACGGGATTCGAACCCGTGTTACCGGCGTGAGAGTTCCGAGCTAACTACTTGTCAACCGCATCTTTATCAAATATTCGTAGAATTGCCGTAGCAAATGGCGAGTCTTTCAGGGCTTCATTCGCGGCTTCGCGCAGGGCGTTTGCTTCCGGAAGATAGTAGTGCCCGTAGGTTGTGTTCAGATTCTTGTGGCGGACGATTTTCTGTACGGCCATCGGCGGAAGGCGCAGATCGGATAGCTGAGTTGTGAACGTCGCCCGTAGCCTGTGCAGCGGCTTGTAGTCCACGCCAGCGGCCTCGCAGACCTTTTTGAAGACGTGGGTAATCTTCTCGCTAACACCGGGGAAGACGGGGCCTGTGGCGCGTCTGGGCAGCGATTGCAGGATTAGTTCAAGCGGTGCGGTGAGTGGTACGACTTCGCGGCGGCCAATCCGCTTCGTGACCTTGCCTGCTGGTACCAGTATCGTCTGTCGTTCGAAGTCAATGTCTTCCCATTGCAGGTGGCGGCCTTCGTTGCGCCGAAACCCGCTGAACGCCTGAAACGCAAAGTAGGCCTGAATCGGGTAGCCGTTCAGCGTGAAGTCCGCCGCGGCGTCCAATATCCGGCTAATCTCGTCCGGTGTGAAACTCTCCTTCGGTTCCTCTACCACCGCTATTTGCTTGAACCTCGGCGGTTGCCAACCGCGAACAACTTCTTCTTCAATACACCAGTTCAGAAAGCGCGTGACGTTGCGGATGTTCCGGTTTATTGTGTGGCCGGAGATTTCGCGGACGCGCTTCACATTTCCTGTTCTACTCTTGTGAACGGCACCGCGCTCTGTCAGATAATCCACAATCGCGTTGCGGTGACGTCTTGAGAGTTCCGTAAGCGGGATTTCACCAACGACGGTCCTCAGGGTTTCAAGCGTATCTTCGTACTGGTCTATCGTGTCTGGAGACCAGTCGCGTTTTGACTCTTCCATGAACCGCTCGAATAGCGCGATCACATTCTGCTTTGGCGGCGTTGGCTTCGTCGGATCAAGACCCAGCAATATCTTGCGTTCAAACTCGGCGGCTACAACTTTGGCCGCCGTCTTCGTTTCACAGCCGGTGTTAATGCTCTTGCGCTTGCCGTTGGCAAGCTTCAGATTTACGTACCAGACTGTGCGATTCTTTAGTTTGCGCTTATAGAGGGAGGACATGCTTAAAATGCAACGGTATTCATATTACCTAATCAGCACCATCTTCTTCGCATCTGTGAAGGTCGGCGTCTTGAGCTGATAGACGTAGACGCCAGAAGCCGTAACCTGACCACCCAAGTTCTTGCCGTCCCACAGCACGCGGTAAGCACCGGCATTGCGGACTTCGTCCACGAGAGTCGCAACCTCCTGACCGAGGATGTTGAAGACCTTCAGTTCGACGCGGATAGCCTCAGGTAAGTCAAAACGGATCTCCGTCG
This sequence comes from bacterium, assembly GCA_023382385.1. Taxonomy (NCBI): domain Bacteria; species bacterium. The sequence continues at coordinate 952,382 of JAHDVH010000001.1, read as the reverse complement.
TCGGATTGAAGGGATTTGGGTAGTTTTGATACAAAGCATACTTGGTCGGGAGTGCAGGTTGATTATCAGATACGCCAAGCACTGGATCGTCAAGCCGTTCGGTAAGCAGCAATGTCTTACGAACCAAGTCATAAGGATCTGTCACTACAACTTGGGGGTGTCTGGCCTGCAATCTTCCTGTATGATGGTAGTCAAAGTAGATTTGCATCGCGGCCAGTACTGCCAACACCGAGTCATACGGTGTCTTGGCATCCGTCATCATGTCCTCAAGCCCGGACAACGCTTCAGCAGGTTTGCCCTCATTGGCCAAAGCCTGATATGAGAGTCGTTGTGCGAGGGTTCTTAGTGAATGCTTTTTAGTTTCTTCTGCAAAACCGCGCAAATACTTACTGGCCAGAACCGCAGATCCGTCGCTTGCGGCACCAGCAATAATGCCCAGTGCAGCCGGTGTGAACTCAGAGCCCTGATGATCAGTTAGAAATTGCATGGCTGCTCGAGCCTTGTCGTTACTCTTGCTTGTTGACCGCATGTCTCGCCAAGCCAACAACTCACGATTATGGTGTGCGAGTTTCTCTAACTTGGCTTGCTTGCGCGTAGCATAAGCGTTAGCAGAATTCCTTGTGCCATGATTCGGCGTATATTCCCTTGCCTTGCTTGCAACGCCACCCTTGGTTGTTTGTGCAGCTTCTTTCTGATTCAATGAGCTGACTTTTGACGGCTCGTCACCACCAGTCGACATAGTTCCGGATTCTGAGTTGTCATCCAACACGAGCCAACTCCCACCACCTATCGACGATGTAGCAGACTCTCCGCACGTTAAGAAATCGGTTAGCGAAGAATCTACTGTCCAATTGGCGGGCGCCGCCGGCCACAAATAGTCGTAGAAGTTGCTGTCATTCGGCATCGCGGGACTCCAGGTATTCCACGTGATATCCCAGGTGTTGTTCGTATCGCCGGATTGCAAGTAGCGGCCGTCATCCCACACATCAAAGTAGTTCTCGCCGTTCTCAAGATCAACATACGAGGGATCCGCTGACTTAATCAATGGGCCCGAGCTATCGGCAAAACTGTTATGACCACCTACAAGATCGTAGATAACGCCCAGGGTATACAGCTCTGCGAGTGTATCGCCATTGCTCACCAGCGTGCAGCACTCTATACGTGCGTCACCGCCTCCTGAGGACGCTCCCCATATACCGTATGTTGCCCCGTTACTAATAATTGAGTTCTTAATTTTAACACCGTAGGCAAGCGCCTGATAAATGCTTACCCCGTTGCTCTCGCTGAAAACGCAATCTTCAACTTTGAAGCTGTCGGATTTGAGAAGCGTAAGGGCGGCACCAAACCCTGAATAAAATTGGCTTCCACCTACGTGTGTTAACGTGCATGCCCGCATGTAACTTGTGCTGTCGGTTGCCCAGGCCAAAACACCGTCTTCAAACCATGAAAAGTTACATGAGTCCAATTGCAGGGTAGCCCGTCTCCTTCCCTGGACACTTCCTGCAACGTCAGAGGTTTGGTTGGCCATGCCGTTGCCATAGAAGTTCGCATGCCTCATTTTGACAAGGCCTCTTTCAGACTTGATATTCCTGGTGCCGGTTGAGTCCACCCAATGCAGTTTCACTCGATTCTCTGCGTCTCCATAAACATACAGCTTACCCTTCTCTTTGGTCGAATCCGTTCCCCAAACCTTAATCGCCCCTTGCTCAACAAACTCAACGACGGGATTCTTGTACCCAGGATGCGGTAAGATCGTCAAAACGCCGTCACCACGCACGTTGATCACACTGTCCACACGCATCGGAGCATACATCACCACGCTGTCCGTGATTTCGTACTGCGTCCAGACGAAACGCTGACCAAAAACTCTGTTTAAAGAGTCGAGATATTCCAAGTACTCATCATCAGTCATACCATCGCAAGTGTCTTGTGCGGCCTTCTGTATGCTTGTCATCAGCAAACCAATTTGACCGTCAATCCTCTGGTAAATGTCCTCGCCAGCGCTTTCTACAACTTGTTGGTATAGCGTCAGCGCACTATCTATGTTATCGTCAGTCTCGGCGAGCAAAAATGCCATTCCGATCGTTGCCGCATGCAATAGCTCATCATTGGAAGCAGTGTCCGCAATCGAAAACAGGTAGCTTAGAGTCGTTGAAACATCGACTCCCCCGAAATGATTTACCGGTAACAAGCGACTAACAGTCGGCGTTTTCTTGCAATTCGTCGAAGACGATTCAAGTGCGTCTTCATACAATACAGAAGCCGCCGACAGATCAGGTACAAACTCTTGCTTAAGGGCTTCTATAATGCAATCTGTCAATGTTGGTTCCCGAAGAGGCAGGTAGCAGTAGTCAGGCTCTGATGGAAATGCAGGTTCACATTCCGGAAGTAATGGTACACCTAAACTATCTTCAATCAATGACCCAATGTGGAGCCAAATTGTGGTGTCAGCAGTCAAGCCATTCCAGTAGTTCGCGCGCCAGTACGCCGGCATCGAGATGTTGGAAAATCGCACCCATAGTGGATCAGAGGTTGAATCCTCGAAAAACACATTGTAGCCGCTGTCAGCCCAAACGACTGCCGGCCCGTCAACTCGCAGTTCGGACAGGTTGTTTTCAAAGAACCAATTTGCCCCAAAACGCGCACCACTTGTGTCGAAATCCGCAATGATTAGAGTGCCACCAACCATTTCCAACCCATCACACGAATTACTGTCTATCGTGCAACACTTCATCATTATGGTAGAGTTATAGCCGAATATGCCGTGCGTTCCGATACGTGCATCACCGTTATGGCTTTTTTCGACTCTAACTTCTTTAAGTGAGGCAGTACAGTTGTTGAGTAGTTTAACACCCGACCCACAATTCAGAATAGACGTTTTAACGACATCTATTGAGGCTCCTCTCTCGCATTGAATTGCCGCACTGTTAAAGCAAAACGTACTGTATCGAATATCACTTGTTGCGTAATCGTCAAGAACAAGACCTATTAGGCAATGTCTAACTGCGGAGCGCATCAAGTTGACTCTCGAGTCTTCCGCTCGACAAACAATTCCAAATCGTGCGTGTTCTATTAGCGTGCTCTGTAGCGTGACCGTGTCTAATGCCGTAGTGTCCGCCGCTCTGATCCCAATCCACCAATTGTCCACGTCATGCAATCCATTTAATGCGCGAAACTTAATGGCATTTGAGTCAGTGCCAAGAACATTAAACTTGTTTCCTATCCCTTCGTCCAAATAGACTCCCTTTCCCGGCCAGCAGGTAACTTGTGCCGTATCACCTGCGCTCAGAGATGTATCCGGCAGGATCGTTAGCTCCCCGCCGTTGCGAATGCGAATGTTTCTGTTAAGCAGATAAGGCGCATAAATCGTATATGTTGTATCGGAAATGATCAAATCTTCGTTGGGAGATACGTGGAAGAGTTCATACTCACCCGGCGGGAGCTGCACCATGAAACTGGCCTTGCCCTCTTCATCTGTCATCACGATCCAGCTTGAATCTCCGCGAGCAAGCTCGCAACGGTATTCCGACGATGCTTGCGGCATGTCAAGGGTGAAATAGATTTGACGGCGCTCGTGTTCTTCGCACCTCCGATTGACCAAGAATAGATACAGCTCGTCGTCCACGCTGTTAGGAGCTTCGAATGTACTGACCTGGACATAGGTATGGTTCGCAGCCTCACTCACCCAGTCCAACGACGGCGTGTCGTTCCAGTACTTTGTATAAACCGTGTCAATGGCAATGCCACCTGGGCCTGCATACGGATAATCAAAATTGTCCTCAAAGCTCCGCGTGCAGAATGAATTGTCCCATCGACACGCTCTTAGAGTGGGTCCAACCGTGTCCAGCGATGCGTACAATTTTGACAGACCGGTGAACCATGGTTCTTTTGTGTGCACGGATGTTGCCTCCCAAGCGAGCGGCCGATCTTCGAAAACAAATGCATTGTGTTCCGCCCAGACAATACCCTTTGCACCATAAGCCAAGTTTAGTCCCGTTTGGCACCACATTTCAGGAACAGTATGGTATCTGTTCGCAATCGTCAGACTATCGTGGTGACCACCAGTATACCAATACATTTTCAAGGAATCGTTTTCCCAACACTTATTGTGCGCTATATAACCGGCCCAATCCGCTCCAGAATTTCTTGCGCTTTCCGCATGTAGAAGCAGCGATCCGGCTGCGTCTGCGCGCCGCCGCCAGAACGAAGGCATTTGACCGTCCGCGATAGCCCAATCTAAGAAAGCGGTGTTGTCAATCAGTAAATCCCAGTAAGCCTGGAGGCTCAATACACATGTATCAATGTTTGCCACAACTGCGTAGCTATTGGATAATCCTGACAGTTCCGATGTCGTTGCATCCGGCGGACGAGCACCGAATCCAAAGCCGTCTCTCGCATTAGGATCATCGTCGTACCAATGGTCATAGCCTCTCGTCTTAACGTAGGTCCCGGTATGCGGTGTTTGACGAGCCCAGCCTCCGGTCATGTACTCTTGATCGTTCGAGGTTAATCGCTGATATGTCGAATCTACGGTCCAGATTGCGGTTGAGTCCGTGACCGCATCATCGTTGATGGTAATCCCGTTCGGTAGGTGGCGATTGAACATTCCAAGCGTGAACCACTGGTTCCAAGAAGGCTCGTCTTGCTGAAACCCTGCGCCGGGCATTTGCTGAGGAATACCCGATAGGGTAGTAACAACCTCATTGAACTTTTGTTTAGGCGCTCCGTTCAATTCAAAAAGTTCGTCGTAGTACTCTTCTCGAATATCCAGAGAGGCTACTGAAAAATCTTCGATTCCGTACCAGTAAAGCCCTATCGCCATATGACTCCCGTTCGGCCACCAGTATTTGAGACTGTCAAGCTTATGAACAGTCTCAAATTCTCCTGGATTGTCAAAATCGCAGAGTCGGATCGGTATCGAGCAGAAGTCTACCCAATTCAGTTCTACGGTCTGGAGTCGCGTCCTGAGGCTATCGGGATTTGTGTCATTATTATCCAGTGGCATGGTCGTGCCACCAGTGTAGGAGTACATGAAGATGAAGAGTTCTGCGAGTGTGTCGCAGCTTGATGTGTCCACCCAAGAAGGCACTTGACAGAGCAAATCAAAAAAGTAGCTCGTGAAGGACTCGTCGGGATCGCCGAAAAACCAATCGTGATTTGTTCCAGTGGATCTGCAATGTGTCTTGGACGTCCCCTGCTGCGCTACTCGCGAGTAGTCTTCCGGATAGTCGTACTTTTCTGCGTCTCCTGGCCAGAGTATCCAGCCGGGGTTGTGCGTTCCCTCTGTAGCCTTGATCACGTTGCTCGTACCATCCGGAAGCGGTGGATCCAATTGAACCCGCGACCCAACAGTTAGTACGCGGCTTGTGCCGCCAACATCAAAAGTATCGCCAGGTGCCCAAAGCGTACGCAACGCAAGTTGCTCGTTGTCCGACTGCCTCACACCTGGTCGTTCCCAGCCGATATCCATTAGCATTCGCTCGGCGCCAAGGTACTTGGACTCTTCAATAGGGATGTCTTCGGCGAGTGTGAAAAAGTAGTCCGATCGTCCAAGATTTGCGATAAAATCGCTTGAGACGAAGTCACCGTAGAACCAGTTCACATTGAGCGAATCCATGTGACTGATGGCATTCTGGAGTCCTGTCCCATTTGAGAAAACAGCGTTATATCTAGCCTCATACCAAGCGGACTCATTGGGATAATTATTCCAATTCTCTGTATAGTGCTGTCTCATTGCGGACCACGGTGATCCAATAATGCCTTTCGGAAAATCAGTATTCGACTTGGCTAATGCGCTTGGAGTCAGAAGTAGCGCTCCTGCCGTGATGATTGCAGCATAGGCCAGACAATAACTCTTCTTCATTTGACACCTCTATCTGAGATACACTAGTTTCTTTACAACGGACAAATTAGTGGTCTGAACCGCAACAAAGTACACCCCCGTTGCGACAGAAGCGCCGGTTGTGGTTTCGCCGTGCCAGACGAGGTCGTGATGCCCGAGTGTAAGTTTCCGGTCTTGAAATGCAAACACCTGCCGCCCCAGCAGATCGAAGATCGCAACCTTCGCCTCAGCCGCCGGGCTGCCGATGACTTCTATCGGGATCGTCACACTCGAGTTGAAAGGATTCGGATAGGGATCTCCTACCACGAACTCCCGCACGACCGGGGGCGGTTCGTCGCCCACGGGCAGGCCAAAGCGCGGATCGCCGGAGATTATCCTAATGTAGCCGCGCTGGAGCGTATCACCATAGAACGACGAGTACATCCAATCATCCAAACCGTCCCCATTAATATCACCGGATCGGGAGTAATCACCAAGAACATTCCCGTCTTCGTTGGGAAAGTTGACTTGATACGCGATGTCTGAGTCGACGTGATCCGCACCGAGATAGACGCACACTCTGTGAACTGGGGCATCCGTAAACGCCATGTCTTCATATCCATCCCCGTTGATATCCCCTAAACAGGCATGAGCGTAGGGAACGAGACCACCTCCTCCGTTGAGTGTCGCGTCCCACGTATTGAAATCCTGCGGCTGTCCGCCGTACCAGACGCGGAGCTGTACGCCATGATGATCAATGGTATGCGCAGCAAGGTCATCCACGCTATCCCCGTTCATGTCTCCGATGATAGACCACGCCGTGCTCAGAACCGCCATCGTATCTTCAATGAAGGTGACGTCCGGAATAGAATCCGCGTCAGGACCGCCGAACCAGCCGTGAACATGGTAGGTCCCATCCCCCCAGCGGAGAGAGTACAGGAAGTCCGTATAACCATCCCCCGTAATGTCACCGACTCCGTTTGGATAAAAGAAATTCCAATTCCAAGCAACGCTGTGCGTCCAGGTCGATGAAGACGGCGGGTCAGGCCACTGCCCCTGATAGAACTCCAACAGGCGTTGCTCTGCTGCTACCCCCCCCCGCAAGTAACAGCCTATGCCATTGTCGTTAAAATGCGGCAGAGTTTCCAGTACTTTGCGGGGTTCCGCGTTGTCCGACCGCCAGTCCCAGAGCGTGTCAAAAACGCCCGGGCCACCCAAAAAAAGATACCTCTGATAAAGAATAGATTCTCTGAAATGCAATTCAATGAGTATATCGGGACATCCGTCACCAGAGAGATCAACGATCTCCAAAGGCGGTCCGTAACCCGAAGCGCCTGCCCAGTATGTCCACTCCGTCGTCGTATCCGTCAGCGTGTGGGCAAAATCCAGTGTTCTGTACGGCGGAAAGTCATTGCCGTAAATCAAACGAAGATGGTTGTAACGGATGGTTCCACTTGAATGAGTACTGTCCGCTACACTGACTAAGATATCATCATACCCATCCCCATCTTGGTCTCCTACGTGACGTAACACGGAAGCGCCAAGTTGCTCACCCGGTTCGCCGAATGCTTCGTACAAAACGATTGGCTCATAAGGCTGGGCGTGGACAACTTCCCCCAACACCAAAACCGCGAACCCCACCCGCTTCAGAGTTGCCTGAATGGCGGGTGAGATTCGCGTGGTCTTCGCATTCATGTTTTCAACCTTTCTCGGTTGGTGTGACCGGCTACATACGACGGTCAGAAAGCGTCATAGTGAAACGAATGCGCGAGAATCGGATTCGGATAGGGGCATATTAGGTGCTTCGCTTCGGCGCAGGCGTAATCTCTACGTCAATGGTGCCTTCGCGCGGAATGAAGCGAATTTCGTCGGGTGTCCACTTTTGTAGCCAGTGCTTCTGTTCGTCTGCGAAACCTTCGAGTACGTAGGTATCGGTAATCCCTTGTATCGCGTCAATCTTTTCCAACATCTTTGCTGACGGAATCACAGCGATTACTACGCCGTCATGATGCTCAACTTGGTCCTGCAGTACCATTAGTCTTATGTGTAATCCGCCGATCAGAAGCGGCCCATCGTGCTTCAGCGCGTCGACCTGTGCTTCTGTGAAGACGTTCCGCAGTTCCATGTTCACGAGCGCCTTTGAATCGCAGGCGATCAGAACATGATCAGCACATAATCCTTCTCTTGCTTGATTCCTGATGTAGCCCAAAGTTGCAAACAAGCTGGCGGTGGTACTCTTGACTTGCTTGACTAAGTACTTCGCCAAGGCTATTCCCTTCCGTGTTCGGTCACTTTCCCGTCTGGTGCTACCGTCGTGTACTTCGGTGACGGCTCCTCGTACTCGCGCAGGATTTCCGCAACCGGAACGCCTGTTTTCTCGCTCGCTTCCTGCGGTGACAATCCTTTCAACTTCACCAAGTCTTTGGCGATCCGACGTATGAAGTCGTTCTTGTTGATCACGAGTTTCATCGGTTGAGTTCGGCGTTATATCGTTGGGCAGCCTGCATTGCGCTTTCGTGTGTTGCGTAGCACTTGGGAGTGAAGAATCTCTTAATAAAATAGAAAACGCCAACTCCCGCGACACCACCTCCCGCTACGACAAACGGAGTGGAGAAGTTGCCGCTTTCTTGGCCTGGCCTAATCGCGAGAAGGGCGCCGCATGCAATAAACACTGGTCCATTGACCAACTTCCGTACGCGGTTATTGCTGTGATGCGATGCATGTTCTGCAATCTCGGGTTGACCGGCCAAGGAAAAGAGCTTTGCTTCGCTGATCTTCTCCTGACCTTGGTACACGTTCCACGAGTGCGCGCCACCATGAGATTGGATCGTGATCTCTTGCGCATGCGATAAACCTGCGGACATGATTAGTGCGAACAGCAGTCGAAGCATAATGCCTCCTTAATTTTTTCGGCACCCCAAATCTAATGAAATCAACGCATATTAGTCAAAACATCGACTTAGCTGGCAAGGCCTCCTCAACTTATCCAGACCCACCAACCCTTGTAATCCTCCCGGTTCTTACCTCAACTTATTGAGATGTGTCACGTGCAACGCACTTGCATCGGGAGCTTTGCGTTTCTATTTTGAACGTGCGTTCAGTCGGTTTTATCTAAGTCCTTAATTACGGAAACGATATGAGTACCAGCATCCACCATCGCACGCTGAATCTTGTCAAGGCGACCATCATCCAATCGGAAGTCGTCAGGGATTTCAAGCTCAACTACGATTCGGCGGCGGGTGGTGCGTTCAGACTCAGCGTCCGGCTCGAGGAAGTAGTCCTGCGGCAGCCCCAAGCCTTGGGCAATCAAGCGGCGGGTGGCAGTTGTGGGAACAGCAACCCCACGCTGAATCTTGCCGAGTGCTTGGGGGGAAATCCCAACCTCCCGGACAATCCGCGCCTTGGCTCCTCTTTGGGTCAGCGCCTTCCGTAGTTCGCTAACCTTATCCATTTCAGACGTTTATAAGAAAGTTGATGTTAGTTCTCTTTTTACTTGACAAATAGAAACAAATAGCGTATTTTTAGGCCATTGAATTAAACAACCCCGCGCCGCTGACAATCCTGCCAGACCACAGCGGCGGGGGCACCTGAATAACCACCCTTGAAAGGGAGGCTTTCATTTGAAAGATACCCCAAAAACCATATTGAGTCAAGTTGAGTCGGAACATGACTTAACATTGCGGGACGTGATGCGTCTCTTCGGTCGCTCCCGTGATTGGGTCGAAGATCACGCAGAAGAATTTGGTTTGTATTGGGTTCAGGGGGCACGGCTCGCGCCGGTTCCCATGTTCCGCGCAACCCAAATCAGAGCGTGGAGAGACAAGCAGCGATACGAGGGAACCGCTTTAGCAGAAGTCAAATCGGAGCGAGTCCGTGACTTTGCATTGCAGGCTGACCTCGCAATTCCAGAGTTGGCCGTCCTACTCGGACGTTCGCCCGCGTGGGCTTCAAAGAACCGTAACCTCTTCAAATGGTACTACGTCCCTGGACGTGGACGCACGGGGCGTGAGGTGCGGTTCGAGAGGAAGTCAGTTCTGGAGTATCTCGAGCGTCTCCGGTCCCAGTCGAACGGCAACGGCGTTGAAGAGCATGAGACGGTAGAGCAGATTATCAATCGAGTAAAGGCGAAGCGCGCAGCTGCAGGGCAGTCCCTGTAGTTCGCGCTTTTTCTGTTTTTGTTCGGACACACAACCCAAAGGAGAATGCCACATGCAAGCAGCACAAATCGGAACGATGATCCACCACGACCGCCGCAACTATGAAGACGCGGTCGCCAACGCGCTTCCCATCGCGCATCAGAAGCTCGAAGCGATGATTGAGAACGGGCGCGCCAAGCAGGCACAGGTCATAACGCACCTCATGGACGAGGCAGACCGCCGCAAGGACTACCTCGTACCCGCTTCGAAGTTTGACTTCGAAGGATTCAACAAAGCCATGCAGATGAAGGTTGACCGGGCGGACGGCAACGACTTCGACTGGCTGAACTTCAATGACTACAGCCTTGGTCAAATCGCGAGCATCCTCGGCGTTCCCGAACGGTTCCTGAAGGGCGTGATTGACGACGACCCGCAAATCGCGGCTTCGATCATGAATGACCTTCGCTACCGGCTCGGGGATTCACGCCGCTTGATCCGCGAAGTGGACGGCACGGTTCGCGCAGTGCTTTCCGACCGCTACAAGCCGATGGATCAGGGCAGGGTGATCGAGATGTTCCTGAAGGCGATTCAGGAGACGGGCGCACTACCACTCGACGGCTTCTGCACGGACCGCCGTTACGTGCTTCGCGCGGTCATTCCGCAAGTGCTTGAGCCGATGCCCAACGAAGTCGTCGCACTCGGCGTTCACATCAGCTCGTCAGACTATGGCGCCGGAGCTTTGAATCTCTCGGTCTTCCAGATTCGGATGTGGTGCACGAACCTCGCCGTCGGCGAAAGCGTCTTCCGCGAGATTCATCTCGGCGGTCGCATGAACGACGATGACGGCTTGATCCAGTGGAGCGGCAGAACGGTTAGCCTTCAGAGCATGACGGCATTGAGCGAAATGAAGGACGCGATGCGGGCGATCCTCGCACCGGAGAACCGCGACCGCATTGAAGCCTCGTGGCGAGCGGCGGCGATGGAGCGCATCAACACGCAGGGCGAGGCTGACAGACTTCGGAAGCAGAACATCCTCTCGAAGGAAGACGCCGACAACCTCGTCAAGCTGGTGCAAACTGAGCAGCGCATCGAAGTGCTTCCTTCCACGCCGGACCCGAACAGCAAGCTCCGCTTCGCACAGGCGCTCAGTTGGCTCGCGCAACAGGCAGAAGGCGAGAAGCGGCTTGACCTCGAAACGGCAGCCGGTCGCTATCTGAACAACTAATCAGAGTCAGCGGAGCGGCGGTCGAGCACCGAAAGGGTATCCCGCCGCTCCGCACGATTCCTCACTGAACACACTTCACAAGGATAAATAGCCATGACCAATGGACAACTCAACACTCAGAGCCTCCGGCAGTATTGGGAGGCGATTTCAGACCTCTATAACCTGTGCGGACAAGTCAGCGTTCATGAAGGCGACGTGACCTTCTGGGCGAACGCGGTCCGCAACAACGCCAAGAGTCTCGCGGACTCGCTGAAGTATCTCGAACGGGAATTGGACAAGCGCGAACTCGCCGAGCGCTCTGAATCCATCGTCAAGGAGGTGGCATGATGAACCACCTCGACCCGAACTATCGCCGCACCGGTATCGGCGGCTCGGACATCGGCGCGATTCTGGGTGTGAACCCGTTTCGCTCGCCGCTCGACGTGTACATGGACAAGCTCGGATTGAAAGAGCCAGAACCGGACAATGAGAAGATGCGTTGGGGAAGAGTACTGGAGCGTCCGATTGCAGAAGAGTTTTGCCGCAATCGAAGTCTCGCTCTCCTACCCACCGGACACTTGCGCACTGAAATTGATGGTGTGAGAGTTTTTGGCACACCCGATTTCATCGTTCAGCCCAAGAGCGCAATCCTTGAGATCAAGACCGCAGGCCTGCACATGGCAGGATTCTGGGGCGAACCCGGCACGGACAACGCGCCGCTCCCATATATCGCGCAGGTCGCGTTGTACCTGATGCTGGAAGGCGTCACCGACGGATACATCGCGGCGCTAATTGGAGGGCAGGATTATCGTGAGTACGAAATCCCGCGCGACCGCGAACTCGAAGCGGCCATCAAGGACGCGGTGGTGACCTTCTGGAAAGAGCACGTCATTCCGCAGGTTCCGCCAGAAGCGCGCACGGCAGAGGAATACCAGAGGTTTCTGAAGGCGCGCTATCCGCGCTCGACCGGCGAAATGGTCGTGGCCGATTCGGTGGCGGCGTTACGCATGCGGGAACTCGCGAAGGTACGCGCGGAACTGAAGACGCTCGAAGCGCAGGAAACAGACTGCATGACGTACTTGCAGGGAGTGATCGCGGACAACGACGGTATCGAATCCGAGGAGTTTGCGGTGACTTGGAAGAGCGTGAAGGACAGCGAGTCGGTGGATACCAAGGCGTTGCTGGCTGACCCGGAACTGCCTCGGCAATTGATTGAGAAGTACAAGGTCACGAAGCCCGGCAGCCGGCGCTTCCTGTTCAAAGAAAAGAAGCGGCCCGCAGTGGCTGCAGCGTGAGGAGAATCTGAAGATGAGTGAGACAAATGGCTACAGCTTGACGGCAACTGAGCAAGCCTCGAACGCGGTCGCCAAGACCGATCAGCAGCGCGCTGTTGCAGAGGTGCAGGCCGCCATGATTATCGCGCGCATGAACCCCCGCGATCCGGTCGCCGCGCTGGATCGCATCTTGAACGCTTGCCAGCGCAAGAAACTTGCCGAGACCGCGCTCTACACCTATGCGCGCGGCGGCTCGGACATTACCGGGCCCAGTATCCGGCTTGCGGAAGTGTTGGCGCAGAATTGGGGCAACATTCAGTTCGGAATCCGCGAACTGGATCAACGCAACGGAGAGAGTACGGTGCAGGCATACGCTTGGGACGTTGAGACGAACTCTCGAAGCGAAGTCACGTTTCAGGTGCCGCACATTCGGCACACGAAGAAGGGTTCCTACAAGCTCGAAGACCCGCGCGATATATACGAAATGGTTGCCAACGTCGGGGCAAGGCGGCTCCGCGCGCGCATACTTGCAATCATCCCGGGCGACATCGTGGACGAGGCGGTGGCGCAGTGCAGCGTGACGCTTCACGCCAAAGCTGACACGTCAAAGGAGAATATTCAGAAACTGGTGGAGACCTTCGCGGAGTACGGCGTGACCAAGGACCAGATCGAGAAGCGGATTCAACGGAGGCTCGACGCGATTCAAGCGGCGCAGGTGGTCAGTCTGCAGAAGATTTACCTGAGTATGCGCGACGGCATGAGCGCTCCTGAAGACTGGTTCGAATCCGAAGACGCTGACAAGCCAACGACCGGCGTAAACGGACTGAAAGCCGCGCTGGGTGTCACGCCGCAAAATCCTCCTGCTCCGAGCCAGCCGACACCGACGACTTTCGACCGTGAGCGCGCCGTTCAGGAGCTTAACCAGATCTTCAAGGAACTCGGCCTCAACACGTCTATCCAACGCAGTAAGGCCGTTGAGTCATGGTCGGCGGGTGAGTCCACGAACACCAACGACCTGTTCCGGGCACCCGACGAGATTCTTGAGATGGTTCTGATCTCAGCGCGGGAAGAGCTGCGCATCAAGCGCGATAACGAATAACTGCTCAGGTGAAGCGCGAACGTGAATGCGCTATAAAAGAAGACACGTGCGCCAGTCGGGACAGCAAGGAAGCCGACGTTTCCCTCAGCGGCGGGGTGGGTTGGTTTGTGGCATACTCCTTCCTGCCCCGTGCGCAAGGGAGAATTTCTACCGCCCGGCGCTTTGTGCTGGAGCACGAGCAAAGGGCGGAGGAAGTTCTAAGGCCGGGGCCGGTCACGTTCCGTCACATAGACGACAACCGGAGGTCGCACTCACGACCGGCCCCGGCTACAAATATAGCTCTTGAGACGGCACCCTCACGGGCGGAGTAGCCGCAACTGTCAAGGAATCCTTACAAGTTGCGGTGCACTCTACCCTCGCCGAATTCTGCTATATGATTTGCATTGTTAGAGTACCATACGGAAGGTTATAACATGAGTGAGAAGCGGGAAAAGTTCAAGCGCAGATACTTGCGCTTCATGAAGTCGCAAGGAGTATTTCCTGAACCCAAGCGCAAAGCCCTGACAGGCCATTCCAACGCGCTTTGTGCAACTGGCCGCCACGACTTTGTTGGCCCGTTCACACGCGACAGCAAAAAACGGCATGTAAAGATTTGGGATAGATGGGGCTTTCTAACTATAGGACGAAAGACCGTGTGGGAAAAGGCCCCGCGTGGTCGCGTTTGCCGCCAATGTGGACAAACGCACGTTCAGTCAACAACGGGACATTGGCTGAATTTCGGGAAAGCTAACCTCCAGAAGTTGGGGTTATAACATGAATCCATTCCTCCTCATCTGGTTCGCGCTGTTGTTGTACGGCCTTCACGTCGCGCTTTTGCGCAGGCCTCGCTACAATCGTTGGTATCTGCGCAAGGTTCGCAATCAGCGTGCGCTTCGTCACTATCTGGATTCTGTTGAACGACTCTGATCGTGACGTTGCTTGGCGAACATATTCTGCGGTATCTGGAATCTCGTGACAGCGACTCACCGCTTTCGCGCGAAGACATTGTTGAATTGCTGTTCGAGCAGACAGGAAAGCGGTTGCATGTTCGGGACATTCAGGATGAGATCAATCTTCTCAATACTGAACTGAAAGCGCAAGGCCGACTGATTGTGTCGGGCCCTGGGCGCCGCGGTTATTGGATTCCGAAGGCCCGTGAAGCCGACCTGAAGCTCTTAGAGCACGCAGCCAAAAAGATGCAGGCCCACGCTGAAGCCGAAGCTGAACGCGCGAAGGATATGCTGAACCACCTATCAGACCTTGAAGAGAAACTGAAAGCTCCTGTCTATGCTGCCAACGGCCAAGCAACGATGTTCGCATGAGCTTCCTGATTCTGTCCACGATCAAGAAGCACGGAAGGATTGACTTCATCAGCCTGCTCAGGGAGACCGGCATGGGTCAAGGCGAGGTGTGGCCGCAGCTTCAGGAGTATGTAAAGAGTGGGCGTGTCACAGAGTATGTCATGCCTTCGTCCCCGTATGAGTATGAGCTTACACCGCCCGCACCTCCGGCGCCAACTCAAGCAGTGCGAAGGAAGCGGTGAAGATACTGGCCTTGGATATTGGCATGAACGGCGCGTTCGCTCGGAATTTCGGGCCTTTCCCGCGCTACGGACTAATCGACTGCACTCGTGGGCCGAATCAAAGGCCCGGCGCAAGTCTTGAGAAGTTGCTGCGGTTTCTGGTTGCACAGGGAAAGTGCGACCTGATTGTTCATGAAGTCTTGATCGGCATGGGCAAGGGTAAGCGGCTGCTTCATGGATTCGGTGCGGTGGTCGAACTCTATGCGACTGGTCGCGGCATTCCCGTTAAGATGATTCCTGCCGCAACCCTGAAGAAGTGGGCAACCGGCAACGGTAGGGCCGATAAGTCAGAAATGAAAGAGCGCGCAGGTGAGGTCACGAACGACAATCTTGCTGATGCGCTTTTATTACTCGAATACGCATTGCACAACTAACCCACGGAAGGAACGAACATGAATTCTGCACCAATCGGTCTTTGTCAGTATGAGACCAAAAGCAGGAACGGACAGTCGCCGCAGAGATGCTGCAAGCCGGCTGTTGAAGAGATTAACGGACACTTGCTCTGCACCGTGCATAAGAAGTACGGCCCAACGATGGACCGGCGCACGGACAGCGAGAAGATTGAAGCGCACAACCAGGGCGTTGAAGAGCGGAACAACGGCGCCGCGGCACAATCCGCGTTTACGACGTACGAGGTCTATGCTGATTTGTGCGAGCTGACTGACCGGATTGAAAAGCACATCAAGCGAGTGCCGAAGGGCCGACAAGTTGCGGCCTATCTGAACTCTGCACGGTTGCTTCTGCTGGATGAAATGAGCAGCGCTGCGGACGAGGTGGATCCACGTCAGGAGGCTCTTCCGCTTTTGCACCCGGACGAAGACGTAACGACTGAAGTTCAAGGCCATGAGTAGCATTCCGAGAATTGAATTCTACATGCACCTTGAGGCGTTGGGCTGTGACCGCTTGGCTCAGGGCCGCGTGGAGTGCTATGGGTCTGACGGTTCCGGTATCATTCTACCTGCAACGAGCGGACTTATGGGCTATCAGTCGCAGGCAAACCTCTGGGACGCAGGTAAAGGGCCGATTCCACCTTATGAGAGATACACGGTATCGATGCTTCCTGAACCGAAGGAAGCAAAGGGAATAGAAGGAGACTTCTTCCGTATCTATCCTGTTGAACTACGGCATCCAGACGGTCATCGGTCACGGTCTGGCTTCGGGATTCACCGAGACGCAAATGTGCCCGGATCAGCCGGATGTATTGTGATCGCAGATCGCTTACACTTCGCTCAATTCGTGTATTGGGCATTGACACAGCTCTCACATGGTCAAAACAGGTTACCTCTCTACGTGTATTACCAATGACAAACATCACGTTATCGAGCCGTTTTCGCAAGGAACATGCGCGGTCCACGGAACCTTGCAAATGCTGCGGCCACCAACTGACATTCGCCATGCCGTGTTACGTCGTTTACGTGCGCGTCTCCGGACGGACGTTCTCGCCGCTCATCTGTATCTCTTGCCACCGGAAGGACGATTTGACGCTCATCGCCGGATTCATTGAACAGGCACGCAATACGATAGTCAGGGAAGACATTTTTATCACCGACTACGTGCGGATCATGGCTGCACAGGAGATATAACCAATGGCACGGCCCAGGCGGAACGGGGTTGACCGATTCAACATCGCGATAGACATTCACGACAATCCGAAGTTCACATTGTTCAAACGAACGCTCGGACTATCCGAAGGATTGGCGTATCTGCACCTCGTGAGGTTCATTCAGTACGTCGCTGCAAATCACGCGTTCGAACCTGTGATCGACCCAGAAAACGCCGAGATTATTGCCGACTACTGTTACTATCAGGGACCGGGGGTCGCAATGATTCTGGCACTTCAAAAAGCCGGATTCTTGACTCCAGAATGTGAAGTAAAGGACTGGTTTATCCATCAACCTCTGGCCGAGTTTATCCACAATAGGCGGGTTGCCGGAGCCAAGGGTGGACAGAAGACCGCTGAAGCCTACGAACCAATGAAAGACGATTCCGGCAAGTTCAACGGAAGCAAACAGCACAAAACCCCCGTTGTGCTTCCGGTTATGGAAGAATCCAGCGGAACCCAACTTCAGAATGGTAATTGTAATGGTAATTCTGCTTCAGAAAGTAAAACGCTTACAACTGGCGTTGTAAGCGTTGCTCCGAAGCGCGCGCGTGCGCGCGAGGCACCGACATCGCCGGTTCAAAGAACCCTGTCCGAGATTCCCAAACCAAACGGCAGATACCCACCCGACCCGAAGCTCGAAGCCATGCTCGACTTCACCGATCGGGCTGAACAACTCCTCGGCAAGCTGTCCGAAAACGACCGAGCAGGCATTCGCTTCGACCTGTCCCTGCACGGCTCACCCGCTGAACTCGACTGGATTCTCGACCAACTGCAGGCTACGAAAACCGATGGCCGACTGAACGTCGCGGACGGTCAACCAGGACTCGCTAACCCGGTAGGCTGGATCCGCAAGCAAATTCAATCCGAAACCAAAGCACGAAAGGAACACACATGAAAGCAGAAATACCGCAGCTACTCAACCATGAGGCCTCGGAAGCCTTGCAAAAGTACATGGCCGAAGTCCATGAGCCGCCGCTTGACTTCACCAACCCCGACGACATCGCCCAGGCAGCCGAAGACCTGCTGATTCTGGCCTCACAGGAGCCGCCTGAACCTGAACACTCGCTGACAGATGACCAAGCCGTCGAACTCGCCGATACCCTGCTCAAACGTGACTTCTGCGGCATCCTGAAGGCCCTGCTCGAAGACACCAGAAGCCTTGGCGAAAAGAAAACCCTGATCAGCAATGCCCTGGCGCGCTTCTCCTGACCGCCGCTCTCACGCGGATAAAACGTATCACCGCGTGCTTAAGCTGCTCCGTGATAATCCTCTCCGGGAGTTCGCACCCGGAGAGGTTGCACGGATCCTCGAGCCAAGTCTCACAGGCGAACCACTGAGGCACTTTCAAACACTGGTCGGAAAAGCCCTCAGGAAATTCCTGAACCAAGGCATTGCCGAATGGAACGGCATTCTTCGACTGCGACGATACTGGATCGAACCCAAGAACTTCGTTGCCGCTGATGAACGACTTAGACTCTTCGAAGCCGCTGAACGCGGTGAACCCGAACTGCCTGATAACGCTCCTGCGATTCTGATGCAAAAACCTCAAGAACAGTCTGTTAGAAACCAGAAGCAGCGCCGCTGGTAACTCTGAAACTCAGACGTTAAAACTAAGTGATTGAAACGGAAGGATTAAATGAGTCATGGAAAGCGCGAATTGATCGCGTATTACTCGTGCTGAGCTGGAGCAGATCACGTCTTGCGTTGACGCTTCGTTGCTCGGAGAGAACGATTTGGAATTGGCAGAATGGCGATTGCGAGCCGCATTGGAACGACGAATGCCGCAGCCTACTCACTGAACTTGAAACAAGACACAACATCCGTGAACGGTACGCCGAACGACTCAAAACTTCTGGCCATAGCGGGCAATCAGCAGCTTCCGGAACTTAGCGACACGGAGGTGAAGTTCCTGCTCGCCTATTGCGGCGTCAGCCCGAAGCATCGCGGTCCGCGAACCGCAGCGCAGGCGTATCTCTGCTTGAATCCTAACGCGCCGCCCGTCTCGGCACACGTTAGCGGGAAGACGATTCTGTCTCGACTGAAGGCGAAAGGTCTGCTCACGCTGATTCTGGAAATCCAGGGCGCGGGCATCGCGATTGCCACCGAAGCGCTGAAGCAGGGACTGAAGGCCGAGACGATCAAGCGCATCGAATACCCGGGCGGGATCTGGGACTACGCAGCTGCACCGGATCACCGCACTCGCCGCGATTGCGCACGCGTGCTGCTGGAACTGCATAACGTGATCGGGCCAGAAGGCGTTGCCGGCGGCGGTGACGCGTTCCGCATGACGTTCGCGGAAGCTATTGCACAGCAGAGCGATCGTGCAAAGTCGAGAAGCGTTGAATCGGCAGACTTCACGGAAGTCACGAACCATGAGCGATGACGACCTGCGCGTCACCTCGCTCGAACTGCGCACCGAGGACGGGTTCCCGTTCGACGACGACGCGGCGAGCTACTGCGTGATCGCGACCTGTACCGAAGCCGGATTTAAGGCGCTGCAGGATGCTTGGGAATCGCGTGAGCTGTTTGCCGTGACCTTCGCCGGCCGTAACTACGTCGGTACTGTGCGCGGGAATGTAACCGCAGAAGCAGTGTCTGAGAATTTAATCGAAGTGAAGTTCACGCTCTTTGAGTAAACGCGCTGACATTCTCGTCTTTCGCAATCAGCCGCTGAAGGAATGCGAAGCACAGTACCGGGACGATCCCGAAGCGTTCATCTGGGACATCCTGGGCGTTCGCAATCTGTTTCCCAAAGCGCTGGAGTTCATCTGGTCCGTTGCGCGAAATCGCAAGACTGCCGCGCGCGGCTGCTACGGGTCGGCGAAGACGTTCTACCTCGCTTGCATCGCGCTGTGGTTTCTCTACACGAGACACAATTCGCGCGTGATCACCACCGCGCCGACCATGAGACAAGTTCGCGACCTGCTCTGGGCGGAAATCAATTCGCTTCACCAGAACGCGAAAATCCTGCTTGGCGGGAAACCGCTGCAGAATCGTCTTCAGCTCGGTCCGAAGTGGTTCGCGGTCGGTCTGCCTGCCTCACAGCGCAACGAGTCCGCAATCCAGGGCTATCATGGAGAAAACGTGTTCGTGGCGCTGGACGAAGCTTCGGGAATCCGAGCCGCGATCTTCGAACTGGCGGAACGCCTGGCTGTCGGTAGTGATGACCGGATCGCCGCTATTGGCAACGCCATTGATCCGCTCAGTCATTACGCCGGACTCTTCAAGGCGTTCGATTGGAGCAAAATCGTGATCACGGCCTTTGACACGCCGAATGTGGTTCTGAAAAAACAGGTTGTCCCGGGCATGGTCAGCCATGAGTGGGTTTCAGAAAAACGCACCAAGTGGGGCGAGAATTCACAGCTCTACCGCTCACGAGTCATGGCGGAATTCCCGCTGTCCTCCGATAACGCGATGATTCCGCTGTCATGGATTGAGAAGGCGATGCAGCGTTGGGATGAGCTGATCGAAGAAGTGCGCGAACAAGACCGCAGACTCTCGGAAGAGCAGGCTGCTGAAGTCTTGGCAGAACGCTGGCCAGGCTACAAGTCGTTGGGCATCGACGTGGCCGGCACCGGCGAAGACGACACGATTCTCGCGCCGCGTATCGGAACCTTGCATCTGCCACTCGAAACGCATCACGGTCTCACGACTCAGGAAATTGTCGGTATGGCCGCGATTCGGCATCAGCGCGGTTACAGAATCGCTGTAGACGTTACCGGAATTGGAATGGGCGTCGGAGATAATCTGACTGACGCTGGTATCGACGTCACGAAAGTGAAAGGCGCTGAGTCTTCGCATCGGCAGAATCAGACCGGCGACTTCGGCTTCACGAATCGGCGCACCGAACTCTACTGGACAATGCGCGAATGCTTGAATCCAGACAAGCCGGAAGCCGAGCGGCACGTCCTGCCGCGCGATGAACTGCTTGCCGAAGAACTTGCGCTTCCGATATGCTCAGAAACCACCGGAGTACCGCCGCGAATCAAGATGGAAAACAAGGAACAAGTCGTGAAACGGCTTGGCCGTTCACCGGATCGAGCGGACGCCACAGTTTACTCCCTTGCAACAGAAGACTCCGCTGCGGCGTACGCTTTGAACGATCCTCCGGGGCAGGAGCGAACGCCCTTACGCAGTCAGTCAATTAACCGCAGCCGGCATGGCAGAAAGTGGTAACATGAGACTCTTTGGAATTGAAATCAGACGAGCGGACAGACCAGCCGCGATTCACGTGAAGGAAAGCTCGAGTTCCAGCCGCTGGATCAGGCTCGGGCAAAGCGGATATACGCTTCAGCGCGACATCACCGCGATGCAGATTTACGAAACGAACGACCGCGTCTACAAGGCATGGCTGTACAATCCGATCGTGAAACGCATTACCGAGATTTGGGTGAACTACGTCATTGGCTCTGGTCTCACCTTCGAAGCAAAAGACGAACGGGTTCAAGCGACTTTGGACGCTTTCCTTGCGCAGAACAAAGTCGGACTGAAAATGAAGAAGCGAGCCCGGGAAGCTTACCTATTCGGCGAATTGTTCGCGATTCCGAACGTTAACACGATCTCCGGAAACGTCCGGCTCGGCTTCGCGGACCCGCTCAACATCGAGAAAGTACAATTCGATCCGTTCGACGGAGACACACCCACGTCCATCGAAATCCGGACGGTCGACGGACGTTTCAATCTGCCGCTGGTCACCGTGGACGAACGCGGCGATGCGGCGGTGAGAATACCCGAGTTCTACGGCGAGCAACGCGCCGTGATCGGGAATAAGGCGCTCAACACTCTCGGCAAGAGAACGGGCCGCGCGATGCTGCTGCAGTTCAATACCGTGATCGGCTCTCAGCGCGGCACCACCGAGCTGTTGCCAATCATCGATTGGTGCGCGGGTTTGGAAGACATCCTGTGGATCAACAAGCAGCGCGTCGAAGACCAGAGCGCGATTGTCGGCGTGATCACAGTCGAAGGCGCGACGCCAAAGCAATTGAACGAGTATCGCAACCCCGAATCCGCTAATTACATTCCGCCGCCCAGGCGCTTCAACCCTAACGAAGAAACGTCCTGGGCCTACGCGAACGAGAAGGTCAAGTTCGACTTCATTTCGCCGGACATCAAAGCAACTGACATTGAAACGTTCAGCAAGGTGATCAAGAGCTTGATTCAGATTGGAAGCGGGAATCCAGCGGTCGTGTTTGGACAGGCGGAAGAAGCGACGTGGGCGAGCGCCCGCGAAACGATGTCCCCGTTCTTCCAGATGATGGAGTCGGGGCAGAAGCAGTTCGTGCAATTCTGGGAGGACATCGCCGGATTTGCAGTAGATCAGAAGCGCATTTTCACCAGCGAACTGGATGGCGTAACGGACTTTGGCGTCACCGTGAAGGCGCCGCCAATTGCCGTGGACGACAAGAAGCTTATCGTCGAAATTGCAAAGGGCATGTCCGAAGTCGTTGCGATTTGGCGCGTGAACAACTGGATCGACGACACGCAGGCATCGCAGCTCGTCCGCACAATCGCCGCTGAAGCCAAGCTCCCGATCGAAGAAGTGATCGCTCCGGACGGGAACGACGTGAAGGAAGACTGGAAGGCACGTGAGTTAAGACGAATCAGGGAGGGGAAATGACTCGGGGAGCGAGGATAGTGAACGGCTTTCCCGTGAAGCGGATGCCGCTGTCAAGATTGAAGCCTGCCGACTGGAACCCGCGCATGATGAAAGCAGCGGAATTGGACAAGCTGCGCAGGTCTGTCGAGACGTTCGGTCTCGTGGAGCCGATTATCTGGAATGAGCGCTCTGGTCAGATCGTGGGCGGTCACCAGCGTGTGAAGGTATTGCTCGCCGCTGGCACGGCAGAGACCGACGTGATTGTCGTAGACCTTGACGAATTGCAGGAGAGCCAACTAAACCTCTCGCTCAATCGAATCAGCGGCGATTGGGACGAAGACGCGCTCCGCGAACTGATACAAAGCCTTCAGGAACACAACGCCGACCTATCACTTACGGGATTCGATGACGACGAGATTTCAGATCTGCTGGATGACATGGAAGCCGTCACCATCGAGCGCGAACTTTCGGAAGAGCAGACTCTCAACTTGAATCAGGCGTGGCAAGAGTGGGCTCGCGACACGCTGAAGTTCATCGAGTTGCTTTCGCCGCACGGCGTCGTGTCGCACAATTGCACCAGGGCCATTGCGCGTATCTATTTTCTGAGAGCACTTTATCTCGGTGAGCGCTATCCTCGCTGGACTTCGCATGCCTTCCATCCGAGACAGATTCACGTCGCGGGTCATGCGCACAGCATGATTGATGCGCTCAAATCCTTCACGGAAGACTTAAAGTACGGCGATTCGTTCCGATTTTGTCTCAAGGACAAACCGTCCATTGACATGATTCTCGCACAAAGTCTGCCCATCGGGGGCAGCCGAACCGCGCCGGACTTTCCGGCTGAACTCGCGCTTGACCTTATCAATGAATTCTGTCCTGTAGGCGGTGCAGTGCTCGATCCATGTCACGGGTGGGGCGGGCGGCTCGTGGGATTTCTGTTGAGTAGAGCTTCTTCCTACACAGGATTTGATCCGGCTGAGTCCACACACGCGGGCACGAAGGCGCTCTTCGAGAACTATTCGCGGTACACACCGGGCAAAGAGGCAAAGTTCTTCTGTCAATGCTTTGAAGACAGCCAACTTGAAGCTGAGTCCTTTGACTTCGCACTCACTTCGCCGCCCTACTTCAACGTAGAGAAGTACGAAGGCGAAAACTCCAGCTTTCGCAAGTTCAAGAAGTTCGATGCTTGGGATAACGGTTTCTACCATGAACTCATTCACAGAACAGCTAAGGCGCTGAAACCCAACGCCGTGTTCGCTCTGCAAGTGGGCAATCAGACGCATCCGCTTGAAAAGAGAGCCAAAGACCACGCGAAAAGCTGTGGGTTGGAGTATGTTGAGACGCGCGCTTCTGGTATGATTAACAACTGGACCGAGACACCGGAAGACGAAGGTGAGGTCGTGGTCTTGTTCCAGAAGATTGGATTATGAAACTCAAACCCGAGGACAGGGCAAAGCTCCTTTCACGTATGAAGAAAGAGCAGGGTATGCTCAAAGGCACGCCGCGCGAAAGCGACCATGTAGCGACGCTCGTTGGCGCACTGCCGCTGATGCGTCTCGTGATCTCGTGGCCGCTGCTGAAAGTCGGTGTTCCATCAGATGACTTGGAGGCGCCGGATGATTTGACGGAAATGGAACAAATTTGGTATGGCGTCGAAGTTGATTACGAAGAAGTATCGGCCGCCGCGCGAATCCCGATGACGTATGTTGAACAACATGTTCGCGAAGCTCAGACATTCGGTTGGGTGTGGCCGGATGGAACCGTATCTGACACCGCGCTCAAATTAGCCAAGACGACTATTGCCAGACTCGCCAAAGGCGACCGGAAAGGAACGTAGCTATGCCCGTCACTGCGAAAGACGTTAAGGCGTTTGAGTCGAGAATCAGAGCGCTGCAGCAGTCGGCAAACGCGTTGTCGAATGATGTACGCGTCAAAGTGATGAAACGAATTGAGCAGAGCAGATTGCAGGTGAAAGACCTGATTACCAGTTATCCGAAAGACGTGACGAAGCTTCCCGCCGGTGACGTGCCTCGGCTCTCAGCGCTGATTCAGGCCCAGGCGAACGCCGCCTTGAACGACAGCATCGCGCTGATAAACGAGGCGCAGCGCGGAGCGTACGAAGTGGGGATCGCGGCCGGAGCGGAGACGGCCGCGGCGCTAGGAATCTCCGGCGTGTTCTTCGGTCCAAGCACGGACTTGATTGCCGTCGCCATGAACTACACGGCTGACCTTGTGCGCTCAATTCCGAGTGATCTGATGCCCAAAGTCAACGGCGAGTTGTCACGCGCCGCGCTAGGCGGAAAGTCGCCCTTTGAAGCGATGCAAGCCATTGATTCGCTGATCGGCAAGGCCGGTGCGGAAGGTGTTTCCTATCAGGCTGAACGAATCGTAAGAACCGAAGTACAGAGGATTTACAGCATCACGCTCGATGCCCAGATGCAGCAGTTCGTGAGCATGGTGCCTGATGCCGGAAAGGTCGTGAAGAAGAAGTGGGTGAGCGGAGGCGATAGACCCGGTAGAAGGTGGTGGCATCAGGAGATGGACGGCGAGATTGTACCGTTTAATGAACCGTTTTCCAATGGTTTAATGTATCCCCGCGATCCTGCTGGACCGCCGGAAGAGACAATCAACTGCGGCTGTCAATGGGTAACGGTCGTCGATTCCATGGAAGACCTTGTGCGGGACACGATTATGAACCTGTAATCGTGGCAAAGCGGCATAGGTCAAGCCTGAATGTAAAAAACCCTGCAACATTTCCGGAAAGGTTGCAGGGTTTTCTGTTTTGCGCCGTTGTAATCGCTCAGGCAATTTCTGAACTTAATCGCATGAGCAGGCTCAAACTCACTCGTTCACGCGAAAGCCGAATCCTCGCCGCAGACAAGACCGGCAGGGTCCTCGAAGTCATGGCGATCAAGGTCGGCCTGTCGAAGAACCGGTCTCCGGAAGGTGTGCCGTTTTATTACGGCAAGGAAATGCTTCAGACGCTTATGCCGCAGTTCGAGAATCTTCCGGCATACGTGTTCGAGAATCCTGACGGGTCGAAGGGGCACGTTGCCGATTTTTCGGACGACGCGAAGCGCGCGACTGGCTTTGTCAAGAACAAAGTCGGCGTCTACAAGAACCCGCGTTGGGGAAAGGACGCCGAAGGGAATGAAGGCGTCATTTGCGATTTACATCTGGTCGATACTGACCTTGCAAACCGCATCAAGAACGCGTGGGACAGCGGATTCAAGGACTTTGCCGAGTTATCGATTGACGGCGACGGGGCGTATGAACTCGCCCGTGTGGACGGGATTGACGTTGCGAACGGCTATATCGAGTCTGTTCATTCTTGCGACATCGTAGACAGCGCAGCTGCTGGCGGAAAGATACTTCGCATTGCTGCCGCAATTCAAAATAAGGGAAAGACAAACATGAAAGCACACACCAAGCGACTACTGTTCAGAGTGCTTGAGGCGCGCGCTGCGGCGTCCAAGAACGCTGAGAAGGTCGAAGCTCGAATCACGCGCTTTCTCGAAGCCGAAGGCGACGCTGCGACGACGGTCGCCGCCGAAGTGCTGCAAGAGCAAAGCGAAGAGACGACTGACGCGCAGTGGAAGACGTTCGCAAAGGAAGCGTTGACCGCGCTCGAATCAGGAAATGTTGAAGCTGCAACCGCGGCGCTCAAGAAGCTTCTTGAGTACGAAACCGCTCAGGCCGCGCAGAAGAACACGGATCCGAAGCCAAACGTCGAACCGCAGAAGAACAACGACCAGCAGCCGCAGAACAATCCGGACTTGAACGGCGGTTCAGCCGTCAAGCCGGAAGACGTTAATGCGCTGAAGGAGCAGGTTGACGCTATGAAGCGCGAACTTGCCGATGAGAAGGCGGTTGCCGAAATCGACGGCTCGAACCTGCCTGCGCCTGTGAAGGAAAAGCTCAAGGAATCGGTCAAAGGACGCGGCCTTGAACTCATGAAGGTCAAGGAAGCGATCAGCGCCGAGCAGAAGGCGCTCGAAGCCCTGGGCTACGGCTTTGCCGGCGGTACGATTCGCGGGCTGAATGACGTCGGTATCTCCGATGCCATGCTTGCGCTGGACGGCTTCTTTGCCGGTGAAGACCTGAAGGACGACAAGAAGCGCACCGTGCGCAGATTCTCTTCGATCAAGGAAGCGGCCTACAAGGGCTGGCGCATTGACCGCGACCGTGTAGATAACGCTGACTTGTTCCTCGGACTGCTCGCGGGGAATCAATACAACTCGATCGTTCGCCGGAACTTCAAAGAGTCGTTTACGACCGCGAGCTTCGATCAGGTGTTTGGCGACGCCATGCACCGCGCGCTGATGCGTGAGTATCTGCTTCCGGATTACCGCGATTATGAGAAGATCACGGTCAAGGAGCAAGTCAACGACTTCCGCGATCACAACTTCACTCGACTCGGTTACTGGGGCGAATTGCCGATCGTGGATCCGGATGGCGGAACGTTCCTGCCGATGCCCGGACTGACGGACGAGTCGGTTGCATTGAACCTCGAAACGCGCGGCGGCATCTTCTCGATTACTCGCAAGATGATCGTTAACGACGACATGAAAGCAATTCGCTTACTGCCGATTCGGGCGGCGCGTGCTCTGAAACTGCGACCGTATCGTGCGGTCTTTGATATGCTGATTGGCAACAGCGTGATTTACGACTCCGTTGCGCTGCTGCATTCGGCGAGCCATGGCAACTTGACGTCTGGCGCCCTCTCGCCGACGACCATGAAGGACGTACGCAACAAGATGTACAATCAGAAGGCGTACGGAAGCGATGCCACGAATCCCGAGTATCTGATGGAAGTGAACTGGCCGAAGTGGCTGGTCGTCCATCCGGACAAGGAAGACATGGCGCTCGCGTTGTGCAAGGCGCAGTCCACGGTGCAGATTGCTCTCACGGCGGGTGGTTACAATGCCGGTGACCTGTTACCGAATGGCGGTGCGCCGAACGTCCATGCTCAGTACGGCATGGATTACATTCTGTGTCCGCGCATCAGCAACTCCTCACACTGGTGGGCGATTGCCGACCCGCGCAAAGTTGAAGGCATCGCCGTGGCGACGCTGAAGGGCGAGTCTGAACCGGAACTGATGCAGGAAGTCGCAGGGAGCGGCTCGAACTTTACGGCGGACAAGGTTTCTTACCGCGTGCGCTGGGACGTTGGCGTGAAGTGCGTCGACTATCGCCCGATTGCCGGATACACGAGCTAACATCATCCGTCTGGGCGGGTCAGGTGCTTCCCTTCCGTGGTGCCTGCCCGCCCTCGGATGACCTTTCCATCCACGCTTTCAATTAGGAGATATTCCCATGAGCAATACTCGTTACGGCGACATTCCCGGGCCGATTCCGCACTCCTATTCGACGCCTGCGCTGGCCGCCGATGCTGCGACGATTGCCTTCCCGGTGTTTCGCGCACCGGTCGCTTGTATCGTCAAGAAAGTCGAATTCGTGCCGAACGCGGCCTTTACGGGCCATGATTCGAATCGCAAGAACTTGAACGTGATTTACAAAGGCGCGGACGGTTCCACCGGCGCTGCGGAAGTCGCCAACCTCGACCTCACCGCCACGCCTGCTGTGAATCTCGTGGCGTTTGATGCGAAGAACATTCCCTTGAACTCGACTTACGCCGACGGCGTGGTCATGTCCGAAGGCGATGTGCTCGCATTCGAGATTGAAGACGTCGGCACCAGCCCCGCCTTCGGTCCGGGCGTTCTGTATCTTGAGATTTACCCGAGATAATCGTGGCCGCGCGTGCGCTTCAACAGTTGTGTGACGCCGTCCGTCTGCTCTTGATGGACGGCGATCGCCACACTGTTCCGGCACAACATGAAACTGCTGTGCTGCGAGGCGTTACGCGATTGTCGCAATTCCGCCCGCGACTGCGAATCTTTGAAGTTTCGGGCGATTCGGTCGCGTTCAGATTTCCCGCGCCGAATGATTGGCAGGGCGGATTCTCGACGGTGAAGAAAGTGCTCTATCCTGTCGATGTCACTTCCAAAAGTCTCCCGCC
Organism: bacterium; assembly: GCA_023382385.1. NCBI lineage: Bacteria > bacterium. The sequence goes on along the minus strand of JAHDVH010000001.1, from coordinate 924,069 downwards.
GGAGATTTCTGCGAGTGAGATTCAAGTGATGCTCCAGCCGGATGACTCTTATGTGATTCACTTTGTCAGTTTGGTTCCGGCTCTGGGATTCAAGGCACATCTCTATTACACCGTCGAGCACGTTTTGACGAACACGGAAAGCTCGCTGCGCTCCACAGGCGATGAAGACGCGGTTGTCTATTGGGCCGCATCCGAGCTTCTGCGAGTCATGGCGGCGAAGGTGAACGCGTCGAAAGACATCGAGCAGCTTACCGCCGCTTCCAATCGGGAGTCACGCGGGTCTCAGTATCTCAGGCTCGCCGAATTGTATGAAGAGCGAAGCGGTTTGCTCGAAGGGCCTGCACTGGGCTGGGGACCGATTAACCCGGGCACAGCGGAGCAGAACACTTACCTGACTCATTAAACGAAGGAACGGTATCATGTCGCGTTTTCAGAAGTCAATCACACTGTTCGGTAATCCGACGACCGGAGCGCGGGTGACGGTTTCCGGAGGCGCAGGTGGCGTGACAGTTTGGTCAGAGCCGGTTGACATTAGCCGTCATGACGGATCTGGAATGTTCTTGAGCGTGGTGGGTGCCGCAGGCGGCGCGAGTTGCTCGATCGACGTCTACACATTTGGAACCGATGATGATACGAAGAACGATCCTGCACCCGCAAACGATGGAAGGTCGTACGGATATACCAGCATGTTTGCCTCGGCGGTCGGGTTGACCGCAGGGAGTGAGACGCTTTACAGCGTTTCCATTAGCCCTACGACTCGCCGCATGGCGCGCTGGGTACGTGCGAAGCTCGTGGTTGCTGCGGGCATCAATCTACAGGTGTTCGCCCAGCTTGACATTCGTGAGGACTTGTGATGTACCGTTCTCGCACTCAGATTTCGCTGGACACGATTACGGGCCTTTACGCCGCGGCGGGCACAACGGAACGCGTGTCACAGTCCATTTCCGCGCAACTGCATGACACGCTGATCTTGACCTTCGGGCATGATTCGGGTGCTGGCAGTCCGAAAGTCAAAGCCACAATTGAAGGCTCCTCTGATGGCGCGAATTGGGCCGCAATTCATACGGTGAATGACATCGTGTTTGACTCTAACAAGGTTGTTGCTGTCGAACATGTGCCGTTGTATGTCCGGATAAAGTTCTCCCTGACATCCGGCACTTCAATTACCGTCAATTGGGTCAACGCCGAACTGATTACGTGACATGGCTGACGGACCTGTATTTCGGTTTGAGTTCGACCGGAATGAATTGAAGTCGGCGGCAATCGCGAACCCTGAGCGCGCCGCCGCAATTGTTATGGAAGCTCTGACTGTGGCTACGAAAGGCGCGCTCTTTGAGATTCATCCGGTCGTGCTTGGGTTATTGAATGAACGTATCGGGCCGCAAGTTACCGGAAACCTCGCGAACGCATTTTCGCAGGAAGTGACCGAGGTTCAGGATGCCGTTGAAGGGAAGCTCATGAACGCCGCGAGTTATGCGGTTCCGGTCGAGGAAGGCGGAAAGCCACATATGCCTCCGCTTTGGCCGCTTGTCATTTGGGCACGGCGCAAGTTCGGACTCGGTCCGCGCGAAGCGATCGCGATGGGCAAGGCGATGCAATGGAAGATTAAGGCGCACGGCACGAAGGGCAAATGGTTCATGCGTGACGGATTCGAGAAGTCCAGACCGAAGATTGAAAGCATCTACAATAGCATGCACGATGCCGTGTTAGAAAAGCTCACGAAATCCTGATGCCGTCAGATTATCAGAATATCGTTTCCGCAATTGCCCGTCGCATGAGAACCGTGTCCGGAATTGGACACGTCCATGAAGGCCGCATGTTCACCGAGAGTCCGGATGAATTTAGCGCATTGCACTTCTGCCAGTCGCAGAAGCGCATTCACTCTTGGACAGTGACGCGCGAATCGTTTTCCGATGAGCAGGTCGAGACGGGCCACGCGCATGAGCGCCTGCATCGCTTCCGGATTCGCGGGTTTCTCAGTCTGCTGAACGACATCAACACTGACTTACAGTTCAATCGACTGATTGACGGCGTGTCCGCTGCTTTGGACGATGACGGAGACCTTGACCTGAACTGCGAGCTTCAGTTTCCCGTTCAGTGCGAGCGGATCACGGTCGCGTTCTTCGGCGACGCTCTATGTCACTACTGTGAATTGACCGTGGACGTACGGGAGTACTTCACGTCCGTTTCGGATTAACCTTTTTAGACAAGGAGATAGATCATGCTTGCACCGGCACAAGGAACGGCCACGCTTGCGGCGTTCAGGCTCAATAGCCGTAAGAGCGAACCTTACGCTATTTCATGGCCCGATTCTCAGCCCAAGCTGAATTCTTACGACAAGATTGCGCTTCTCAAGCACTCTCTGAAGAACAACCATGAGTTCGAAGACGACGCGGACGTCTTGGACGGAACCTCCGGACCTTCTCAGCATGACAAGATCGCCGTCATGCCCGGCGGTGCATTGGACATCAAGGCCGGGTTTCTGGGCCTTGACCAGTTGATTGCGGCGGCGTTGGGTTTTGAGAAGGTGCGAGGTTCAGCTTTGGAGTCTCCGGATTTCGGAATCAGCGGACTTGGCACAACACTGACCGGCACCACTGCAGCTGGTACCACCGCCACCACGCTGATCGCGTCAGCCGCTGTGTTCACCAGCGACGCGATTATCGGTGACTGGGTGCGGATTCAGGAATTGGCTTCGACTCCCAACGTCTTCGATCAGGTGCGCAAGATTGTCGGGCGCACCAGCACGACGCAGATCACGGTCGCTCCGGCGTGGAACGCGAGCGGCGGCTCTGACCCGAATGCTGGAAAAGCCTTCGCCGTCGCCCGTGAGTTTCTGCATACCTACGAGTGTTCGAAGCACATGCACGGCGAGAACTTCCAGAACATCATGGCGGGTGTATGGGGAACGGCGATCGGGACGAATGCATTTCTCACGCGCCATGGCACGCTGGTTACTTGGAACGGATGGAAGTACGAAGAATGGCAGTTCGTATTCATCAGGAAGCTGACTTTCAAGCTGGACGCAAAGAACGGGCTGCTTGTGTCTGCGGAATGCGTTCCGGCGTTTCATGACTTGACCAATTCGAACAGCCAGACACGCGATACCTGGCGCTATGTGAACGGAACGCAGGCCGTGCCGGCAAGCGGCTCATCTTTCATGGTTTATGAGCGCGTTCAGTTTCCGGACGCGGTGTTCAGATTGGCGGCGTTCAGCACGGGCACCGCATTGTCCGCTTCGCACAATGTCGGTATCTCCGAGATCGAGATCACGATTGAAAATCCGCTTGACGACGCGTCACAGACCACGAGCAGCGGTCTATATCGCGACGAACCTACCCGCAGCGAAAAGCGCAAAGTGTACGGTTCTTTCACGCTGTCCCGCCATAAGGAAAACACGCGCGTAACGCAGTTCCTGAACGAATCGAATCTCATGGCCTCGCTGACGTTCACCGGATCACCGATTACGACAGGAACGGTTCGCAACAACGAACTGAAAATCTGGCTTCGTAGACTGCGCTTGGAAACGCCGGACACGTCGATCCCGGGCGTCGGCGTCGTTCCGGAGAAGCACAGTTTCGTGTGTTTGAATTGCGACAACGTAACGGGCAACCCTGCCGGCATGCCCACTCCGACGGTTGGAGACGGCATTGAAAACGGGCCGATCATCATCCAGACACGGAACCAATTCCCGTTCAACATGTTCATGGCACAAAACCACGAGAATTTGTAATCATGTCAGTCACACAGAAGGAACTTACGGAGTCGAACAGCAAGCTCGCTGAAGAGCGGGCTTTGCTGTCGCAAAGACTCGCGAGCATTGAAGCCGTGATTCACGGCGCAACTTCAGACACCGAAAAAGTATCGCTGATCAAGGCCGCATTTATTGAATGGGCAAAGTCAGGCAAGTAATCAAACCACGGAAGACGCATCAATGACACACGCAGTTTCACTAATTAACGAATCCAAGCTTCTCTCTTACGTTCCTGTCGAAGGCGCAGAGATTTCGTACTGCAGAATCGGGACTCGACGGTATCAAGATCTAATTCGGGAATGCCGAATTGAAGATCGCGGTCCGTTGCCTGTGGACAAGGAGGCGGTTCGGCAAGTCGTCTCAGAAGTCCTGAAAGAGGACGGAACGCTCAGGGCGAACGATGAAGCGGGACTCGCGAACAAGATCTACGGCTTGCTGATCGCCGCGCTGGTGGCGAATAAGACGGACTGGAACGCTGTTAAAGTGAGAACGCTGCTTTGGGCTATCAGAAGCTGGAGCGGTATCGGTTTCAATGAAGTGGACGGGGAAGCTGCGATCGACGAGGAAAGCGTCTCGGCGTTCGCAGGAACGCCTTACGGCGATGAACTCTTCCAACTCGTCCTAATAGACCTCGCGGCGCAGAAGGCGAAGGAAGCGTCTGACCCTTTGGGGCGTTCAGGCGTTACGTCGAACTCAGCCTCGAACTCGGCTGGGGCTACTGCCGCGCCTGTTACGAAGGCTACACGGAAGACGGACGGACACCGCCCTGTTTCTCGCACGAAAAAGGGCACTGCTTCTACACTGACGCGCCGCCGTTCAAGTTAGCTCCGGCAGAACGCCGCGCTTTGTCCGTCTACTTTGACACGGTGTCGCTGTCCGGATTTGACTCGAATGGATTGCCGAGAATTGACAAGCTGGACTTTGTGCTTACGGCTCGGAATTTTCGCTTGAGTGACGACGAGTTTCAGGAACTGCTTGACCGCGTATTGCTGATTCATGACTTGAATCTCACCCATCTGATGAAGAAATCCAAAGACCATGGCTGATCGCGAAAGAGAACTTGCCATACTTCTGAAGGCGAAGGCAGACGTTGACTCTGCCTTTTCTCAGTTGAAAGAGCAGCTTGCGGGAGCGGAGTCCGCCGCTGACGATGCCGCGAGGAACGCTTCCAAGTCTTGGGAAGAGAATCTGGCGAAGATTCGGAACGCGTCTGCGATTGCGTTCGCCGGTGTGGCGGGAAGCATCGGGTTGGTCACGAAGTCGTTCATGGAGCAGGAGGACGCTGAGAATCGCGCTCGGGCGGCTACTCAGATTTCGGGCAGGTCGTGGGACGAATACAAGGGGAAAGTCGCGGGCGCCGCGGCGGAGCTGCAGGCGGTTACTCGGTTCGGCGATGAGCAGACGCTCGGAGTGTTTGCGGACTTAACGCTGTTGGTCGGCGATGCCGATGTCGCATTCGATAATCTGACCGCGACGATGGACTTGGCGGCGGGCATGAAGATGGACACGGCCAGCGCGGCTCGCGCAATGTCTCTTGTATTGCAGGGTGAAGCCGGCATGTTGGGCCGCGTTATTCCCGAGTTCCGCAATCTTAAAGAGGTGCTCGGCGAGAACGCTACCGAATCTGAACGCGCCGAATACATGCTGAGCATCCTCGGCCAGAAGTTCAAGGGTTTGGCCGAAGAGGACGCAAAGACATTGAGCGGATCTCTGCAGGGCTTGAAGAATGATGTGGGTGACGTGTCTGAGGCACTTGGTGCGGCGTTCGCCCCTACGATTACTGCGCTGTCTCAGTCGATTCGACCACTCGCGAAGGACATTGGGGAATGGGCGGGGAAGCATCAGATGCTGGTCCAAATTGTCGGATTGGGTGCGGCAGGACTGACCGGATTTCTTGCTACAGCGAGCGCAATCGGCTTGCTCTTGCCCTCGATCACGCGAGGTCTGCACTCGATGAACGCCGCGTTGGTCTTTACGCGATCGCTGATGCTGACTATACCCGGTTGGGGCTGGGCGATTGGAGGGGCAACAGCGGTTATCGCTCTGACGGCGGCAATCGCCGGTTTTGAATCAGAAGTCAAAGATACGCCGCAGAAAGTCGAGAAGGTTGAGGACGCGTTCGAACAGTTTTCCGTAGCCGCTTCAGATGCTACCGGCGTTGTCAAGGAATTCGGTCATGTTACAGCGGAAGAATTAGAAAAGGCGGCTACGGATAATTTGATTCCGGGCGTGTCGGAATTTGAGGAGAAAGTCGATAAGGTCACCAAATCGATTGCCCGACTTAACTCCACGCCGCTCACGCCTGTGATCGAGTCGCCCCCCGATCCCGTGCCCGTGCAATTGAAGTGGATTCCGCCTGAAGACACCGGCGAAGACCCGTTCGGCGAGTTTGGCGCGAACCTCACGGAACTCGATCAGATTATGACCGAGGCACATGAGGAGGGCGTTGATAACCGGATTAAGCTCGACGAATGGTACTACCTGCAACTCGGTAAGCGGCGCCAAGATGCGAAGCAGCAGTTTCTGGAAGACACGGATTTTCTGCGCAATACGCAGGCTTATGCCGTGAACGCAATGCTCAACACGGAAATGACAGGTGCGCAAAAGCGGGATGCGATTTGGAACCAGTTCAAGGCCAGCGTTGCCAGTAAGATCGCGCAAGTCACTACCAAGTACATCTGGGATGAGATTACGAAGCAGGCCATTACGACGAAGACTGCGGCGATCGGTATGGCGGCGAGCACCTCGTATACCGCGACTGAGCAGGCGAATTCGGCAAAGCGCACGGGTTCATTCATGGCTGAAGCCTACGCTAAACTCGTAGCCTTCTACGCGTGGGCAGGGCCGCTTGCGCCGGCATTCGCTGTGGGAACGATCGGCGTCGCGATTGCGGGGATTGGGGCCATTATCGCTCGGGCAATGGGAGCCATGCAGTTTCAGGAAGGCGGCGTCGTGCCCGGGCACGGGTTCGGAGACCGCGTGCCGGCGCTCTTGGAGTCCGGTGAATTCGTCGTGAATCGTCAGGCTGCGCAACGCAATCTCCCTGTTCTGGAAGCGATGAATAACGGACGGTCATTGCGCGGCGGGAATAACGTGTCGATCGCCATTAATCTTGACGGTCAGGGAATTCCGCTGCAGAAGCGCATTGAGATTCGCGATCTGGTCGAGGAAATGCTCCCTGCCGCCATCGAACGCGCGCTTGATGATCGCAGATTCAGCGTGAGCTACGCATCATGACACTGCAATACTCTTCTACCACCGTCACCCTGACCGGACGAACAGGCGCACGCAAGCCGCTGGACGTTCAGCCCGAACGCCTTCAGAGCGTCGGGGAATATGAAGATGGCACGATTGAAGTTTATGACCGCGACGTCGTTGTGTGGCTTGCAACGTTTGAGATTCGCGGCATGAGTCAGTCGAAACTCGCGGAACTCAGAAACTTCTTCCTTCACACCGTGAAAGGCTCGAAGCATCAATTCACGTTGACGCCCGATTCCGGCGTAGATTTAGGGGCGGGGAATGGCGTCGCGGTGACATGCCAATTGTTTGGCAACTTGCCGCCGCATCGCCTGTATGCCGCGCCCTCTATCTATTCGCAGAAGTTCACTGTTCGCTACCGCTCGCTGGGCACGAGTACTCCGTCATGAAAGCTCTGTCCGCGAACATCGCCGCCGGAATTGCCGCGAATTCGACGCCTCAGTTTCTGATTGAAGTTGAGAGTGCGACAACGCTGTATCGCTGGGCGACGTTTCCGTGTAATCCGGCGAATGTTTCAGGCTGGACAGGTCCTGACTTCGAGGGGAAGATTGCGAAGAACGGATTCGGCAAGATTCGGCGCGCGGTTGACATTCGTGAAGGCGGCAACGTTTCACAGGCGCAGAGATGGACGTTCAAGATTCCAAATCAGAGCTTGATTTCCGACACGCTCGCAACCGAGAACTTCATCGGCAGGCGCGCAGAAATACGGCTCATCTTTACCGATCAAACAGGTCCGTCTTGGATGAATGCTTTGCCGGTTGCTCCGAAATCGGTAATCGAAGACGTGACGTGGGACGAGAGCCATGTGACGTTCTACTGCTCGGATAGTTGGATTAAGCAGCATCGGATTCTCCCGAAGCGCATGCTGACTCCTGATGAATTCCCTGAGCTTCCCGAATCCAACAGAAACAAAGTTGTGCCAATTCTCTACGGCAATTGGCTGTTGAATTCAGGGGCGGGCATCAATAAGACAGGTGTCGCCAGTAATCTCAGCCCTGGTGCTAGTTCGATTGTGTACCATGATTACTTCCTCGGTATCCTGAATCAGCCGCTCAAATATGGCGATGTAGGAACGGGCGCAAACCGTCCTCGCTCTATTCTATGCGGGCATGACGTATTACAGCGTAGCTATCCCACTCCGGACGGGAAGTTGACGCGTTGGGTTGACGAACGAGAAATCTTCTGCTTGACGAATATACGACACGTACAACCTGCGTTTGGAGCGGTGATTGATGGTGTTACCGCAGACGAAGTGTTCAAGGCGAGTAACACGTTGTTCAGAACGACTCACTTGATACCAGTCGTCGATGTGGTGGGAACATCCGGTGCGACGAATCCTGAGTATGCCGTTGATACAAATGACACAAACTTCACTGTGCTAGACGCGAATGGCGAGGTGGTCTCGTACGAAATAGTTGCGACAGTCGGGAAGACTGGTACAACCGCAGAGAACGTTGACTGGAAGTTCCGCATTGATGCCGTCAACCGAGTGAACGACAAGGTTCAATATCAGATTTCCAAGAACGGCACCGTGCACATTTCATGGACGGACGTTCCGGCGTATGGCTCCTTTGTTACGGTTGACATTGCCACGAAAGCGTCTCCTGCCTTGGATTCAGGCGAGGGGTCGTATGCCGGGTACCAGATTGAATTCAGATTCGTTGATGTCAGCGGACATGATGCCGGGTGCGAATTCAGAATCAAGTCCGTGTACGTTCATGTTGACGAGCTTGACGATGAGAATGTTGATGTTCTTATGCAGACCGGCAAGGGCCGGATATTCGGCGAATGGATAGATTCGCCGAAGCACTCAAACTCGTTCAACGAGGGTGACTTGAACGAGAACCCCGCTTACGTCATTGAGTCTTTACTTTGTGACGAGTTAGGGTTGAAGCCGAGACTGCATGGCGCAGCTATCCAAACTCAGGACGATTCGGTCACATCGCCGTTCTTCCAAGTTCTGCATGACTCAAGTCTTGCGCTGGACGGGATTGTGTCCATCGAATGCTGGGTGAAGTTCATCTCCTTCGTTGCCGCCGGTGAGAACTTCATCGTCGCGAAAATCAACGGAAGCGGGAATATCGCGCCCTATGCATTGTCCGTTTCTACGGGCGGGAAGGTTAGGTTCTGGCGCGGTGACGGATCGACATCAAATTACCTCGAGTCCGTTGCTACGCTTTCGACGGGAGTGTGGTATCACATTGTTGCGACTGCGGCGGGCGGGTCCGGAGCAACGCGCTATATCCACATCAATGGCGTTGTCGACAACGGCTCTAGTATCATTCAGGCCGTGGCAGACGGCGGCAGCGTTCTGAGAATCGGCTTACGCGCTGGCTCGTCTACGCGGACGAATATGATTCTGGACGAGCTGCGGATTTGGGACAGGGTAATTAGCGAAGGCGAGGCAAAGCAGCTCTATAACGCGGGCAGTGGTTATCCGAAATCCTTTTACCAGGGTAACACCAAGGCATGGTGGCGATTTGACGAAGAAGGCCGACGTGAAACCGACGGCTCGACACCTTCAGGCGCATTCACGGTCACAGATTCGAGTGGCAATGGCAATGGCGCCTCTTCGAACAACCATACGTCTATGCGCTGGGTCACGGGCGCGAGCGCGAAGGTTCCGTACTCCGAGTCCGAAGTTCAGGAGAATGACGTGACAGTGGCGCACCCGCCTGCAGGATTTGATGTTATGGCGGGCAAGCGCAGCTCATGGAAGTTTGCGCGTCAGTACTTGGATAAGAGTAACAGTCTCGACATGATTCGCGACTTGTGCCGCGACGCGCATCTGGCGTATTTCGTGAATTATCTTGGCGAGTCCACTATCGCACGCATCGACGCAGGCGAATCGGGAGAGAGCCCGCCGGTCCTGTCAAAGTTTCGGTTGAACGGCGACAAGACGTCAGTCTCCGTCAAGCGCGGCGACCTCAAGTACTGGTACAATGAATTCGTGTTGAAGTTCAAGATCAACATGGCGACCGGCGAGCCGGAAGAGTCGCTGTTCGTGAGTAGTCCCGATGCGGAGTCGTTCGACTCGGGTTTCACGAATCTCTCAAGCGAAGGTTCGACCTACTGGGGGCTTTGCCGCGATGCGCATTTTGCCACGCTGCAGGTGAATCGCTGGGAGTATACGGCCACGAACATTCGTGACGCGGCTACTGCCGAATTCCTTCTGAAAGCGATCATAAAGCACCTAACGCGCAGGCCGCTGATCGTTCAGTTCAAAACGGGGTTGGGCTTGATTGGTTATGAACCACTCGAACTCGCGCGACTGTCTCACGATTTGTTACCGGCGGCGGTGAATGCGACCTCTCGGTTTAGATTGATTGAACAGGAACTTGATCCGAACTCTTGCGAAATTACCAGTACCTTTTTTGAAGTAGGGATACCATGATGATGCCTCCGAACGACTACTCTACGAACGGTTGGGGCGAGTGGAAGAACCACGTCCTCATCGAAATCAAGAGACTCGCTGATAATCAGGAAGCCATGCGCGAAGATATTATTGCTCTCAAGACGAAAGCGGCAGTGTGGGGAAGCGTTGCCGCGTTTGTGGTTACTACGCTCGTTAATTTAGCAATAGGAGTGCTGAAGTGAAGACTCTTTTCACCCGCATCTGGAATTGGTTCGACGGGAAGAAGCTCTGGTCGACCATCTGCGCAATCTTGGGTTACCAGTTGAACGAACTGGTTCATATGTATCCGGACTGCCTGCCTATCCCGCAGCAGATTCCCGTGATCGGCGGCTGGTGCGTGCCCTGGGATTGGATTCTTGGGCCGCTGGCGCTTCTCGGTATCAGCATCGGCGGCGGTCATAAGCTCGCTAAGCGTATTCAGCGCAACGGCGCCGTATTCATGCTGCTGGCCCTGCTCATGGCGGCACCGGCATTCGCGCAAGGAAAGGTGTTCGCATTGCCTATGGAGAAGTGGGTGAGCTTCGACGGCGAAGGCAAGACAGGAGCCAGTTACCGACTTGCATCGACTCTGATTGACAGCCTCGCAAGCGAAGGATTGTGCGACGGCATTCACCTCGCCTTGCACACGAATTGGGCGTACTTCGGCGACGACCCGAAGTCACTGGACCTGCGCACGAGAACGCAAGTGCTCAGGGAACAGATTGAGAGTTATGGGCTGACTTACATTGCTGGCGGCCCAGCGCTCGCCAAGCATTGGGGGCCTGCGCCGCGTTCCTATATTCCCTTAAGCACAGAGGCTCGGCAAGTAGCCTCAAGCCTCCAGACCGTCTCAACGGACGGCAAGGGCTACGCTGAGCTTGGAACCCTGAAGGCACGGCTCAACAGCTTGCCGCCGTTCACAATGGGCCGCGTCGCCGTCAAAGCGAATCTGTACGGTGGTTGGCTCTATGTCAATCATTCTGACGGGAAGTCGCACATTACGAAGATGTATTGCCCTCCGAACGCTGTCACCCGCTTCCCGTTCATAGCCTTGCCCGGGATCAGCGTCGGGCGTGTCCTATTTCGGGGGCAGGCGGGCGCCTCCATATCCAGCATCAGCATCATCCTGCACGACGCCGTTGAATCAGAGTTGGACAGTGCGGGCAATTGGGTAGGGAACGATGCAAGTGGATTCTTCAATTGCCGGACACTTGACCTTGCGGACGTGAACGGAATCTGGGAGACGTGCTGGGCCTTCAGCCAATTCCAGCAAGCACCTCTGCTGTTCGTCACCGACGAGCTGAACGGGCCCATCGGATGGACACCGAACTTCGACAAGCTCTATCCGGCAGGATGGCCACAGGCGTGGGCAGGCTATATCGAGCGTGCCGCCTTCACCTCGTTTCAGTTGACCGGAGACACGTCGTGGTTCTTTGCCACGGATCCGCGTGGCAACACCGAGGAATTGCGCTACAACCGCACTTCGAAGCCAGTGCCGACCGGCTTCACGTGTGACTATCTGCAGTATCTCGACCCGCAGACACCAATGAAGCTGCTCGTGTGGGCGGAGACGAACAGAGTCTCCGAATGGGCCTCCGTCATTGAGCAGGCACGGCAATTGGATTCAAGGCCCGTCATTGGAATCTATGCCAATGGCTCGGTTAGCGTGGACAGCGTCTTTGCGGCGGTCGCTGACCCCTGCGAAGTGGACTGGGCCGTCTTTTGGTGGAACAGGGAAGCACCGAACGCTTTTCCCATATTGAGACAGGTAAGAACAAAACTGAAAGGAACGTGAAATGGGAGTAAAGATTCCCCTCTCGCTGATTGAACCGTTCATTCTGCCGCACATCCCGAACCTTGTGCAGATGGCGGAAGGAACGCTTCCTGCCGAGCAAGAAGAGAAGAAGAAGCTCGCGCAGCTTGCGCTGGCCACTGCCGGAACGGAAGCGGCATCCGCCGTCCTTAAGACCAGCACCAAGCTGGACGACGCGGCCATAGCGGCTCTGGTAACAGATGCCAAAGCCGACATGGAATCAGCAGGCTGTCCTCACCTATTTGAGGAAGCCGACCGTTGGATCAACTGGTCCAAAGTCTAACCAAATTGTTGGCATCCATAACAAGCCCCGTCCATATTGGCGGGGCTTGTTATTCTAAAGGAGAGGCCGTATCTTGAGACACTCTGTGCGGAATGCTTTTCTTTCTACCGTAGAACAAATAAAGCAAAATCAGAGTAAATTATTGAACTTGCGGCGATGCACAAAAACGAAAAACATGAACCTAAGCTCATGTTTTACAATTGTAGCGCGTACGGGATTCGAACCCGTGTTACCGGCGTGAGAGGCCAGCGTCCTAGACCCCTAGACGAACGCGCCAAGAACACTAAGTATAGCCTTTCCCCTCGTCATTGTCAAGTCCACTTTTCCCCGCTGGTTACAACCCCGATTTGCGCTGCTAAATAGATTTGTTTAGATTAAGTAAAACCCTTCGGCCCTTGATTCGTTCCGGCCACCCCAGCCCCGTACCGCCGTTCACGCTCCGAACCAAGAAACTACTCCCATATGAGACTTGACCGAATCCTCCAAGCCATGCTCCCGCATGACGAGCAGTTCTTTGCCCTCTTCGAAGAATCCGCTCACAATATCTTCCTTGCTTCCGAGGCTCTTCTGACTCTGCCCGCAGCTGCACCCGAAGAGCGGATTGCGATCGTCGAGCGGATCAAAAGTCTTGAGCACATGGGGGATTCGGTGACGCACCGTATCTTCTCCGAACTCAACGGCACCTTTGTCACACCGATCGACCCCGAAGACATCCACTTGCTGGCGTCCTCGCTCGATGACATCCTTGACAACATTGACGGCGGCGCAGGCCGATTAGTACTCTACAAAATTGGCGTCTGTCCTCCCGATATGGTCAAGCTGATCGAGTGTCTGCATTCCTCAGTCACGGAAGTGGAACGAGGCGTGCACCTTCTGCGGCGCATGGCCAAACCGAATGAACTTCGTTCTGTTATCGAGCGCATCAATGAGTTTGAGAATCTGGCCGACAACATTTTTGAGCGTGCCATTGCAAATCTGTTTGAACAGGTCAGCAACCCGATTGAGATCATCAAACTAAAGGAAGTCTTTGTGACGTTGGAAACTGCAACAGACCGTTGTGAAGATGTTGCCAACGTCCTCGAAACCCTGCTCATCAAGCACGCCTGAAGCCGCGGCCATGACACTTCTTGTCATCTCCATCATTGTCGTGGCGTTGATCTTCGATTTCCTCAACGGTTTTCACGACTCCGCAAACTCCATCGCCACGATCGTTTCAACGCGTGTTCTGACGCCGCGCAAGGCCGTGATGTGGGCCGCTTTCTTCAACATGGCTGCAGCCTTTCTCTTCGATGTCCATATCGCCAAGACCATCGGAAAAGGCCTGATTGAACTGTCCGCCGTCAACGAGTTCGTGATTCTCTCTGGGTTGTGCGGCGCCATCACATGGAATCTCATTACGTGGTATTTCGGCATCCCGTCAAGCTCTTCCCATGCCCTGATGGGCGGATATGCGGGAGCCGCCATCGCGCACGCCGGATTCGATTCCATTCTCTACTCCGGCTGGACCAACACTCTCATCTTCATCGCTGTTGCGCCACTGATGGGAATGGTATTGGGTTTCTCCTTCATGGCTATCGTGATGTGGCTGTTCCACAAACGTCGCGGTTCAAATGTCAATCGAGCCTTCCGCAGACTGCAACTTGTTTCCGCCGCGGCCTACAGTCTCGGACACGGCACGAACGATGCACAGAAAACGATGGGCGTCATTACCGGACTGCTCGTCACCGCAGGTGTGCTGGACACTTTTGAAGTTCCCTTCTGGGTTATCCTGCTGTCACACTCCGCGATTGCATTGGGAACACTCTTCGGCGGATGGCGCATTGTCAAAACCCTCGGCCAGAAGATTACAAAGTTGAAACCTGCCGGAGGCTTCTGCGCCGAAACTGCCGGTGCCATCACGCTTCTGATCACCGCGTTCTCCGGTATCGCCGTTAGCACCACGCACACAATCAGCGGTGCAGTCATGGGCGTTGGTGCCACGCGCCGCGCGTCAGCCGTCCGCTGGGGACTTGCTGGCAATATTGTCATCGCGTGGATTCTCACCATTCCCGCCGCAGCGATAGTCGGCGCCCTCGTCTGCCTCTTTATTCACCTCTTCGTGTGATTCAAGGCAGCGCGTAGTCGCTGCTCATAGCAGAACGGGGCACGCCTGCGCGTGCCCCGTTCTGTTCCCTTCTCTTCAACCTCAGTCGAGCTGCTCTACATTCCCTTGCTGCAGAAACACGATGCTTTTATCTTGATGTCCGAGCGCTCCCACGACTTACTAAACCGCTTTTCGGTCTCCGCCGCCTGCGCGCTTCTGCCAGTCTTGTTTTGACATTCCTTCAGGCCGAGCAGGGCCCACCCATTCTCCGGATGCCGCTCCAAGTCTGCTAAATAAACCTGCTCCGCTTCCTCAAAATGCCCCTGCTCGAGCAGCAATGCTCCGAGCGCGTGCGACGCAGGCATCATCCATCCCCACGGTTCGTCATACTTCAGCTTCTCATCCTTCTCAACCGCCGTGCGCAGCAGAGCGAAGGCTTTCTCGTAGCTCCCCTTCCGGTATTCCAATTCTCCTTCAGCTAACGCCAAACCGATTTCCGCGATGACATTCACCGCGTTGTTGCCCAACAGTCTGCTTTCCGGAATCTTCTCGCAGGCCGTCTTAAGCTTTGCAAACTCTGCGTCTCCTTCGGCTACTCGTCCAGTTGCCGCATACGCCACTGTCCGAGCATAGTGCCAGAAAGCCATGGCCGCGAGCATGTCTTCCGGCGGCGCGGCTTCCTTCAAGATCTCATCCCACAACCCGAATCGCACCATCACGTGATATGGGACAGCTAGAAACGCGTCCAGAAAGTCCGGAAAAGCGCGCACCAAATCCATGTTCATCTGTGCGACTGCGTTGCGCGCCGCCTCCATGGCAAGCTGCCTGCGTCCCTCAAACATCGCTCCATATGTAAGGAAGTGCCAGTTGTGCACCCGATAAACTGTGAAAAAGTCCACGTTCTCCACATATGGCTTGTCTGCTTCAATCGCCCGCTGATTCGCCAATATCGCATCTTCATACCGTCCCAGACGTATGTCTATGTGAGATGGCATATGGACCAGGTGACCCGCGCCCGGTATCCTGTGTCGAAGCGAATCCGCCGCAGGCAAGGCTTTCTCAGGAGCCGGCGACGCTTCCATCGTGTGAATATAGAAGTGACATGCGCCCGGATGCCGCGGGTCCATCGCCAGACAACGCTCCAGCGTCGTGATAATTTCTTCCGTCCCCGGCTGCATCTCGCCCTCCGCAGTCCACAAATCCCACGGGCGCAAATTCATCATTGCGTCTGCAAAAAACACCCCCACATCCACGTCCGCAGGATACTTTTCCCAGACCTCCCGCATCGCGTTCGCATAAGCCGCATTTAGTGGCATCTGATCCGCTGGCTGCGGCCACGCATACCGATGCGTCAGCGCCTCGATCAAATCATTCTCCACATCCGTCAAGTGCGCCGTCCGCGCTGCCGCTTTGGTCACCGATTCGTATGCCAGCTTCGCTTGTGTGCTGTCCATCGCTGGATTGTTAATGTGCGGCCCGGCGGTTAATGCCATTCCCCACAATGCCATCGTGCACGTCGTGTCCAGTTCGTAAGCCTTCGCAAAACTCGGAATCGCTGCATCCTGATGATACGAAAAATACAACGTGAATCCCTGATCGAACCACGTCTGCGCATCCTTCGACTCAGTTGTGACTTTTCTCCCGAAGCCTCTCAAACTCTCTCTCAGCTCTACTGAATTTGCCGGTCTCGCGCA
Source organism: bacterium (assembly GCA_023382385.1). Taxonomy (NCBI): domain Bacteria; species bacterium. Next base: position 907,790 of record JAHDVH010000001.1, on the reverse strand, counting down.
AAAGACTACTGTTGCGAGTACAATGCTCGCTGCTATTCTGACACCGTTCATGTTCTTCTCCCCTGACGTGATGTGATGTAACTACCTGTTCCTTGTTCTTTTGAACTTGATGGAATATCAATCTGTTCGATCGCGCCAATATAGCACGATTCTTTCAATAATCAAAGAGCCGGAGATTTCTCCGGCTCTGCACTGACCTTCCGCAATCTTCCGCTGACTATTTACCGTCCATACCCGGATGTCCGTATTGCGGCATGTCCCGCTGATGATAGTGATAACGATAGTCTTCGTCCTGCAGCTTCGTCTCCCATACACCAGCTATCTTCGCCGTCAACACAAAGGCCAGCCAGATACTCGCAATTGTCAGAGCAAGCTGCTTCGCATTCACCTTCGTGCGCGGAGTGGGAGCCAGCGTGATGCAATCCTTAATTGGACACACCGACTCGCACTTCAAACAACCTGTGCACTCAGGAGAGATTATTCGCAGTTTCGTTGCTACAGGGAGTCTCGAGGGGCAAGCCTTTGTGCAGCGGTCACAATCAATACACGTCTCTATGTTCCGTCGGATCTTCAGCGGACTTGCCCACGAAACCAATCCCAGCATGGCGCCGTACGGACAAAGATACCTGCACCAGAATCCCTCTACAAACACACTCCCGATAATCAGCACGGCAAGCACTGTAATCCCGACAACTCCAATCTCCACGAAGAACAACAGCATCTTCACATCCGCAATCTGATTGTACGGGCTGTTCATGAATGCCGCAATGCCCGCGGCACCCATCATGTAAAAGGCAAACAGAAACAATCCGAGCAGAATATACTTGATGCTCATCAGCGGATAGTCCAGCCAACGCGGCAGTAGAAAAGTCCTGCCGAACAACTTTCGTCCCAGCATCGCCAATCCTTCGCTGATCGTTCCGACCGGGCACAGCCACGAGCAGAAGGATTTCCGCGCAAGAAAGGCAATCGCCAAAAAGCACAATGTCAAAATCGCCGACGCCGGATGTATTAAGTTCAACTCTCCCCGCGCGACCCAGTCAATCACTCCCATCAATCCCGAAATCGGCAGCCAGCCTTCAACACCCGCAGGGCGCGTGGGAAGCGGCCCCTCTGTATCCAGCATCAGGGCACGTACGAACAGATAGAACTGAACCCCCAGCGCAACATTCAGCGCGGCAAACGACAACTGAACCACGTGCCTCGTTGTCCAGAAGCCCTTATACATCTTCCCCTTGGTCGTCCCGGGAATCGGCCTCTTCACAGGCTGCCTGGCTAACTCTACTATATCCATACTCTAATGTCCAAATTAGACCAACTAAGGACTATTTTATCCACAATCTGGCCTAAGTATACAAAAACTTGCACCCCAAGTTGTCACAGAATTGTCAGTTTACCAATCAAATAATTAGTTCTAAATCCAGAACTCCATTTCTTGCCGAAGTAACCTCTTTGCAATTAAGAACAAAGGTCGAGCTGATGGCTCGACCTCCTCCTGTAACCTTTGCTCCCCGCGCCTCTTCCCCGTAACTTCAACAAAAGGCTCCGAGGCTCCCTTAACAAACAAATATCAAACAATACTTTGCATTAAATAACAATAAATAATACAAAATCCCTTGACATGCTCCGCAAAACGTCGTATATTAAGCACAGCTAACCACCAAAATCTCCAACCGAGACTTCCGGCAGAAAGTTCAACCGGACCGCCCAGACCGACAAGCGGTTGGAATCAGCAAGAACCTATCGTCTCGCGCAGAACCTCGAAAGTATCCTCGGGGTATGTGAGTCCAAGTCTGCAGACGACCCGTTGCCTCACATGGCAAAAACACCTCCTTCGCTTCGGAGACCAATAATGTCAATCAATTTACGGCGCGTCGCCCTCGGTGGATTGGTCGCCGGCCTGCTTATCATGGCAAGCGGAGCGACCATGCTTCCAGTCGTTGGTGACCAGATGACCTTGGCACTCGCCCGCTTCAACCTGCCCCCGCTTAGTCATGGCGCTATGGCTTACTTCGTGTTCGTGTCGCTCACCTTTGGCTTCACGCTTGTCTGGCTGTACGCGGCCTTTATCCCCCGTCTGAAAGCGAAAGCAAAAACAGCGGTTCTTGCCGCCGTGATTGTCTGGCTAATCGGCAATCTCCTTCCTAATGTCGCCAACGTCTTCTACGGCTTCATGCCCGTCAAATTGACGGTCATCGGCATCGTCTGGGGGCTGGCCGAACTCCTGATAGGGAGTCTGGTGGGATCCCGATTATACAAAGAACGCAATGCCACCCCGTAATCCTCAATAGTCAGCGAAACGCAATCTGCCACGCTGGCAGGCGGACGCAATCACTGTTGGTTAGCGGTCACCCCGCAGCCCTCGCACACCCACTCTCCCGTGTCATCCACCAGCCTGTATTGCGATTCGTAGCGCTTCCCGTGCCTGCTGATGTGCTCGACCGCTTCCAGCAGCACCTGAAACTCTTCCTCGCTGACCGTCGGCGATAAACTGATCCGCACCCAACCCGGCTTCTCGCCAATGTGACCGTGATCCAGCCGCTTGCGAATTTCGCTTGAGTGACTCTGCTCAATATGCAGCAGCAGATGCCCGTAAGGACCCGCGCACATGCACCCGCCACGCACCTGAATCCCGAATAGATCGTTAAACAACGCCGCAGCTAAGTTGTGATGCAAGTCCTTGAAGATGACACTGAACACCCCGAGCCGCTTGGCATCCGTCAAGCCAAGAATCAAAATCTGATCGTTATGCAGCCACTCCTTCAACGCTCGTGTCATGTAATCGTGCTCGATGCGCTGAATCCGTTCCGTTCCCATCGCTGCTTTCAAATCGAACGCCAACCCCGCCTGAATACTCTGCACAATCGGCGGAGTCCCGCCCGTCTCGCGTTGCGCGATTGACGACAAATAGCGGTGATCCCACGGCGACGTGTAGAGCACCGTCCCGCCGCCGGGTTCTGCCGGAACCCGATTCGTAAACAACCGTTTGTTCGCCACCAATATCCCCGGCGTGCGCGGCCCTCCCAGAAACTTATGCACCGACAAAAACACCGCGTCGTAATATCCCAGCGGATCGCCCTGCGGATGCATATCAATCTCCACATACGGCCCCGCTGCAGCAAAGTCAAAAAACGCGTATGCCCCGTGCTCGTGCAGCACCCGCGCCAACGCATGACAATCGTTCAGAATCCCTGTCACATTGGATGCCGCGCTGAACGTTCCATACTTGACCTTGCGATGCTTATAGCTCTGCATCTTTTCCGCCAAATCATTCGGACAGATACAGCCGTGCTCGTTCAAGTCTACATAGACCGTTTCCGCGATCGTTTCCCGCCAGCAGATGTCGTTCGAATGATGCTCCATCAGCGAGCGAAATACTACCGGCCGGTCGTCCTCTGGAATGTGGCTTCGCAAATGATACTTCTCGTCAAGCTGATCCGGAAGTCTTAATCCCAACACGTGAATCAACCGGTTGATCGTTCCCGTCGACCCCGAACCCACCGGAATCACAACATCATCCTCGCTCGCGTTCATATAGCGGGCAATTCGACAAAACGCGTTTTCAAACAGACGCGTCATGTGCCGCCCTGTAAAAGAGCTTTCCGTGTGCGTATTTGCCATATACGGCAACACCCGCTCCGCAATTTCCTCTTCCACATCGCGATGAAATCTGCCCGATGCGATGAAGTCAAAATACCTCAGCGGTTTACGCCCGTATGGAGTCTCAATTTCAATCCCGTTGCCGAGCACACCTGCGCGCAGCCGCTCCATAAACCGCCGCTCATCCACCTCGTCGCGGGTTGGCACCTGCTCCCGTGGACAATCCGCCAGACAGTCCACCAGCCGCCGCGTGAAGTAAGCCTGACCGTTCTGGTCAGTTTTGGAATAGCTCATCAGGTCCTCCGTTTGTCATCCTGACAAAATACGCAAATCCCGCGCGAGCGGCAAGGGAGTTGACGATGTCGCTCCAGAATGGTATCTTCAGAAAATTCAGGAAAGTCTGGAGTCCCCATGAGCAAGCGAATCGTCGTCGGGCTGGATGGCTCGACCTATTCCAACGCGGCCATTTCCGCCGCGCTCAGCCGGGCCGCTGCCTGCGGAGGAACAGTCATCGGTGTCGCCGTCATTGACTTGCCCGGTATTGAAAGTGCCGAAACTGGCGCAGGACTTGGCTCAATTTATTATTCACGAAAAATCATTGAAGAACACCTCGCCAGTGCTACCGCCCGCACAAAAGAGTTCCTCTCTGATTTCGCGCAAGCCTGCCAGGCCGCCGGTGTCCCCTATGAAATCGCGCATGAAATCGGCGTGCCGTTCCGCGCGCTCCTCGAATATGCCAAAACCGCCGACTTGATTGTCGTCGGGGTGCGCACTTTCTTCCACTTCGAAACACAAAGCGAACCGGGCGATACCGTCCTCCGACTTGTCAAGCATCCGATTACGCCTGTCTTGGCCGTCACCGAAAACTGGACCCCGCGCCAGACTGCTCTTGTGAACTACCAAGGCGACAAATACAGCGGCAGGGCACTGTCCGCGCTGCTGCATCTGCACAATCTCTCCCCGATTGTCTCAAAAGTAGTGCTCGTCACTGTCGACATGGAAAGTGAATTGTCCAAACAGCGGCTCGAACTTGCAGCACGCTATGTCCAGGCATATGGACTACCGGTCGACATTGCGCGGCGCGAAGGCGAGATGGCCAGCGTCCTCAAGAATGAAACGCAGCACTATCCCGATCCACTGATCGTCATAGGGTCCGTCCGGGAGGGGTGGCTCGCTGACTTCTTGAGCCACTCGGCAACTGAAAAACTTCTTGAGTTCGGCAGCGTCCCCCTCTTGGTCTATCAGTAAGCTTCGAAAAGCTCGGCATAAATAAAGGCCGCTCTTTCGGGCGGCCTTTTCACGCAAGTGAAACTCGTTTTATTGCGCGCGAACGTGGAAGAACAGCTTTGCAGGACCAAACTCTTCCAATCTCACCGTCAGGAAAGAATCCTCTGTCACCCCAAGTTCATACGGTGAAGTCTGCAACTCCTCGTGGCTTTCGGCGGCGTAAACATGATACAGCCTTGCGCTCGGCACTGCTTCCCACGACAGCGTGTATTCCGCTCCATCCACACAGACAATCGTCAAGCCGACCGGCGGGCCGATTGAATTCGATGGAAAGATCTCGTCCGCGCCAATACAGGGCCGAGGTGCCCGTGACTCACCGTCAATATCCAGAGTGACCTCCGGCAGCGAAATTCCCGAATCGTAGCAGACAGTATCGTCGTTCATCAAATGTAAGTCGGTGGCCGAAACATACCTTGGACGTGCAGCGATACTGTTTGCGTCTTGTCCCGTGGTCTGCCATTGGCCCAACGTCTGGTAAACCGTTCCCGCGGAAATCGCCGCCTTGAACTGCGTTGAATTACCCCACAAACAATTGAAGTCTGAGAGCGCCGCGGCTCCGCTTTGCAACTCAAGTCCGTAGGCGGGCACGTTGCTCTCGTAGGTGACGATGCAATTATTGTAAAGCTCGTGTTCCGCACCCGTCGAAATGAAAATCCCCGACATGTCGTTGTTGGCCGGCGTGTCGTCTAAATGAATCGAGTTGTTGGCCACAAAGTGTTCACCGCTTGACAAATAGATTGCGCGCACTCGCAGCGTGACCAGATTGCCGAAACCGTAAATGAAATTGTTCACGATGTCGACGGATGCGTTCAAGCCCGGCGCAGAGTAGACTCCAGACGCGCGATTCGATCGCGGACCGGATGAATCGCGGAACCCGTGAATCCTGTTCCCCTCGATGCGCGCGGATCCTCCCGTCCCAAGCTGCAAGATGTAAATCCCGTAGCACGCGTTCGCTGGTCCCGTTGATGACCCGGGAAGAATCTCATTGCCATACACCTGCACGTCCCGCTGGTGATCCAGCCAAACTCCGTAATAGGCGTCGGTGATGCGGCATAACTTCACTTGATTGTCCCGCGAAAGATCGTAATTGCTTCCCGTCAGCGAGACACCCGTATAGAAATTGGAGATGTCGCATTGTTCGACCACATTCCCGAGGCAGCCCGTTCCCAGCACTTGCAACCCGACGCCGCCCAGATTCTCTTCACCCGGGCCGCTTACCGTGCAGTTCGAAAAGACGTTGTAACTCGCACCGGAAAACAGCCGCACGCCCATGGACGTGCCTGCGCCAGTCTGGATATTAAGATCGCGAAACTCGAGATACTCCGTCCCGCGAAGCTCCAGCACACATGAGGAGTTAGCGGCCGTCAGTGTCACAGTGTTCGGCAGTGCCGGCAGGATCATCACGCGGCCCTGCACGCCGGCACCGGGAATCGCATCAAACGTTGCCTTCTCAGTGTACGTGCCGGGCAATATCCCGACGGTCACGTCTGCTGATATCCCACGCCACTTCAGATGAGCCGCAAGTTGACTGAGTGACGGGAATTGGCCGCCTGCACCCACCAAAACTTGTCCTGACAGCGAAACACCGGCAATAACCACGCTGCGTGTCTGCGTGTTGTTGAACGGAACGGCATCGCCCGCGGTCGAAACGCTGACCTCAAGCGAACCGAACATCAGTGAGCTCTCGGGCACATCCCATTCCCACGTCAATTCACGCACTTCGCCGGCAGGCAGATCGATCGTCTGCATACCGAGGACAACGCCTTCATAACGAAGCTCTGCGGAAACTAAGGGTGCGAAAAGCTGACCGACATTCTCAACCATCGCATACACGGTGGTTGTCGCGCCGGACGGCAACGGAAGCGTCTCAAGTTCCAGCGCATTCACCGCGATGTCAACAATCGCGGGAAGGTAGTTGTATTCGTCGGCTCCGAGGTCGGGAACACTGTCGCGCGGTTCACCGTCAAAATCGGTGGTGACCTGCGGAAGGTGGATGCCCCGATTGGACGGCCCGAAAGCATCCGGCCGCACGTGATAATCCGTCGCGGAGACAAAGCCGGCTTGACTGGTGATACTGCTGCTGTCCTGCTGTGTGCCTGTCGTCCAAGCTGCGAGCGTCTGCCAATTCTCGTCAAGAGATGAATTGGCGAAGCGAAACTCCGGATTCGTTCCCGGTGTCTCGAATAGATTGTAGTCGGAGTCGAGCACGCCTGACGACCAATCAAACATTCTGGCAATGCCGTTTGTCCGGCGCACGCGCAAAATGTTGTTCCTCATCGTAAGTGCCGTCTGCGAGCCGCTCAGTGCTATCACAATCGCTGCGCTGGGAGCAGAGAGATTGCCGATCTCGATACTGTTGTGCCACAGCACGGTCGTTCCGCTGCGGCAGGATATTGCCGTTACTGTGGCCGCTGACGTGCTGTCGAAGTTGCCAATCCAGTTATTCGCGGCGATTACGGTGCCCGACGCCGGCTCGCTATAGAGGCCGTAAAGTGTGCCGCTCGAAGTTCCGCCAAACAGCTTGTTGCGGCTGATCACGATCGTATCCGTTGCGGCCAGCGATCCAATACGAATTGCATGGATATTACCCGGCGCGCCCGGGTAGCCCGCGCGAACATCACACTGCTCGATATTCAACCTGTGCTGGCGAATCGCAGAGATTCCCGTGCGGATGCTGTCGAGCGTGCAATTGCGGATGACATTCTCAAAACCGTGGGTCGCACCCTCGCCCTCCAGCAAAATACCGGTGTACGACGCAACGACCGAACAGTTCTCAATCAAGTTGTTGTGACAGCCGCCGTGCAGTGCGATGCCGGATGATGTCACCTGCTCGTGCGATGCGTTGTGAATGACGCAGTTCCGCAGTGTGTTGTGCGAGCTGCCGTTCTCCAGACGCACGATTTCAAGTGCAAGACCCAGACAGGCAAAGGTCAGATCTTCAAAGGTCACATGCGTGACGCCGGTGAGTCGAACCACAGGTTCTCCTGTGCCGGGCATGAGCACCACACTACCGGCTACAGAGGGAGCGCGCCGTATCGTCAGCGGATGCTGTGCACCCATTCCCGGAAACGGCTGAAGATGGATGGACTCGGAATAGTCGCCTGCGCTCAGTTCAAATGTAACGGGGCCGGAAACTCCGCGCGTTGAAAGTTCACCCAACGCTGCCGCGATACTCGCAAAATCGGAGTCTGTCCCGCCGACGCGATAGGTGCCCGAAAGTGCCGCCGCAGTTACGTGAAGTGTGAATGATCGCGAATTATTGGCAGGATTCGAGTCTTCCGGCAGTACTACTTCCACAACCGGCGAAAGCGTCTCACCTGCGGCGCCGGTTTCCCAAGTCAGCGCGACGCTGTCCGCGACAGACGGGAAAATGGTTACTTGAGTTTCAGCAAGCTGAGAGCCGTTCGCCGATAGTCGTATCGGAAGATCCACAAGCGGCTGTGAGCCGCGATTTTGAATCAAGACGTGTATCGTGACAGTCGTGTATTCCGGAACCCCCGCAGGCGCATCCAAGACAGACAATACTGCCGCGTCAAACGGCGGTGCATCGTACGTATACTCGTCGGCCCCGATATCCGGAGGCTGAAAGCGCGGTTCGCCGTCAATGTCAATCCCCGCCATCTTTGCAATTGCGCCGTTCTGGTGGGGAAGGGAGGAGCTTGATCGCAGGTGTAGATCCGTGTCGGAGACAAACTGCGGATCACCAACATAACTTGAGAGGTCTTGTCCGGTGGCGGAACTCCAAGCATTCAGAGTTGCGTGTTCTGTTTGATACCAACCCAGTCTGTATGAACTTCCGGTGCCGTGGAATAGATTATTATTGGAGGTCAGACTTCCGGCCGACGTCAGGATAAACACGTTGTAGGACGGGCGAGTCGCTTCACGATTGACAAAAATGTTGTTCAAGAGTGTCAGGCTGGCGTCGGGCGACGTCAGACCGTTGTACACTGTGTAGGTCGTTCCCGTTGACGTGACATCGTTGACAAGCACGCTGTTGTTGATGACGGCACTTCTGCCGCCAGTGAAGAACAGCGCACGAACTTGAGAAGAACCGGTGTTCTGAAAACTGTGAACGATGTTGTTCATGCAGGTCAGGCGGGAGGAGTTGTTCAACGGAGCGTGTCGGATCGCTGTCGCGTATCCGCCTGTCGTGCGTATCTGAGATATGACGTTGCCCTGCACGCTCACGCTGTCCGACTCGTTCTGCGGCCCGACGTGGATTCCGGTCGCGCCGGACCCGGAACCCGAATTTGGCTTGATGATACACCGCTCTATCGAGCAGTCCGTCTGCCGCTCCAGCACAATGCCGCGCAGCACGCTGTCAATCACGCAGCTCTCGATCCTGTGACCTTGGCTCGACGCCGCAGGTGACGATATGAAAATGCCGTCGCCGCCGCGCCGGACGCCGCATTCGGTGACCCGCACACCGGAGACTTGCGTCCCCACAATCTCAATCACACGCGACGTTGCGCGCGCCGAGAAATTCCCTTGGTGAATGGTGATTTCCGTGCTATTGCCGTCGATGCGCAAAGCAGGTTGCGACTGGCTCACGGAGTTGGCCGCGAACCCTTTCAACTGAACGTTCTTCGTGCCTGTCACCCGAATCACAGGCTGCGACGTGTCGCTCGAAACTACGGTGATGAATCCGGCCGCCGTGGGAGCAAATGTGACGTTGAAGTCGCCTGAGCCGGGGAACGATGTGAGGGCAATCGGGCCGGTCTGCGTGCCAGGCGCGACGGAAAAAGTGACCGGGCCGGAGATGCCCTGAGAATTCAGGCTGTCTACGGCCTGACGAAGGGTGGCAAACTGTCCTGAGGGTCCGATAGAGTAATGACCGTTCAGCACCGCAAAAGCCGAGTGCGAAACGGTCATCATAAATACAATAGCGAATAGTCTCAGCATGCCCTCAACAAGAGTTCCCAGTATCCTGGACGCAGGTAGCTTCCACAAATCGCTTCAAGGTAGCATATCAACCAATGAATGACAACACCTGTTCGACCGACTGTGAAAATAATTTCGCTCCTGTCGGTCCACTATTCAAAATTACTGACCCGTTAAATTTGACGGTATTTGAGAATTAATGGAGAAATCACTATTTTGTTTCCAGAGCAAGTGGAAATAAATAACAAGCACTTACCGGGCTCTTGCAGCGTTCTTATTGTAAAGATGAGGACTTAGAGTCCCTTCTCTGCCAAAGACCCATTGCCCTGTATGCCTCCTCTTGGCCGTCGCTAATCAGCAGTCCGCGGAGTCTTGGGGTTATGCAAAAGCAATCAAATTCGACCGGGTGCAAGTGGGAGACTGGCCAATACTGGTCCCAGTCTCCTGGCATGCGAACCAAGCCGGTCTCAAAGCAAGGTTCAATAATCAGTTTCCCAGACAACTTATGCACAAGCAACATTGGAAGAAGGCAAGGGTATGACCGCAGATATTCGAAAGAGCTACGCTGAACTAACAAAAACTTTCAAAGACTATTCCACTCTCTCCGGCATTGAAGGCCTGCTGCATTGGGACATGCAGGTCAATATGCCGCCGAAGGGCGCTGAGAAACGTGCGAATCAACTCGCCATGATCAGCGGGCTGGCGCACGAAAAACTTACCTCTGCACATGTCGGGGAGCTGATTGAGCAATGTCAATCGGCTAACGGTGCGCTCAACGAGGCGGAAAAGGCCAACGTGCGCGAAATGGCGCGCGATTATCATCGGGCGACCAAAGTTCCGCAAGAGTTGGTCGAAGAACTGTCCCGTCAGCGATCGATGACGCACGATGTTTGGGGACGAGCGCGCGAAAAGGCGGACTTCTCGATGTTCGCGCCAGAGCTTGAAAAGCTCGTGGAACTGACCAAGAAATATGCAGAAGCGCAGGGCTACGAAGGCACTCCGCTCAATGCACTGATCGAAGACTACGAACGCGGTGCCACCGCCGACTCATTGACCAAGCTGTTTGATGAAGTCAAAGCGGTTACCGTGCCACTCGTCGACCGCGTGACGGCATCACCTGTCAAAGCGAAATTCGCCTTTCAAAAGAACCGATTCGCAGCTCAGAAGCAAAAGGCGTTCGGTGAAGAACTGATCTACGCTATCGGCTTCGACCGACAGGGCGGCCGCCTGGACACTTCCATTCACCCATTCTGTTCGGGTGGACTGGGTGACGTCCGGTTGACCACGCGCTATAACGAGCACGCGCCGACGCAGGCTCTGTTCGGCATCATTCACGAAATGGGGCACGGGCTTTATGAACAGGGTGTCGCGCCGGAAACCTATGGCACACCACTCTCGGAGGCGCTGAGCTACGGCATGCACGAGTCACAGAGCAGGATGTGGGAGAACTACATCGGTCGCAGCAAGCCGTTCTGGAAACACTTCTATCCGAATCTCATAAATCACTTCGGCGAAGAACTCGCCGGCATGAACATGGACGATTGGGTGCTGGCCATCAATCACGTCGAACGCAGCCTCGTCCGAGTAGAGGCCGATGAATTGACCTATGACCTGCACATTATCCTGCGCTTTGAAATCGAACGCGACCTGTTTGCGGGTGTGATCTCCGTTTCGGACCTGCCTTCAGTTTGGAACAAGAAAATCCAGAGCTATCTGGGTCTGACACCGCCGGACGACGGCAAGCAAGGAGTGATGCAGGACGTGCATTGGAGCGGCGGCAGCTTCGGATACTTCCCGTCCTATTCCGTCGGGAACATTATTGCCGGTCAGTTGTGGAAGAAAATGAACGCCGATATCTCCAATATGACTCAGCAGATTGAAAAAGGCGAGTTCCGTGACATTCTTGCTTGGCTTGGTGAGCACGTCCACAAACTCGGACGGCGCTACACCCGCGACGAGTTGCTTATCAGAGCCACTGGCAAGCCGCTTGGAACGGAAGATTACCTGAGCTACTTAACTGAGAAGTTCTCTGCTCTCTACAAGCTGTAACCACGATGAAAAAGGGCGGCTTTAAGCCGCCCTTCATGAATCGCGAGTGAAGGTGTCTAATCCACGCCTGCGTTCTCGGCGTAAAATTCGTGGACATCCAGTTCGTTCTCCATTTTGGAGACGATGACGGCTGTTGCAGAATCCCCGGTGACGTTGACCACCGTGCGAAGCATATCCAGCAACCTGTCCACACCGATAATCAAGGCGATTCCCTCGACCGGCAGATTGACAGACATCAACACCATCGAAAGCGTAATCAGCCCGACACCGGGCACGCCTGCCGTTCCGACCGAAGCCAAAGCTGCCGTGATCACCACAGTGACAAGTTGCGAAAAGTTCAAGTCAATGCCGTAAACCTGAGCGATGAAGGCCGTGGCAACTCCCTGCATGATGGCCGTGCCGTCCATGTTGATCGTCGCACCGAGCGGAAGCGCAAAGCTGGCAATACCCTTTGAAACGCCCTGCCGGCGCTCTGCGACGTCGATGGATACCGGCAGCGTGGCGTTGGAAGACGATGTTGAGAAGGCGACGGTCATCACCGGAATATGGTTCTTGAAAAACTGAACAGGTGATAATTTTGTGAAGACATAGAGCAGGGCGGAGTAGACGATGAACAATTGCAACAAAAGCGTGCCCGAAAGAGTCAATACATAGGCAAGCAGCGGCAACAGCACGCCAAGACCCTGTTCAAGCATGACTTTGGCAATCAGGGCAAACACGCCGGGCACCGCCAGCCAGATAATTATCTCCACAACTCGCATCAGCACGTCATTGCCGATTTCGGCCAACCGCATGGCAGGTTCGGCCTTCGCGCCGAGTTGAGCCAGCGCAATTCCCAACAAAAGAGCAAAGAAGATAACCTGCAGCATGTTCCCTTCCACCATGCCCTGAAAGGGGTTCTTGGGAATCATGTCCACGATGACATCCATGATGAAGGGAGCCTGCTTGGGCGTAAACGACGCGTCGGTGGGAAGCGAGATCCCCGTCCCCGGCCTTACAATCACCTCCGCAATGAAGAGCGCCATCGAAACCGCGAGTGCCGTCGTCAGCAGATAGATGAGCATGACCCGCAGTCCGACTCGGCCGAGCTTCTTGGGATCGCCGATAGAGGCTGCACCGTAGACGAGTGAGACGAACACTATCGGGACGACCAGCATGGTGATGGCCCGCAGGAAGATGTCGCCGACGGGTTTCAACAGCCACTTGATCAGACCTGTGCTGGCCGCTTCCGGCAGCAAGGCATTGCCGACTATCCCGAAAAGAAATCCGGCCAGCAGAGCGGCGAGAATCCAAATGGTCAGTGTGGCCTTCTTGGTCGAGGACATGCCTGCTCCAATCTCACTTCAAGTCAAAACAAATGACAGCAGATACTGTATCGGCAAACAAATTAACAAACCTAATTGAAGGCTGCAAGGCTTTCGCGAAACTTAATCCATGGGGAAGTATGCTTCGTAACATCATTTTGCTGGCAATGCTGGCGGGCTGGGCAACGGGGGCGTTTGCACGCGCGACAGTCTCCGGCAAAATCAAAGACGACGCCACGGGAGAGTCGATTCCAGCTGTGGCGGTCGTTGTGGAGGGAACGAATCGCGGGGCCGCAGCTAACGTGGAAGGATTCTTCTCGATTCCGAATCTGGAACAAGGGGAATACACGCTGGTCTTCACGTCGCTGGGATATGAATCTCTGCGCAAGCCGATCTCGATCAACGGAGAGAATCAGAACTTTGAGATTCGCTTGCGTCCGGCGGCGCTGCTGGGTCGCGAGGTCGTGATTATCGCGGAGCGCAAAGAACCGGAATACGCGCCCAAAGTCGCACAGATCGAAGTCACTCCGAGGCAACTGGTCAAGTTACCACAGCTTGCCGAACCTGACTTGTTTCGCGCGTTGCAAGCCACGGCGGGAATTCTGCCGTCCAGTGATTTCTCGGCAGAACTGAATATCTGGGGTGGTTCGGGTGACCAGAATCTGATTCTGCTGAACGGCATCAATGTATACAAGCCGACACACCTGGCCGGTCTGTTCTCTATCTTTAACATGGACGCCATCAAGGACGTCAAGCTTATCAAGGGCGGGTTCGGCGCACAATATGGCGGCAGATTGTCCGCTGTGGTAGACGTGGCGGACCGCGAAGGCAACCGCAACAAGATGCAGGGCAAAGTGGGACTCTCGCTGTTGTCTTCTACGGCTCTGCTCGAAGGGCCGCTGCCGCACGGGTCGTGGTTGGTGGCCGGTCGACGAACATATATTGACGCGGCGACCAAAGCCTTCAAAAACGCGGGCATCATCGAAGATGACTTTCCTTACTACTTCTTCGATTTCAATGCGAAGGTCACGCGGGATTTCGCGAACGGTGACCGAATTTCGCCGTCTGCCTACTGGGGCGACGATATCCTGAAGCTGTCGTCGGCGGTCGGCGACCGCCTGCGATTGACTTGGGGGAACAGGACATTCAGCATTCCGTTCGTTCACATCTTTTCGCCAAAGGTCTACTCGCATACAAACTTCGCCGGCAGCAACTTCTACGGTAAACAACGCTTCGAAACGACGGACTCGTGGGGGGAATGGAACAACAATATCAATGACCTCACCCTCGAATCCGACATCACCTATTTCGCAAATGCGCGAAACTCGATGACCTTCGGGTTTGAAGCCAAGATGTTTGATTCGTATCTGGAGTTCCTGTCCTCTGACTACCTTTTAGGACGCAACGACTACGATGGCGACTTGCTGTCGCTGTACGCGTCTGACGACTACCGTCTGACCGACAAATGGACGATTACCCCCGGTCTGCGTTACGAACATTACAGTCTGAAAGAGTCAAATGAATTGCTGCCGCGACTTGCCGCGCGCAGGGATTTGGCCCCGGGAATGTATGTGAGCGGCGCGTGGGGACTATACACCCAGTATCTTCAGCAGGTGCGCGTGGGCGAGGACTTTGCTTCGCTGTTCGATTCGTACATTGCGCTGGGTGAACGCTTCGGCATTGCCCGTGGACAGCATTTTGCCCTGAGTTTTGTGGATGACAGTCTGGGCAGGTTTAAAGTGACAGGTGGCGCATACTACAAGAACTTCCAGAATATTGTGCAGCTTGACCTGATCAATGCCAAGGATGACGGCGACACGGACCTTGAAGATTACGTTCGTGTCGGTAAAGGATACGCCTACGGCTTCGACGCCACCATCGGCGGAGATTTTGGAAGCTATGAGATGAGTCTGGGTTATGCATGGGGAAGATCACGAAGAGTCTTCGGAGCCTTTGAGAACTTCGAGCCGCTTGATCAGGGAAAGACCTTCCCCGCATATTTCGACCGCCAACACAGCAGCAACTTGTTTGTCAGCCGGAAGATTCGCAGGCGCGGCAGTTTGGAAACAAGGTTGAATTATCAGTCCGGCCTGCCGTATACCAAGGCATTGGGAGCTTACAGTCCAGGTCTCGGATTGCCCGCGCACTTCTTCCAACCGGGACCAACCTACGGCGAACGCTTCAGTCCGTATGTTCGACTGGATGTCGCCTATCGCTTAAAATACGAATGGAGCTGGTGCAAGTTCTCTCCTTATGTGGAGGTCATCAACGTGCTGGGTCGCAAGAACGCCTTCCTGAGGTCGCTCGACTTGACCACCAATCCGGTCGGCTATGAGATTATCGGCCAATTGCCGTTTCTGCCTACTGTCGGCTTCACCGCGGAGTTCTAATCCATGAAATATTCTTCTTACATACTTCTTGCCTTGTTCAGCACATTCCTGCTGTCCGCCTGTGACGATGAAGCGGACGTCAAGTATCAGGAAGAGCTGGTGGTTGACGGGTTCATGTATATCGGGCAGCGGCTGGAAATCCGCCTGTCTCACACCGTGCCGATCGATCAGGCTTATTATCCCGATCAGGTGCGCGTGAGTGGAGCGGAGGTTTACATTACGGTCAATCAGCAGTCCACCTATCAGCTTACTGAAGAGAACTCCGGAGTGCCCGGGACTTATGCTTTGCCCGAGTCTGTGCACGTCGTAACCACCGGCGAGCGTTACGATCTGCTCGTCGTGCGTGAGCAGGACACCTTGCGGGCTTACTCCTACGCCGTGGCACCAATTGAAATCACTCAGGCCGTGCTGGTTGATGGCGATTTGATCACCGATCCCGCTCCCGATACGCTGGAATACGGAGGAGATGAGCTTCGCTTGCGCTGGACGACGAGTGATGTGAATTTTGGCTATGCAATTCTGATTCAAGCCATGGATGAAGGCAAATACGGCAAAGAGTGTGATTTCGGGGATGACAATGGTCCGGGAACCTATCTCTCCATTTGGACCACCCGCTATATCGAAACACAGGATGTCCCTTGGATCGGACTCTGTTACACCGGTCCTACCATGTTCCGCATCTTCTCGTGCGACACGGCGGCGTGGAACTTTATCGCCACGACGATCATCGGCGAGCCAGCGTTGAATCCCATTTCAAATGTCAGCGGTGGGAGAGGCGTCTTCTGTGCGGTGGACTGCGACACCTTTCACATCACCGTGACAGACACACTCGAAGACTAAGCTTGACCCGAATTGCCTGTTCCAAGCACCTCTTCGGAGGTGCTTGACTTTTCAACCCTGCGGCTCTACATTCTTGTATTGGGTCCCACAGCGTTACTCCAGAGGTGTCACATGGTTCGCTATCTCCAAGCTTCGTTAATAGCTGTTCTTTCGTTGTTTACCATTGCGTCCGCCCGTCCGGCGAAAGACTATGTGATGGGACCTGTTGCGGTGACCGGAGGCGAAGCTGTCAGAGCGCAGGCGTACTTACGAGTTCCGGGAGTGACCCTCGATGACGAAGGCGGGACCCCTAATTCGACGTATGAGATTGTTGGCCAGACCTGGTTCGACATCCAAACCAACGGGACTCACGGTAAGCAAATTGCGGTCGATCCGCTTGGCGCTGTGCATTTCGCGTGGACCAACGGAGAAGATGCGCAGTCGAGCAGCAGGCACGTCTTTTACAATTGCTGGTATCAGGATACGCTTGCCCAAGGTCCCACGGGTGTGACTGTGGAGAGCAGCAATCGAGCAGGTTTCTGCAACATCGCTGCTGCGGCCAACGGCTTTGCGTTCCCTGCTTTTCACCAAGCGCTCTTGAGCACTCCCCATGCTGCGGCAAGCATTGACTTCATCGCGCGCGCTGGAGCTTATACCGCTTTCGAGGTTCCGTTCGGCGGGCACGAACCGGCCATCATCTGGCCGCACATTGATATGGATCGCCATGGACGGATCCACATGGTGGCAACTGAAAGCGGAGGCGCGGCTGAAGAGTATTATGTGCGCGGACAACCCAGCTATGACTCGGGTTTCGGAATCGATATCAACTGGGGCGCGGGCTTCGTCACGCCATGGGATCCTGCGACGTTCATAACTATTGATGTGGCGTGCTCACGCCAAAGTGATCGCGTGGCGGTCGCCTGGATTGCCGATCCGGCGGGGGACATCGATCAAGAGAATATCCAAATGCGAGTATCCGAAGACGGAGGCAACAATTGGAGCGACATTGTTGAAGTCACGGGCATTCCACCGATTGACCCGAATTGCATGGCTAACGGCGGGGACTACATCACCTGCAACGCCGACACATTCCGTCCGTGGATTGACTTGTCCCTGATTCTCGACGACGACGACAATGTTCACATTGCCTACACGGCGCACGCCTGGTACTACTTTGATGAAGATGGCACGGTAGGGCCGTTCGGATTGGTCTACTCTACAATCTGGCACTGGGGTGAAGATCGCGAAGAGTTCAATTTGATCAATCACGCGTTCTTTGCCAATGACTCCGTTGCCCTCGGCGTGAACAACCTGATGTGCCACCGCCCGAGTCTGGCGATTGACACGACGAACGGCTATCTCTATTGCTCATTTCAACAGTTTGACCAGCATGCCTTCAGCGATGCAGGTTATCCAATGGGGGAATTCTACATTTCCGTTTCGACGGATAACGGACAGACGTGGGCCATACCGACGAACGTGAGCAATACGCCGGGCCAGCCAAATCAGCCGACGGGCAACGATCCGAGCGAACGCGACATTACAATTGCAAAGTATGTGACGGACGGGGTCATTCATGCTCTTTACCAGCATGACTACGCGGCGGGCAGCGCAGTTGCAGGCAGCGGAGCGGAAGGCCCGGCCACGCTGAATGACATGGTCTACATGCGCGTTCCGGTGAGTGACATTCCGACGCATCCATTGCAGGAGATTTGGGCGTTTCGTGCTGACTCGACCGGATTTCCGCGGGAGTTAAGTTCGCGCGGTGAGCACGTCGTTTTGCCCGCGGAGATGCTGCTGCATCAGAACTATCCTAATCCGTTCAACCCGATGACGAATATTCAGTTTGATTTGGCGAAGGCCGGAAGTGTCAAGCTTGCAGTGTACGACGTGACGGGCCGTCAGGTTGCAACACTCTTGGATGAAGCGATGAGTGCCGGCGCGCACGTGGTCACGTTCGACGGAAGCAGTTTTGCGACGGGAGTGTATTTTGCGCGGTTGGAGTCGGGCGGGGAGAGTATGACAAAGAAAATGATCCTCCTCAAATAGTAGAAGAAAACCATTGAGTTATTTATGACTTTAGTTCCACCTTACATTGAATCCCTAATACCCTACAAACCCGGGAAGTCGGCGGAGCAGATTCGCGAGCAATACGGTATCGAAAAGATCATCAAGCTCGCGTCGAACGAAAATCCGATCGGATCGTCGCCCAAGGGAATCGAGGCGGCGAAGAGTTCATATCACGACATTCAGCTTTATCCTGATGGCGGACTGATGCTGCGCAAAAAGCTTGCTAAGCTCTATGAAGTCAAGCTGGATAATGTGGTCGTCGGGAACGGTTCCGAGTCGATTCTGGCAAATATCGTACGCACGTTCATGCTCGATGACGAAGAAATCCTGACGGTGGCCGGAACGTTCATAGGAATCTATGTCGCGGCCTGGTCGCGCGGCGTGAAGTTGGTGACCCTGCCCCTTAAGAATTTCGCTTATGATCTCGAAGCATTGGCCGATGCGATTACGCCCAAGACGAAGATTATCTATCTGGCCAATCCGAACAATCCGACCGGTACCTATTTCACCAAGACAGAGTTTGAGATATTCATGAAACGCGTGCCGTCGCGCGTGCTGGTGATACTGGATGAAGCTTACTGCGAGTATGCGGAAGATTTCGATGACTATCCCGATTCGATGACCTACCGCCTCGATAATGTCATGACGCTCAGAACCTTTTCAAAAGCATACGGTCTGGCGGCGGTGCGCATCGGGTATGGATTCGGTCACGAAGACTTGTGCCGGAACGTCTTAAAGGTCAAACTCCCGTTTGAACCATCCAGTGTCGCTCAGGCGGCCGGTGCGGGTGCGCTCGATGATGAGGACTTTCTGAAGCTCACGCAGGAGACCAACCGCATAGGACGTGTGGAAATGCCGAAACTCTACGACGAGCTCGGACTTCGGTATGTTCCTTCCGCTGCGAACTTCTTCATGCTGCCTTTTGAGACTGAGGCGCAGGCCTTGAAACTGTCAGAGGAGCTTGAGAAACGCGGTGTGATTGTGCGTCCGCTCAGAGGATTCATGCTTCCGCATTGCGTCCGGATAACGATTGGAACGCCGGAGCAGAATGAGTTTCTGGCGGAAGCCCTGCGCGATATTTGTATGGCACAGGCATAGATTTGCCGGCTTGAAGGACAAAGCCCCGAAGGAAATTCGGGGCTTTGCTGTTTTGCGGACGGAGTCAAACTTCGGCGTAAGGCACTCAGAAGCCGGTTACTTCCGTCACATAAACCTCGCCGTCGTGGACAAAAGCACAGCGCGATCCGTCTGGGTTGAGGGCGGGTTCATCCGGCCAAAACTGTGTGATGCCCTGCACAGAGCGGCGCTGACCGCTGGGGATATCATAGACGACCAGCTCGGCAAACTTCAGTTCAGACTTGTCCACGATGAATATCAGGCGGTTCGAGTCACCCGACCAAGAAGGCCAGCGGCCGCGGCCAAGCTCCACAGCCTTCCCTGCAGCGACCTCCACAATCTTGACCTCTGTTGATTCGGCTGTTTTGCCAACGACTGCGACCCATGCGCCGTCCGGGGAAAGCTCGAACCCCTCGACTGCGTAGGTTGCTGGTGACTGCCAGACGGCATCTCCTGCCGGATTGCGGACGGTCAGTGTGCTTCCTTTCAGGAAAGGTCCATCCAGCCTCTTGCTCCCTTCGAGGTCGGTCAATGGTTCATCGAGAGCACTACGATAGTAGATCTTATCATCAATCCTATAAGGGCCTAAAATTGACTCCTTGTTGGACGTTATCATTCTGTTTTCTAATGTGCTTAAAGGGGTCACTACCAGTCGCTCCGGCTTGCTTGGCAGCGCTTCTGCGATGCGTCTGTAGACCAACGCTTCGCCATCCGGATCGAACACAAATCTCCTCCCAACCCCCTTAGCATTCGCGACCCGGTAGAATTTTTGCAACCGGATACTGGTGGCCAACTCGGTGGCATGCAGTTCGTCCAAGTCAAGGGTCGTGTAGGCCAGCAACTTTCCATTGCTGTCCCATAGTGGGGCGGAGCAGCCTCGGCCAGCACGTTCTGCTACCTTTTTGGGGGCAGATTCTACAATTCCATAAAAAACAAATATAAATGTGAGAATGAAGAGACTTCTGAGCCGCGGTGAAATCAGCACGTTGAGCATAGGTTGTGGATAAGTTTCGACAGGGGGCGGGAAGTCGCCAAGATTTGAATTTCGTAGCACTTGCGGGGTCCAAACTGTTGACTGCTTCACGAGAAATGGTTATCTTTCTAAGCCCTGCATGGATTCGCTCTGAAGCCATGCGTCTTTACATTTTGCTAAATCAATCAAAGATAATTACCTGAACGAGGATTCGCAAGTCATGACTCGGGACATTGTTTACTCCTTCTCGGGAAGAGCGCTTCCGCTCCTCCCGCGGGCTGCTGGTTCACCGCCAGATTCTTCAGCAGTGAATGCTGCTCTCTTTACCTTGCGGACACCCGCCGGGTTCCAGTCGACGGCTTCGTTCGAAATGATTTCGTTTGTGGAGGTGTGTTGATGAAGTTACGTGCTCTACTATTCTGCGGATGCGTTCTGCTTTTGACCGGTGCGGCGAACGCACAGTTTAACTGCTTCCTGCTGTACGATTGCACAACAGATCCCGGTTTGACGTACCAATGCGGCTTTACGGGTGCTCCGCTGCCGGACGGAACGACGATCGCCCAGATTTTCTGGGATGCGAACGATAACGGTCCGGACGCAGCCGACCAGCTTGCCCGTATCGACGGACCCGTCTTTGGCCGCGCAAACTTCAACAGCATGCCCTTCAATTCGGTGGATGATCTGGGTTGTGAAGGCGGATTCTATTCCTATGACCTATTTACGATTTCCACGAATACGCCGCAGCCGTCGCGCTACTGGGTGCGGGTCTGTGTGCCCGGGCAGAATCGCTATTGGCGAACGAACTCCTTCACGATTACGGACGGTTACAGTGAAGTGACGTTTCGTCAGGCGGATTGGACATGTGTGGAAGAGGCCTGCGGCGGCTGCATCACGCCGGATGCGGTGACCAATTTTCAGGCTTCTGACAACTCGTGTTCGCAGGTGACGATGACGTGGAGTCCTTATCCTGCTGACCAGAGTGTGGACTCGCTGTTCATCTACCGCAGCAACACGGATACGCTGGTGGCGCGTGTCGCCAGAGCGGCTACGCAGTATGTCTATTCGAATGCTCCGCAGGGCTCCTATGGCTATATCATCATCGCCCGCTCGGTACAGGGCAATGACACCTGTTTTTCGACCAGCAGGTCAGATAACGGAACGCGTCTGCCCTCGGCCTTGGGTCCGGCGACCTGCACAGCTTCAGACAACCGCTGCGGAAGCGTGATTGTTTCGTGGACGGTGCCGAATAACATTGCGACGATTGACTCGTTTGCCATTTTCCGAGACGGTATTGAAGTAGGTAGACAGATTCGCGGGCAGGCCGGACAGCCGAACAGCGACACCATTTTCATCGCCGGAACTGCCAATTATACCGTGGCCGGGTGGAACGCGGGGTGTGGCGCAGGAACGCAGTCGGCTCCCGACCAAGGAACGGCGTTTGCCGCTCCTGCCGTGCCGGCGAACGTCACGGCATCTGTCGGTCAGTGTCTCGTGACGGTCAACTGGACACCTTCGGCCGGCGCGACGGGCTATATCGTGTATCGCGACGGCAATCAGATCGGCACACCGGCTGCTCCGCCATTTACACATGAACCTCCTACTCCGAACCAGAATAACAATTACACGGTAGCTGCGCGCAATACGAACAATCCGGCGGATTGTCAGACGAGTGCGCAGTCGGCTCCAGCCGTCGGCTCGGACATCGATGAACCGCTGGCGCCGTCCAACGTGCAGGCGACCGACTCGACGCTCTGCTTTGTGCAGGTGACGTGGACGGACAATTCGAACAACGAACTCGGATTCATCATTCGCCGCGGCGGTGTCAATATCGACACGGTAGCGGCGGGATTGCAGACGTATAACGATACGACGGCGGCGCAGGGCACGGTCTACAGCTACACGGTGCTGGCCTACAATGCCTGCGGCAACAGCACGATTCCGACGGCGAACTCCGGTTCGCGCAAGCAGGTGCCGCCGCAGGTGACGGGCGTCAATGCGACGGATAACCTGCCGGACCGCGTGACGGTGACGTGGACCAACATCATCCGTGAAACGAATTACCGGATTTTG
Organism: bacterium; assembly: GCA_023382385.1. Taxonomy (NCBI): domain Bacteria; species bacterium. The sequence goes on along the minus strand of JAHDVH010000001.1, from coordinate 885,231 downwards.
CGGGACGCTGTGCAGCTTGCGATAGTTAATGCGGATATTACGACGTATGACGACATGACGGCCGTGCCCAACGTCGTTTACATGTACACGGTACAAGCCTATAACGAATGCGGCGACGGTGCGGTTTCCGTAGGCAATACGGGACAGGTGCTTGCCTCACTAAGTCCGCCGACGAACGTGCAGGCGACGGATGATCTGTGTAACCGCGTGGATGTGACGTGGACGGATACCCAGAATGAGACGGGTTACAACATCTTGCGCGATGGGAACCAGATTGGCTCGGTTGCGGCCAACGCGACGAACTTCAGCGACAACACTGCCGTGCCGGGAGTTGTATATGCCTATATCGTTCAGGCCACCGGCCCGGGCGGTCCCGCAAACAGCACGCCTGACAACGGCGGTCGCGCTCCGTTGCCGCAAGCGCCAGCTTTGGTCTGGGTGTCTTCAACCTGTACTGGAGTGAATTTCTCTTATGAGCGGGGAGACTTTGCGGACACTACGGTCTTTTTCCTTGATGGAGTGCAGATTAATACGAGCGTAGGTGCTGCGGGTAACTTCAATGTGACGTTGCCGGATGACGCAGAGCATGTCGTTTACGCGATTGGCGCCAATGAGTGCGGTCGCGGAGACACGAGTGAACAGTATATCGTGAGCAGATTGCAGGCCCCCGGAGTCGTGACCGACTTGACGGGAACGAGCGAGAATTGTGCGGACGTCCTGCTCGAATGGACAGATCCGGCAGGAGCCGATGAGATTCATATCTATCGCAACTTGGTGCTGATTGCAACGGTTCCTTTTGGTGTAGGCGAGTATCTGGACAATGTCGGCAACGGCCCCGCAACGTATGAATACTTTGTCAGAGCCGAGAACGAGTGCGACGTAGGCGCTACGAGTGAAGAGATTGAAGTTAGTGTGGCTCAAGCTCCGACGGTGCCCACGAACGTCATAGCCAGCGATACCTCGTGTTTCTTCGTGTGGGTGACCTGGGACGCGTCGCTGGGTGACGTGGACTACTACAATATCTATCGCGACGGCCAACTTGTCGGCAACAGCAATCCGGGTGTTAGAATCTTCTCTGATAGTCCTCCTGATGCCTTGCCGCACGACTATGCTGTTTCGGCGGGCAGTGCAGAATGTATCGACTCCGAGGCCAGCGATCCTGTCCCGGGCCGTAAGCTCGAATCCGTCGGGATTCCTACCGGCTTGGTTGCAGCCGAAGCGCGCTGCGATACGTTGTCTTTCTGCTGGACTGCGGCCTCAGGTGACGTTGACGGTTACATTATTTATGCGAACGGTGTTCCGATTGATACGGTGGTTGCGACGTGCTTCGGATATCTGCCGGCTACTCCGGGACAGAGAACATACCGAGTGAGTGCCTATTCCGCACTTTGCGGTGAAGGCGGCCTCAGCGCTCCGATAGACATTCAACTGTTGGCTTCTCCAATTGCTCCGCCAAGCTTTGCGGGTTCAAGTAATAGTTGCTCTGGTGTCACGCTGACGTGGGGAGCGCAGCCGGCCAACACCGCGCTTGCGGGCTATCGCATCTATCGCGGTGCCACGCTGATTTTCGAAGGCGCTGCGCACAACGATGACCGCACGTTTGTCGACGCGGGTGCGAGCGAAGGCGTGAATAACTATACTATCGTGGCCTACAGCTTAACAACTGGCTGCGATGATTCCGACCCTGCGGCAACAAGCGGCACCGTGCTTCCTTTCCCGACGACTCCGACCAACGTGCAGGCGTCTGATACGTCGTGCTCGGATGTGTACGTGACGTGGACCGCTTCCACCGGCACTTTCGACGGATACAACGTCTATCGTAACGGTGCCTTCGTGGCATTCGTCGCGGCTCCCACGACGAACTACACGGATACCGGTATTGCGGGCGGGACAACAGCCTCGTATACGGTGGCTGCAACGGACGATGTGTGCGGAACGACGGCGCAATCTGCTGCTGACAATGGAACTCGACTTGAAGGACCGGATGCGCCAACTAACGTGACGGCGTCCAATAACGATTGTGACGAAATCCTTGTGAGTTGGAGTGCCGCGCCCGGAGATGTGACGGAATATCGTGTGTTCCGGAATGGCGCTCTGGCAGGAACCGTCCTGCCGCCGACGACACAATTTGCTGACACGCCGCCAGCAGGTGTCTATGAATACACCGTGCGGGCCTATAGTGTTTTCTGCGGTGAAACGAATCCGTCCGCTCCTGCGACGGGTGAGCGTCTGCCGCAGATGGGACAGGTCACGGGTGTTACGGCGTCCGTTGACAGTTGTGACGGTATTCTGATTACGTGGAGTGCGTATCCCGGCGCAACCGAATACCGCGTGTATCGCAGCGACGATCCCAACAATTGGTGGTCAAGTCTTGCGCCGCACTTGACATCTGTCTTTGACAACTCCGTGCCAGAAGGTGTACCATACAGTTACCGTGTGACGGCGGTGAATCCTTGCAACGAAGGACCGCAGTCTGCGCCGGCAACGGGACAGCGCGCCGAGACTCCGAGCCAAGTTACCGGTCTCACGGCCACGCAAAACTTGGTCAGTGAGGTCTGCTTGAGTTGGAATGATGTCAACGGAGAGTTGAACTACAATATCTATCGCAACGGAACACTCATCGCCAGCAACAGTGCCGATGACGTCACCTACTGCGACGGAACAGCTTCGCCCGGCGTGACTTATACCTACACCGTCGCCGCGACAAACGTCTGCGGTGAAGGTGATCTGTCTGCCGGAGCGCAGGGTGTTGCCGTGTTCAGTTTAAGTCAGGTTACCGGTGTTACGGCTTCTACAACAGATTGTAATCAGATTTGCCTGTCGTGGTCCGATATCGAAAATGAAACCGGCTATGAGATCCTGCGTGATGGAGCCTTGCTCGCCTCGGTCGGTGCGAACGTCACGACTTACTGTGATTTGACCTCCGTGCCCGGCGTGTGCTACAACTACACGGTGCGCGGGTTTAACATCGGTGGTGCAGGTCCCGAGTCGGTGATTGTGCAGGGTTGCCGTCGTAATATTCCTGCGCAAGTGCAAGGCCTGACAGCTACGACGACGAACTGCTCCATGGTCATCCTGAATTGGACCGACACGGCAGACGAAGACCGCTATGATGTGTATCGCAACGGAGTACTGCTCGTGCAGAACGTTCCTGCGAACACGACTACCTACAACGACAATACCGCGACACCGGGTGTCGCGTACATGTATACGATTCTGGCCGTCAACGCCTGCGGCAACGCGCCACAGAGCGCTCCCGCGCAAGGTGCCGTTGCAACGGTTCCGCCGCTGGTGGCCGGATTGACCGCGTCGAACAACATCTGCTCGCAGATTGCTTTGACGTGGCAGGATCAGCTTTCGGAGACAGGTTATCTCGTCTATCGCGATGGCAATCTGACTACTCCGATTGCGACGGTTCCGGCGAATCAGACGAACTACACCGACACAGGAGTGACCGGCGTTCACACATACAATGTGCGCGCAATCAACAACTGTGGAAACGGTGAAGCGGGATCGGCCGTGGCAGGCGAAGGATTGACGGTTCCCGGTGTCGCAACCGGTGTGGCTGCTGCTGAGAATTGCGGCAACGTGACGGTCACGTGGAACGCGCCGGCGACTCAGCCGATTCAAGAGTACCGCGTGCTGCGCAACGGCTCTCAAATTGCCACGGTGCCCGTCGGTACTACCATGTATATGGACGCGAATGTCGCGGCCGGAACGTATTCCTACAGAATCGTCACGGCCAATCAGTGCGGTGCCGGAGCGCAATCCGCATTGAGCAACAGTGTGACCGTGATTCCCAATCTGGTTCAAGTAACGGGCTTCACGGCCGTTCCGAGCAACTGCTTCTGCATCAATCTGAACTGGAGTAACGTTGCGAACGAGAGCGGCTATTACATCTATTGTAATGGCGTAATCGTGGATACGGTCGGCGCGAATGTAACGACGTTGACCTACTGTCCGGCGGACACGCAAACCTGTTCGGTTCAGGTGGCGGCGTTTAACAGCTGCCAAATCGGCCCGCTGTCTAGTGCGATTGTGGTTACTCCGAATACCTATCCTCCGGCGATTTCGGGCTTCACCGCGTCAGAAAATCTCTGCGATCGTGTCCTGCTCCAATGGACTGCTTATAGCCACAGCGGAGTATCATTGCTCAAGATTCGTCGGAACGGTGCAAACGTCGCAAACGTTCCTGCCGGCACGACGTCTTACAATCAACTTGGCGTGTGGCCGCAAAGCACCTACAGCATCTCTGCACTGCGCGTGTGCGCCCCCGGAGACACGATTGAATCACCGCTTGCGACAGATGGCGGACGTACAGCACCGACACCGATCGGACCCTCTCAAATGGCCGCTTCGGACGATGGATGCGGAATTGTCACCGTCACTTTCACCTTCACGGATGTCGATGGACAGGATTCCGTGCACGTAAAGCGTAACGGCAACGTCATTGCTCGCTTGGCGGGAGGATTGCCGAATGTTCAACGAAGCTATGTGGACGCAAGTCCGCTGCCGGCTGTAGCGGTTTATGAAGTCTGCGCCTTGTCCAATATCTGCGGACAGGGAGGATGTGCGAATGACGTCGGTCAGGCCGCACCGGTCGCTGGTGCGGTTACGAATCTCGCTGCGACGAATGATCGTTGTAACACAATTATCCTGACGTGGACCGGTACGCAGTATGCAACGCAGTACGTCGTGAGACGTAACGGCGCAGTGCTGGCGAATGTTCCGCAAGGGACCTTCGTCTATTCCGACAACGTTCCGACTGGGACAACCAATAGCTATACGGTTGCTGCGACGAACGATTGCGGTTCCGGTCCGCAGACTCCGCCGGTAACGGGGTCGACGATCCCGCTGCCCGCAGTTCCGACCGGCGTGGCCGCTTCGGACGGCCTGTGTAATCAGGTTATCGTGAGCTGGAATCTGGTGGCCACCGCTACGAGCTATCAGGTCTGGCGCAATAACACACTACTGGCTGACAACATCCCGGGCGCATTTAACTCTTACACGGACAACAACGTGCAGCCCGGCGTGACGTACAACTATCAAGTGCGCGGTGTCAACCAGTGCGGATTGGGCGTCTTGTCGGCTCCGACTACGGGTTTCTCCGCTCAGCAGGTAGCGACTGTGACGAATATCACTGCAACAGTTAACCTCAACGATCGCGTTCGTTTGACGTGGAACAACGTAGCGCAGGAAACAGGCTACGAAATTCTGCGTGGGTTCCCGCCGCAATCAATAGCGACGGTTAGCGCGGATGTCACGAGTTACAACGACTTCTCGGCAGCTCCGGGTGTCGAATATGAATATCGTGTGCGCGCGTTCAACAATTGCGGCCTCGGTGAAATGTCCACCGTGGTGTACGGATATCGTGTGCCCGTTGATCCGATCATCTTCGGAGTCGTAACCGTCACGACGGAACTCTACGGCTGTATGTCTGCGGTTCCAGCTGATATGGATGGCGACGGCGATATGGATGTCGTTGCCGCAGGAATGTTCGCTGACAAGGTGATGTGGTACGAGAACAACGGCACGTGGGACTACACTCCGCATGTTGTGATAGCAGATTGGGACGGTGCACGTTCTGTGGCCGTCGGTGACTTGGACGGCGACGGTGACTTGGACATCGCCGCGGTGGCGCAGTTCGCCAACGAGTTGATGTGGTTCCGCAAGAATGCAAACGGCACTTTCACTCCCAACATCATTCTCACGAATTACCGTGGTGCCCGCGATGTGATTATCGTCGACATGGACGGAGACGGTGATCGAGACCTGGTGACGGCCGCTTGCGACGACAATGATGTAAGCTGGTGGCGCAACAACGGAAGTGGCGTGTTCACGCGCTTTGTTGTGGACAACAACTTCGTGGGTGCTCGCTCAATCGAGGTCGCGGATATCGGGAATGACGGTGATAAGGACATTCTCGGTGCGGCGTATGAAGGCGGCATGCTCGCGTGGTGGTCGAATAACGGAACTCAGTCGTTTACCCGCCACGTTCTGGCAACCGGCTGGTTCGGAGCGTCCTATATCAATGCGGCGCATCTGAACAATGACAACGTGCTTGATATCTACTTCTGTGTGGCGCAACAGCCGATGATTGCGTGGTGGGATGGTGCGACGATGGAACAGAACTATATTACGTCATTGCTCCCGTTCCCGCGCGAATTGGATGCCGTGGATATGGATGATGACGGACGAGCGGATCTGCTAGTGGCTGCCAACGAGCCGAATGAAATCTCGTGGTGGAGGAATACTGACAACCGCTTCTATCGGAATGTCATGTCGAGCTCCTTCACTCAGGCTTCGGTCGTAAAGGGCGCCGACTTTGACGGCGATCAGGATACCGACGTGCTGGGTGCCGGTGAAGGCACAATCAAGATCTGGCTCTCTTCGCTGCTCGATGTTGTGGAAGGTGCCTCCATCATCAGGCCGCAGGACGACGATAACGAAGGCGGCGACAGGCCGGCGTTCGGGCACGTGGCCATCCCACTGGTGCATGAGCTGTCCGCGAACTATCCTAATCCGTTCAACCCGACGACGCAGATTCGGTTCGGATTGCCGGAAGCGGATTATGTTAAGCTGACTGTCTATGATATCACGGGCCGTGAAGTCGCACGTCTGGCCGAAGGCAGCTTCGGTGCCGGTTACCATACCGTTACGTTTGATGCCTCGCAGTTTGCAAGCGGTGTCTATCTGTATCGGATGGAAGCCGGCAGCTTCGTGCAAAGCCGCAAGATGGTGTTAATGAAGTAGACTGATCGGCTGTTTGGCTGATTGGTGTCGGGTTGGCGAAGCGACGGATACACTCCGTCGCTTTGTCCATACGTACTATTGGACAATCGGAGACAATAATGTCGGAAGTCTTGGATCGACTGAGTGTGAACACGATTCGTGGATTGGCAATTGACGCTGTGCAAGCGGCCAACTCTGGCCATCCTGGATTGCCGTTGGGAGCCGCGGTCATGGGGTATGCGATCTATCAGAAACACCTGAGACACAATCCCCTTGATCCCGCGTGGCCCAATCGCGACAGGTTCGTGTTGTCAGCAGGGCATGGATGTGCCTTGCTCTATTCGTTGCTGCACTTGACAGGCTATGACTTGTCAATGGAGCAGCTGAAAAACTTCCGGCAATGGAACAGCATTACGCCCGGGCATCCTGAGTTGGGATTGACTCCGGGAGTCGAAGCCACAACCGGACCTCTCGGGCAGGGTGTAGGTAACATCGTCGGAATCGCGATTGCCCGCGAGATCTTGGCAGCGATGTTCAATCGGGAAGGACACGAGATCATAAACTTCCGTGTCTTTGGAATATGTTCCGATGGCGATTTGATGGAAGGCGTGGCTGCCGAGGCGGCATCCTTGGCCGGGCACCTCGGGCTGGGTTCGATTGTCCTGCTCTACGATGACAACCGCATCACGATAGACGGCTCCACCGATATTGCGTTCACTGAAGATGTCGGTGCTCGTTTTGAGAGCATGGGCTGGCACGTGCTCGCCTGCGACGGCATGGATTTGAACGAAGTAGACGGTGCAATCCGCGAAGGGATCGCCGAAAACACTCGGCCCACTTTGATTCGCTGCCGCACGCAGATCGGATTTGGTTCGCCGAACAGAGCGGGAACCTCAAAAGTGCACGGCTCCCCGCTCGGTGACGAAGAGCTAAAGTTGACGAAGCGAGCATTAGGTTTGCCGGAAAATGAGCCATTCTTTGTTCCCTCCGAAGTGTTCAAGCACATGGGTGCGGCACGTACAAGAGGAGTGGAACTGCAAGCAACTTGGCAGAGTTTACTTGAGGACGCGCACAAAGCTCACCCGGGGCTTCAATCGGAATGGCAACAGTTCTGGTCGCGTCGCCTGCCGGAAAAGTGGGCGGATACGCTGCCAAGTTGGAAGACAGGCGACAAGCAAATTGCGACCCGCAAAGCGTCGGAGATGTGTCTACATGCGTTGAAAGACTCGCCGTGGATTGTCGGTGGCAGTGCGGACCTTGTCGAGTCGAACTTGACCTACCTTGAAGGCCGCGGCGACTTTCAGAAGAGCACGCGAGGCGGAAGGAATATCCGTTTTGGCATCCGCGAGCATGCGATGGGCGCGATTCTGAATGGTATCGCCAGTTCCGCCCCGTTCATCCCTTTCGGAGCAACGTTCTTGAATTTTCTGGATTATATGAAGCCGTCCGTACGGCTCGCTGCCCTCTCGCATTTGCCCGTGCTGTATGTCTTTACTCATGACAGCATCGGCTTGGGTGAAGATGGCCCGACGCATCAGCCAATAGAGCACTTATCACACCTTCGTGCTACTCCTAACTTGTGGACGATGCGGCCCGCCGACGCAAATGAAACGGCACAATGTTACCGCGCTGCGCTGGAGCGGGCTGATGGGCCAGTTGCACTCTGCTTGACACGGCAGGCGTTGCCGATTCTGCCTTATGAGGGTGAACAGAATCCTGTGGAGTTAGGCGCGTACATAATCGCCGACGCAGCCGATGGTTCCCCGGATGTGATTCTGTTAGCCAGCGGAAGCGAAGTGGAAATCGCGATGGCAGCGAAAACGCTGATTGAACGGGAAGGAGTTCACGCTCGAATCGTTTCCGTTCCGTGCATGGAACTTTTTGACATGCAGCCAAAAGCGTATCGGGATCACGTTCTGCCGCGGGATGTCCGAGCACGCGTTGCGATAGAAGCGGCTGCGACTCTCAGCTGGTGGAAGTATGTCGGGCTGGACGGAGAGGTAATTGGTCTGGATCGATTTGGTGCGTCCGCGCCTGCTAAAACCATTTATGAGAAGCTCGGGTTAACGGCGGAAAATGTCGCGCTCAAGGCGATGGCCGTTTACCAAACGCTAAACAGAGGCGATGCGAAATGAAGCTTGCCATTGGATCCGATCATGCAGGGTTTGAGCTGAAGAGAGATCTGCTTCCGTGGCTGTCCGAACTTGGGCATGAGGTAATCGACGTCGGCACTCACTCAACACAAGCTGTGGACTATCCCGATTTTGCACGAGCCGTCGGACTTGAGCTCGTGTCTCATCGCGTTTCCCGCGGAATCATCATTTGCGGCAGCGGTGTTGGTGCCTGTGTCGCAGCAAACAAGATGAAGGGGATTCGCGCTGGAATGTGCCACGACTCGTATTCCGCGCGACAAGGCGTTGAGCACGATGACATGAACGTCCTCTGTCTTGGATCGCGTATCATAGGAATCGAGCTTGCAAGGGAAGTAATCAAAGCGTTCTTGAACGCGAGTTATTCGGGACTCGATCGACATCAACGCCGGCTCGAGAAAGTGTTGGCTATCGAGGCAGCAGGCAAGTAAAGATTGACAACAGAATTGAGGAAATAGATATGAGTCACCCTATCATGAAAGCGACGCTCGACCTCGGTCAGTCCTTATGGTTGGATTACATCAGCCGTGATCTGATGAATTCCGGCGGACTGGAGCGGCACGTCGCGGAAGGATTGCGCGGCATGACGTCCAATCCGACAATCTTTGAGAAAGCGATTGCGAGTAGTACCGACTATGACGATGACGTCCGCAAGGGGATTGCGAGTGATTTGTCTCCACAGGCTGTCTTCGAGAATCTTGCCGTCAGCGATGTCTCCCGCGCTTGTGATATGCTGATGAGCGTTTACAATGAGTCCGAGGGAGTGGACGGATACGTGAGTCTTGAGGTTTCGCCGAAGCTTGCGCATGACACGCAGGGAACAATTCAGGAAGCACAGCGTCTGTGGGAGCGCGTAAGTCGTCCCAATCTGATGATCAAGGTTCCCGGAACCGAGGCGGGGCTGCCTGCTGTGCACGAGCTGTTGACTCGCGGAGTCAATGTGAACATCACTTTGCTGTTCACACTCGCTCAATACAAGCAAGTGCTCGAAACCTATCTGCAGGCACTCGAACTGCGGCTGAAGAGGCGAGAGGACCTAAGGCGTGTAGCCTCTGTCGCAAGTTTCTTCGTCAGCAGAATTGACTCTGTGGCAGATACACAGGCCGAGAAGGCCGGTCGTCACGACCTTGCAGCCAAAGCCGCGATTGCCAATGCGTGTTTGGCCTACGAGCACTTCTTGACGGTGACATCAAGTTCACGTTGGGCGACGCTCGCTGCTGCGGGTGCGCGCGTCCAGCGGCCCCTCTGGGCTTCGACGTCCACCAAAAACCCTGAGTATTCTGATGTGCTCTATGTTGACGAGCTTATCGCGCCGGATACCGTGAATACGGTTCCCCCGCAGACGTTAACTGCATTTAAGGATCACGGCAAGCCCTCGCACAAGCTGCTCAAGAATATGGAGTCCGCGCATGCCACGATTGCCGAGTTTTTGAGGGTTGGAATAGACATCAATCAAATTGCGTTTGACCTGATCGAGGACGGGGTGGTTAAGTTTGCGCAATCTTACGACGCCATGCTGGATGCTATCGCGGCGAAGATGAAGGCGGGCGTGTCGGCCTGACAGTTGAAGTTGGCGAATATGAAGCGGCAGGCCCAGAAGCCTGCCGCTTTTAGCTTATGTCACACAGATTTAATGTCGTGACTTGGAAGAAGCTATGGGTGTGCGCCTGGTCTCTTGAATGACTGGTTCCGGTGCCGGTTCAGACGGCTTGCCGTTTTTGTTCATTAGTTGCTCTGCTTGCACAGCCTCTTGGGTCGGGGCGGCAACCTGCGATTGCCAGTGCACGACGCCGGAGGTAATGTCATAGACGGCAGAGAGCACAATGCACCTGCCGCAAGTAACGGCTTCTTCTATCGCGCGCGAGCCGGACAGAAGACTCATCGCGCCGACCCGTGCGTTCTCTCGAATGACTCCGTCATATAGCGACGAACCGTCGTAGCCTTTTGCTTCGCATGCCGAAACGCTTGGGCGAATGTGTTCGATCAAGGAGTTGACGGGTTCGGGATATGCCGTTTCGGCGAGTGCCGCACCGACTGCTCCACAGTTCGAATGACCCATGACAACAATCACAGGACAACTCAAGTGGTCGACTGCATAGTCTGCGGAAGCCACGATTTCGCGTGATGTGACGTTGCCGGCAACGCGAATAACGAATAGATCTCCAAGTCCGGCATCAAAGATCTGTTCTGGCGGCACGCGCGAGTCGGAACATGTGATGATGCATGCATAAGGCGTCTGCCCGCCCGAGACTTCGCGTCGGCGATGCTCGCCGCTGTCCCGACGGCTTGGTTTCCCATTGACAAAGCGGTCGTTGCCATCGCGCAACCTCGCAAGGGACTGGTCCACCGTCCAAGTCTGGTTCCGCTCCGCGGAAAGACCGACTGCACCCCAAATCAGGCACAACGTCAGAGTGATTATCTTCATAGGGATCCTACATTAACTATTTGCGGATCGCGCAAATGTCATTCCATCCGCAAAAGTTTCGTCGCGATTTTTGTTCGGCGCATTCTTTGCGATGAAATTGTATGATTCTCAATGTCACAGTATAGATTTCAGCCTCTATGAGCAATGCTATGTCAACCATAAGTCCTCATGTGTCGCGCAGCCGACTGGACGAAATCGGCATGGGCGATCCATCGTTCACTGCGGAACTCATCGATATCATGCTTGAAGACGGGAATTCGCGCGTGCATATGTTGCGTCAGGCGTATGAAGCTCAGGAAATGGAGAGTGTTGGCAAGCTTGCGCACTCGCTGAAAGGCGCCGCGTTAAATGTCGGCGCAAATGCCTTAGCCGATCTCTGCGCCTCGATTGACGACACGGCGCGCAAATTGCGCATCTTAGTTGAGGCGAGCAGAATTGAAGCACTGGAGCAGGAGTTTGCTCACGTCTCGCACGAACTACTGACCATCAAATCCGAGCTCACTCGATGAAGGTCCTCGCCGTTGATGACGACCGCGTTACCTTGATGACGTTGGAGCGACTACTGTCCAAGTTCGGCTATGAAACGTTGACGGCCATGAATGGAACGGAGGCGTTGCGCTGCTTCCTCGAGCACAAGCCCAGAATTCTGATCACGGATTGGATGATGCCGGAAATGGACGGCCCCACTATCGTCAAGACAATTCGTGCTTTTGGAGAAACGGATTACACCTACATCATCATGCTGACATCTCTGCAGGACAAAGACGACATGCTTGCTGGGATGCTTGCCGGTGTGGACGAGTTCCTGACAAAACCGATAGACCCGGAGCAACTGCGAGCGAGGATGCGGGTCGGCAAGCGGATCATGACGCTGCAGGAGACGCTTGCTGCACGGGTCCGCGATCTTGAGGCGGAGCGGCAGCACGTCCGAATGCTGCAAGGTTTTCTGCCGATTTGCGCATATTGCAAGAAGATCCGCGATGACGAAAACCTCTGGTCGCAGATTGAAGAGTATATCTCTGAGCATCAGGAAAACGTGCAGTTTTCCCACTCAATATGTCCCGATTGCTTTGAGTCAAAGGTCAAGCCCATGCAAGAGGCATTCTTCGCGAAGAAAGCCTCCGAGCAGATTGCCGAAGTTAGCTGATCTCATGCTTACCGCCTCAGCAACGGCCACTGTAAGGTGGCCGTTCTTTGTTGCATGCCCTTGCATGAGACGGAGACGTGATGTATATTCGGAAAAGGAGGAACTCCATGACTCGTGATCAAGCCGCAGCTTTCATAGACCACACCCTTCTCAAGGCGGAAGCGACCTCAGCGCAGATTGAGAAATTGTGCGATGAGGCGGTACATTACAAATTTAAGACAGTCTGTGTCAATTCCCGATTTGTCAAGTCATGCACCAAACGCCTGCAGGGCAGTGGAGTAACTGTGTGCACTGTCGTGGGATTTCCGCTCGGCGCGATGAGCACCGAGGCGAAGCTTGCGGAGGCGACACTTGCAATCGCCGACGGCGCATTAGAAGTAGACATGGTATTGTGGATTGGTGGTCTTCTGAGCGGAGAGGACGACTTGGTTGCAAATGACATAGGCCAACTCGCGTATGCCTGCCGTGAACGCGGTGCGGTCCTCAAAGTCATTTTTGAAACTGCGGTACTCTCCGAACCACAGATCGTTCGTGCTTGCCGGCTTTGTATTGTAGCCGGCGCTCATTGGGTGAAAACGTCAACTGGATTTGGTGCAGGCGGAGCGACTGTCGAAGCAGTCAAATTGATGCATCGTGAGGTTGCGCCTAATGGACTGAAGGTAAAGGCTTCAGGAGGGATTCGCACACTTGCCGATTTTAAGCGGATGATTGAAGCGGGAGCCGAGCGCATTGGAACCTCCAGTGGCGTGGCGATTCTGGATGAAATTCCATGACCGCCGCTTTTGCAAGAAACGCGCGGGCGGCCAACTGACCGCCCGTTCGTTTTGAAGTCTGTTGGCAGATCAATTTGGCAAACCGTCGACCGTCGCTCTTAGTTCGGCCTCTTGCGTTGCGTCGGGTGACTCCTGCAGGAACACCTTCCATCCAACTGAGATCGGAACGCAAAGCCCCATGTTTTTGTCCGTACAGTAAGCGAGCGACAGCATCACAGAAAGTTCCGCTTTGTCTGAAAGTGTGGATGCAGGAAGCATTACACGCACTGGAAGTTCGGCGCTTGCGGCCAGTCCTTCAAGGGCTGAATCGCCACCCGCGACCGCGTAACCCACAGGTGCGTCCCGATTCAGATGCACTCCGGAGGGAAGTGAGACATTTAGCAGCAGTGTCAAGTCACTACCCCGTTGAAAGTTCACGGTCGCTTCGGCTTCGAAATCATGCTTGAGCATCAAACTTTCCATCGATCGCAGTCCCATGAGATGGAATTCCGACCAACGCCGGTCGCTAAGTGACATACGAATTATCCGGTCATGATTTGTGTCGGCAATGTAGAGCCAGTTTCCGCTAACTGAGAGGCCGCCGGGTTCGTAGAGAGAAAGTTCGCCGGAATCTTCCGTTTGACGATTCGGCTTGCCGGATCCGATGACATCGCTTGACTGTTTGCTCTCAAGATCGAGCCGCTTGATCTTGTGATTGTACGTATCGGCAACAATCACGTCGCCGTTGTGTATGGCCACGCCGAGCGGATGCTGAAGAAGTGTCCGGTTGAAAGAACCGGTACGATCGCCAAAGTCAAACAAACCTGTTCCCACCAGAGTCTCCACAGCGGTCGTCTTGACATCAGCACGGCGGACCGCACTCACCTCGCTATCTGCGAAGTAGAGCCACTCACCATGCAGGGCGAGTCCCGATGGCTGAGCAAGCGCGGCTGTTCGCGTGCCAATGCCATCTGTGATGTCTTCACGTCCCGAGCCAACCCAGGCGCGTGCAACTCCCGTCGGCAGATCAAGCGTCCACAATTGGTGGGGTCCTGCCATGGCAATGTACAGTGTGTTGCCGTCAAGTACCACGTCCCACGGACTGTTCAAGCCTTGCGCTGTGCCTATGCCCCCGCCTAGCCGATCGTACACCTGTTCACCTGTGCCGCTGATTGTTGTGACGGCTCTCGACTTCAAATCAAGTCTTCGGATGAGATGATTGTCTGTGTCGGCGACGTAGAGAAGATCACGCTGCTCATCCCAATCCATTCCCTGCGGATTGTTGAATTCCGCATCCGCAAAACCGCCGTCGCTTCTCCCTTTCAATCCAGACCCCGCTATCGAGATCACTTTGCCGCTGCTATCCGCGACGATGATGCGATCGTGGTTGGAGTCCGCGATGAACACCCTGTCTTTTCGTGCGAGAACTTTTCCGGGGAATGACAGTCCCGATCGGGCAGGGACACGCGAGTTCCGCTTGAAGTCCGGTGGTCCTGCAGCAAGCACGCCCTTGTCGCGGCCTTCATCGAGCAGTGCCGCAATGATTCCGTCCAGTATCTCACGGTTTCCTTCGCCTGAAAGCTGCCCGACAACTCGGCCTTCTGCGTCAATTATCCCCAGCGTCGGCCAGGCACGCACGCCATACTCTGTCCAGATCCGATGGTGCTCGTCCACAATCACAGGATGGTTGATATTGTAGCGCTGGCAGGCGGTGAGGATGTTCTGTTGATCTCCCTCATTATCAAATTTGGCTGAATGCACTCCGATTACAACTACAGGCTCCGAGGCGTATTTCTTCTCGATATAGTCAAGGTCCGGTAAAATATGCATGCAGTTGATGCAGCAGTAAGTCCAGAAGTCGAGGACGACAATGCGCCCTCTTAAATCCTCTTGCACGTACAGAGGTCGGTCGGTATTAACCCATGCGAAATTCCGCGGAAATTCCGGTGCAAGGACACGATTCAAGGGCAGTTGCGGACGAGGCATTTTAGTTTTCTCCGCGTGAGGGGCATCAGTGACTACCTGTGCCGGGGACTTAAAAGGAAACGGCAACGGCGCCGAACTCGGAACTCCCGAATAAGTCGCCAGAATTAGCAGAGCTGCAAGCAACAAGAGTGTTCCCAGCCGTATCCAGTGAGAATTGCTCATGAAAAGGGAGATTGCGAGGCGAAACGAGGGCTAAGGCTTTACCACATGACGGCTCATTGTCAAAAAAGTTCCCTTGTTAGAATTGCCCGAAAGTTAAGTTCATTGCTTATAACTCCTTAAAATTCGAGTGTTGGGAAACTTCCCAAGGTCTGGCGAGTTCCTTCCTTGACTGAGGCAACGATTTTCCGTATTTTGTAAGACTTGAACTTTCACGAGTTGGATATGCCCCGCGATTCAAAATCCCGTACTTCTGACCCCAAGAATATCAGCTTGACCAACGAGCCCTCCTCGTCTGAGCGCCCCTCACACTTTGTCGAAAATGCGCTCTGGGATCAGCCGAGCTACTACCGAGTGCTGCGGCGCTCCCACCCTGCAAATACTATTGTAGGTGTGCGCGGCGTGGCGGTCGGCGGAACCGAACTGACCGTCATGGCCGGACCGTGCGCAGTCGAGTCGCCGCAACAGCTGATTGCTGCCGCGGAGCATGCTGCTGCAGGGGGAGCACACCTGTTACGTGGAGGAGCTTTTAAGCTGCGCACGTCACCCTATTCGTTTTCAGGTTTGGGCGAAGCCGCGTTAAAACTGCTGTCGGAAGCGCGCCGTGTTTCCGGTCTGCCGATCGTTACTGAAGTTGTGGATGAAGAGAGTGTGCTGCTTGCCGCCGCGCACGCAGACATGCTGCAAATCGGGACCCGCAATATGCACAACTACGTGCTCTTGAAGCAAGCCGCGGCAACGGGCAAACCGATTCTTCTGAAACGGGGGATGGCCGCAACTCTGGAAGAATTCCTGAATGCTGCCGAGTACATCATGGCCGCAGGAAATGACCAAGTCGTGCTTTGTGAACGCGGAATTCGCACGTTTTCGGACTTCACGCGAAACACTCTTGACTTGAACATCGTTCCAGCCCTGAAACAGCTCTCGCATTTACCGGTCATAACCGATCCCTCGCACGGCACCGGCCGCCGCGACTTGGTGGCTCCAATGGCCCGTGCGTCGATCGCTGCCGGCGCGGACGGCGTGCTCTTGGAAATGCACCCCGATCCCGAGAAGGCTCTGTCGGACGGTTATCAATCGCTCGACCCCGATGAATTTACCGAACTTGTTTCGGATCTCGCACGTCTTGCCCCGATTGTTGGGCGCACCTTGAGTGTTCGTGGAAAATAAGTTCGCAACCGCGCGAGTTACGGCTGCCGAACAGCCGCTACGCGCGCGAATTACTCTTTCGGGTGACAAATCTGTCTCGATTCGTCGGGCACTCTTCTCGCTGCTTGAGTCACGACCCGTTTTGCTGGAGAACTTCGGAACCGGCGCCGACTGCCAGACTGCTCTAACTTGCATCGAAACGCTTGGCAAGCAGGTCAAGCGCGAAGGCAATCAGCTTGTCATCAGCGGTGAGGCCACTCGCTCCGGTATGACGCTTGATTGTCGGAACTCAGGAACGACCGCAAGAATGCTGATGGGCATGCTGGCAGGACGTGAAGGAGAGTGGAGGATCATCGGCGACGAATCGCTGAGCCGTAGACCGATGGGACGGGTCGCTGAGCCGTTGCAACTGATGGGTGCCAAGATTGACTTGCAGAAAGGCGGGACTCTTCCCGCCCGCATTCTCGGAACTGATTTGCAGGGCAGAGAACACGACTTGCCTTTCGCAAGTGCACAAGTCAAGAGTGCGCTGTTGCTCGCCGGTCTCTTTGCACGCGGCATGACAAGAGTGCGTGAGCCTTTCGCTTCAAGGGATCACACAGAAAGATTACTGGGGCTGCGGCAGAGTGAGGATGGTTTCTGGAGCGTCATGCGCGAAATGACTGCGGATCATACACCTGAACTTAGTGGCCTGATTCCAGGAGATCTTTCAAGCGCTGCCTTCTGGGCGGTAGCAGCTCTGCTTGTTCCCGACTCTGAAATTTCGATTGAAAATGTACTCCTGAATCCCCTCCGTGCGGGATGGTTCGAGATTCTTCGGCGTGCCGGAGCCAATGTCTCCGCATCGGTAAGCGAAATGGTTTGTGCCGAACCGATGGGGACGATTGCAGTTCGTGCCGGTAAACTTTCACCGATGCACGTAAAAGCCGCCGAAGTGCCCACAGTTATTGACGAAATTCCCGTCCTCGCCGTGCTGGCCGCCTCCATTGATGGTGAATCCGTTTTTGAGCAGGTCGGAGAGCTGCGCCTCAAGGAAAGCGATCGCCTGACGGTGATAGCCGAGAATGTCAATGCGTTGGGTGCGAAGGCAAGCGTGCGCGGAGATAACCTGCATATCCGTGGTGTCGCGAAGTTGCATGGCGCAGCGATTGATACGCAGCGCGACCATCGCATTGCAATGGCCTTTGCGCTTGCAGGGTTGGTCGCCAAAGGAGAGTTGACCATTCAGCAGGCGGACTGCGCCGCAATTTCCTACCCTGAGTTTTTCAGGGAACTTTCACAATACTTCCCGAATTCAGTATCACTCACTTGATAGATGGCCTATCGTCTTGGACTAATTGGCGAGCATATCGCCTCGAGCTTGTCTCCCGTGCTCTTCTCATGGGCATTTCAGCAAACGGGTTCGTCGGGAAGTTATACGCTCTTTGACTTTCCACGCAGGTTGGCGCGCTCTTTCTTGTTGCGGGCTCGTGTGGACTGGGACGGACTGAATGTCACGGCGCCGCACAAAGATTTGGCGTACTCCCTTTGCGATGAGCTTTCGGAGACGGCATCTTCCGCGCGGGCTGTGAATACGTTGTTGCGCAGACAAAGCAAGCTAATCGGCTATAACACCGATGTGGCCGGTTTCCGCTATGCCCTCGAGCAAAAACTTGAATCCGTTTCGCGCACGGACCGCGTTTTGATCATTGGAACGGGCGGGGCCGCCCGCGCCTGCATGGTCGCGGTTGCACAGATCGCTTCTCCTGTCGAAATTGCAGTGGCTTCGCGGAGGCCGGCCGATGCACTGGAGCGCGTTTCCACAGTTCTGCCAAGTCCCTTTGCGCCGACTTTGTTGACACACACAAAGGCTCGCAAACGTCTCCCAGACTTCGACCTGATAGTGCAGGCAACACCGGTCGGAAGCGTTGCACACCCGGGATTTCCCCTCGACCCCCCGTTTGCATTTAAGGCGGGCGCATTGGTCTTTGACTTGGTTTATGCGCCGCGTAAGACGCTCTTTCTGGAAGCCGCAAAGTCCTTTAACACAGTCACGGAAAACGGGTTGCTGATGCTGCTGGCGCAGGCCGCTGAAAGTTTTCAAATCTGGACCGGCAAGCCGTTCCCGCTTGAGATTGCTGTGCGTGAATTGCTGCCCGAACTGCGCAACTCATGATTCGTTTGCTGACGGCAGGAGAGAGTCACGGGCCGAGTCTGACTGGTATCCTCGAAGGTCTGCCATCAGGACTTGCAGTTTCTGAATCTGAAATCGCGCTTGATCTGTCCCGCAGGCAGCGAGGTTATGGCCGAGGCGACAGAATGAAAATCGAGAAGGATCAAGCCAGAATCGTTGCGGGTGTTCGGTACGGAATGACACTGGGATCTCCACTCGCACTGATTATTGACAACCTCGATTGGGAAAATTGGCAGGGCAAGATGGCGGTGGGAGATCCGGGTACACAGAATCAAACTGAGAGACTCTCGAGTCCACGGCCCGGCCATGCGGACTTCGCTGGCGCGATGAAATATCATCATGATGATATTCGCAATGTTATTGAACGATCTTCGGCGCGCGAAACGGCAATGCGTGTTGCGCTCGCGGCTGTCTGTCGAAAGTTCTTTGCCGAGTTTGGTATTCGCGTCTACAGCCATGTTGTGAAGATCGCAGGAGTGTCCGCCTCATCGCCGCAAAAGAACGAGCCGTTAAGCGAGTTCTTTGCCCGAGTAGAGGAAAGCCCTGTCCGGTGCGGCGATCGGGTTGCAGAGCACCAGATGATCGAGGCCATCGACCGAGCGGTTGACGCCAAAGATACGGTCGGCGGAGTTTTTGAAGTGATTGTTGATGGACTGCCCGTCGGAGTAGGAAGCCACGTGCATTACGACCGTCGGCTCGATGGCATTCTTGCTCAGGCCATGCTCTCGATTCACGCTGCCAAAGGAGTTGAGTTCGGAATGGGATTTGGCGTATCTGATGTTTTCGGCAGTCAGGTGCATGACAGGATGTATCCTGCCCCTCATGGTGTCGTGCGCACGAGCAATTCGGCTGGCGGAATCGAAGGCGGAATGTCGAACGGTGAGCGACTGGTCATGCGCGTGGCGATGAAGCCGCTTTCCACTCTCATGCAGCCGCTCGACTCTGTGAATCTGGCAACCGGTGAAGCAGTACAAGCGCTGCGAGAGCGAAGTGACGTCTGTGTTGTTCCCGCTGCCGGAATCGTCGGCGAAGCAATGACTCTAATCGCTTTGATGAACCCCTTTATGGAAAAGTTCGGCGGTGACTCGATGACTGAGATTCGCGCGCACGTTCAATCAACCCCGCCGTCACCGTGGCAATAGTCTACTTGTGTGGACTGCCCGGTTCGGGCAAGAGTACGATCGGGCCGATGCTTGCCGAGTTGCGCGGTCAACCCTTTATCGACTTGGATCAATTGATAGAAGAACGCGCCGGAATGAAGATTCCGGCGATTTTTCTTAAACTTGGAGAGCAAAGATTCCGTGATTTTGAGAACATCTCCCTCGTGCAAGCCGCATCGCGTGGCGACAGTGTGATCGCTTTGGGCGGCGGCGCGTTGGAACGCGAAGAGAACCGCGATGTGATCGGTGCAAGCGGCTTGCTGGTCTATTTACATGCACCGATAGAACTCATCGCTGCGCGGACGCTGCATCAGACCGGGCGTCCGTTGCTGCCGGACGGGCAATCGCTTGCCGAGCGAATCGCAACGCTGGCGGACCTGCTCGGGCGCCGCAAGGCCCTGTTTGACGAAGCGCCCTTAACTTTCCCGGTCAATGACCCGGATCCCCGACAAACTGCTCTGATGATCTTTGAGACCATTGATGGACTCGTTTGAACTGAAGACTTCCTCGGGAACCGTGCCCATTCGATTCTCAGCTTCCGGCTTTGCCTGGGTTGCGAACGAGATTGATTCGTTTTACCACGCGAGACGTCCGCGAATCCTAATCGTAACCGATGAACATGTCGCTCTGCACTACCTTGCCGAATTGACTTCCGCGTTGACCCGCAGGAGCTTTGAGTGTTCGCAGCATGTGTTGCCACCCGGTGAAGAGCAGAAGAACTCCATGCGGTTGAACGAGATTCTGGACGCTCTTGCGATCAATCGATTTGCCCGGGATGACCTTATCATCGCGCTCGGCGGTGGAGTCGTGACTGATATCGCAGGGTTTGCAGCGAGTGTCTATCAACGCGGAATCGCGTGGGTTGCCGTTCCGACATCGCTGCTGGGAATGGTGGACGCTGCGATAGGCGGCAAGACGGGAATCAACCATCCGCTGGGCAAGAACCTGATTGGGGCGTTCCACCAGCCGTCGCTCGTGCTGGCGCCTCTCGCTGCTTTAGACACTCTGCCGCAACGTGATTTGCTGGCGGGAGCCGCAGAGATCGTGAAAAGCGCGCTGATCGCCGGCGGAGAATTTTGGCAGCAAATCGAACTTGCCGGACCGAACGCACTCTTGTGGACACCTGAGCAAGTTCGGGACTTCGCGACGAGAGCGGCATCTGTTAAGACTGGCATCGTCGAGCGCGATGAACGCGAAAGCGGCCAGCGAATGCTGCTCAATCTCGGACACACCTTCGGCCACGCGCTGGAACATGCGTCTGGCTATGGAAATCTGCGGCACGGAGAAGCGGTGTTTTATGGTTTGAGAGCAACGGTCTGGATGTCGCTCTACACGGAAACCCTTCATCCTAAGCGCGCAGATGAACTTCTTGGATGGCTGTCGAAACTGCCTTTGCCTGCTGCAGAATGCGACTCCACTGCTCTTTTGGGTGCGCTGCAGGCGGACAAGAAGGCGGCGGAGCGGAACCTGCGTTGGATCTTATTGCAAGACGCGGGGCGGGCGATTGTCTCTTCCGATGTCAGTTCAGCAGTCGTTGCCGAATGCGCAAATTGGCTCTGCAAGGTTGTCAAGCAGGGAACACCTGCAAATCCCAAGTCGCCACGAAAACTGCGTGTGCTCGTTATTAACGGCCCGAATCTGAATTTGCTCGGTCTACGGGAGCCTGCAGTTTATGGCACCGCCACGTATGATGAGTTGCTGATTCTGTGCGGCGATACCGCTCGGGAATTGGGCTTGGAAGTCATGGTGCGTCAGAGTAATCACGAAGGCGAATTCGTCGACCTTCTGCAGTGGGGACGCCGTTGGGCAGACGCCTTTGTGCTGAATCCGGGTGGCTATACTCACACTTCTGTGGCAATTCGAGACGCTCTCGCTGCGGCCAATGTCCCGGCTGTTGAAGTGCACATCTCGGATCCTGAGGCAAGGGAACCCTTCCGTCATGATTCGTTGATTCGCGACTTATGCCGCGCGACCGTCAAAGGAGAAGGCATTCACGGGTATCGCTGGGCGCTCGATCGGGTGGCTCAACTTGTGCCGGAAACCTCCCGTCTCCACAACCGTTAAAGGGTTACGTCCGACGACGCAACCGACCACTTGAGTTTCGCCAAAAAGTTCAGTAAGTTGAGTATTCACCGTAATCTAAGCTCGAAGTTTGTGCCTTGCGTCACAAGGCCCTTTTCTGATCGGCTCGATCATTTAAGATATTAATATACAGGAATTTAGTTAGCTATGAGCCGCGTTGTTCACAATGTTATCATTATTGGCTCCGGTCCTGCCGGACTTACGGCAGCTATCTATGCCGGGCGCGCCAATCTGAACCCCGTCGTCATCGATGGCATCCAGCCCGGTGGCCAACTCATGATTACCAGCGATGTCGAGAATTATCCCGGGTTTCCCGAAGGCATTCTGGGACCGGAGTTGATGGATCGCTTCCGCGCGCAGGCCGCACGCTTCAACACGACGTTCGTGGAAGATGAAGCTACCTCAATTGAAGTGTCCTCGCGTCCGTTCAAAGTGAATCTCGGTTCAAGCGAGCCGCTGTATGGACACGCTGTTATACTCGCGTCAGGCGCCTCCGCCAAGTGGCTCGGTCTCGAAAACGAGAAGAAGTTGCAAGGACGCGGAGTTTCAGCTTGCGCCACGTGTGACGGTTTCTTCTTTCGCGAGAAAGTGGTCGCGGTGGTCGGTGGCGGAGACACCGCGCTTGAAGAGGCGTCTTATCTGACCCGCCACGCCTCGAAAGTCTATCTCATTCACCGGCGCGATGCGTTTCGCGGCTCCAAAATCATGCAGGATCGCGTCCTGACCAATCCGAAAGTCGAAGTGATTTGGAATACGGTCATCGAAGATGTCCTGTCCGATCCCGCGCAGACGCATGTCAACGGTCTGCGCATTCGCAATGTTGTGACGAATGAATTGCGTGACTTGCCCATCGACGGCTTCTTTGTCGCGATTGGTCATGAACCGAATACGAAGATCATTCGTGATATCTTGAAAACAGACGACAACGGATACGTTCTGCACGTGCCGGATTCATCCGAGACCGACATCGAAGGCTTGTTCGTAGCAGGTGACGTGCATGACCATCACTATCGGCAGGCGATCACCGCGGCCGGTTCAGGCTGCATGGCGGCCATTGACGCCGAGAAGTGGCTGGAAGCTGAAGCCCACGCCGGCAACTTGAAACTTGCTGAAGAGGCAGTAGCCTGAATTTAGTCATGAACTTCGCGTCAATTACTTGACCGAAATTTCGAGAGAGTTTATCGTGAACGCAACTGAATTTGATATTGTTGTGCTGGGTGGCGGGCCGGGTGGCTACGTTGCGGCGTTGCGCGCCGCGCAATTGGGTTTGAAAACCTGTGTGGTCGATGAGCAACCGCTCGGCGGAGTGTGCGTCAACTGGGGATGTATCCCATCAAAGGCACTCCTCAAGACTGCGGAACTCTATGAGAACATCCTGCATGTCGCTCCCCAAATGGGAATCGACGCAAAGGTGAATGGGCTTGACTGGACCCGAGTGATCAAACGGTCACGGGAGGTTTCCGAAAAGAATTCGTCCGGCGTGGAGTTCCTTACGAAACGCAGCAAGATTCACCGTCCGGTTGGGCGATTCCGCATTTCGGGCGATCACGAAATCGAAGTCTTCGAGCGCAAAGAGCCAACTAAGGTCTTTGAGAAGATTCGCGGCAAACACATGATCATCGCCACGGGCAGCGTGAACCGCAAGATGCCGGGCGTCACTGTGGACTACAAGCGGATCATCACCTACATGGAAGCGATGTCGCTCGATCAACAGCCGAAGTCGCTGATCATCGTAGGCGCGGGGGCCATCGGGTGTGAGTTTGCGTATTTTTATCGCGCACTGGGGACGGAAGTGACGCTCATTGAGCTGCAGCCGCGTATCCTGCCTCTTGAGGACGGTGAATCGAGTAAAATTGTCGAAGGCTCCTTCAAGAAGATGGGCATGAATCTCATGACCTCCACGAAGGTCAAGAGCATCGAAGCGACTAACGGCGGTGTGAATGTCTCGATCGAAGGTCAAAGCAAGATATTGACCGCTGATCACTGTTTGGTCGCGATTGGGTTCGCGGCGAACGTAGATGGTTGGGGATTCGAAAAAACCGGTGTCGCACTCGAACGCGGATTCATCAAAGTCGATCCGTTCTTTCGCACAAATCAGCCCGGTTATTACGCGATCGGTGACGTCATCGGAGCTCCGCAGCTTGCTCATACCGCTTCGCATGAAGGCATCTGTTGCGTCGACGCCATCGCCGGTAAGCATCCCCAGCCCATTGATTACTCGAACAACCCAAGCTGCACTTACTGCCAGCCCCAAGTTGCAAGCGTAGGATTTACCGAGGAAAAGTGCAAAGAGCTGAATCTCGATTACAAAGTCGGCAGGTTTCCCTTCAGTGCGTCCGGCAAGGCTCGTGCGATTGGACACACAGAAGGTCAGGTAAAACTAATTTTCGAACGCAACTACGGTCAATTGTTGGGAGCGCATATCGTGGGTTCTGAAGCAACGGAGATGATTGCCGAACTCGCGCTCGCGCGTGCGCTCGAATGCACGCCGGAGGCGTTGTACGAAGTCGTGCATGCACATCCGACATTGACCGAAGCCGTGATGGAAGCGGCTCTCGCGGCCGACGGCCGCGCAATTCACATGTAGAGGTGTCTGCGATGAGATTTCTTTTCACACTTTTGATGCTCAGTGTCGCTTCGCTTGCCGTGGCCGGCGAGTTCGGCACAGGCGTCGCTCTTGACCAGATCGGCCAAATAGACATGCAGAATGCTCCTCAGCGGGTGATGCCGCTCTATGAGCAGGGTTGGAACGAAGGTGCCAAAGTCGGCGATCAGAAGGCTGGCAAACTTGGGTGGTTCGGTCTCGGCGTCATTGGAAACGTGCCGTTCATGTGGTTGCCGTGGGTGGTTAATCCGCGCCGTCCCGCTAAACCGCCGATTCAAGCCGAGGAAGAGTTCAACAGCGGGTTCAAGAACGGCTACCGCGCCGGCTGGAAGAATGCGCATAAAGGCTTCTACATCGCCGGAGCGATTGTCTCTACTGCCGCTCTTGTCACGGTCGCGGCCACACAGGACTGACGTATGCACAAATGGGCGATACCGTTACTGGTCGGAATACTGTTCGCACTGGGTTGCGGAAAGAGTGATGCCCCGCAAACTCAGGCCAAGCCGCAACCCGAACGGCAGGTGAGCGACCCTGCTGCATTTGTGACAGAGAGTTTTCTTGCCGAACAGCAAATGAAGCGTGCGGAACTTCGCCGGAAGCTGGATTCCCTGCACGCTCTGCCCATGGTCGAACGCAAAGAAATCACAAGTCTCATTAACCGCCGCAAAGGTGAGCTGATGAGTTTGAAAAAGAACCTGCGCAACAGCACGGTTCTAAGTCAGGCGCAGCGCGACTCATTGATCTCCCCGCTCGAGGAAGAGTCCATTGAACTTGCGGGTGACTTGATTGCCGCCGCGAAATAGACAGACCACATAACGAACTTTACGAATCTTAATGGCTAAGAACATCACCCCGCGCTCCAAAGACTATTCCCAGTGGTATGTGGATATCGTGCGCGAGGCTAAACTCGCTGATCACTCACCCGTCAAAGGCTGCATGGTCATTCGTCCCAACGGTTACTCCATCTGGGAGTCGGTGCAGCGGCAGCTTGACAAAATGTTTAAGGATACGGGGCACGTCAACGCCTACTTCCCGATGCTTATTCCGCAGAGCTTCCTCGAAAAGGAAGCTCAGCACGTCGAAGGCTTCGCGATGGAATGCGCAGTTGTCACTCACTCCGGTCTTGAGCCGGACGAGAGTGGTAAGAAGCTGAAGCCAAAAGGCAAGCTCGAAGAGAACTACGTTCTGCGTCCCACGTCGGAAACGGTGATCTGGGCGATGTATAAGAACTGGATCCAAAGCTATCGCGATCTTCCGATTCTCATCAATCAGTGGGCGAACGTCTATCGCTGGGAAATGCGCACGAGGTTGTTCTTACGGACTGCCGAGTTTCTTTGGCAGGAAGGGCACACGGCGCACGCGACCGCTGAAGAAGCCGTCGCGGAGACCATCAAGATGTTGGGCGTTTATCGTGACTTCGCCGAGAACTACATGGCGATGCCCGTGATTCACGGACTGAAGAGTGAAGGCCAGAAGTTCCCCGGTGCGGTGGATACCTATTGCATCGAAGCCATGATGCAGGACAGGAAGGCTCTGCAGGCGGGAACGTCGCATTTTCTGGGGCAGAACTTCGCCAAAGCGTTTGACGTGCAATTCCAGACGGACCACAATTCGCTTGACTACGTCTGGGCCACGTCGTGGGGCGTCTCAACCCGCTTGATTGGCGCCATCATCATGACTCACAGCGATGATGACGGAGTAGTGATTCCTCCAAGATTGGCACAATGGCCGGTGATTGTCGTGCCAATCTCGAAAAAATCCGAGGAACGCGCGCAGGTAATGCCCGCAGTGGATAAGCTTGTTCAAGAGCTGAAAGCCAATGGCACAGGTGTGCGTGTCGATGATCGTGAAAATGTAACGCCCGGCTTCAAGTTTGCAGAGGCAGAGCTTTACGGCTACCCCGTTCGGGTGGAGATCGGTCCTCGCGATCTGGCCGAAGGTAATTGCGTGGTCACGCTGCGGCACAACCGTGAGAAGAACACCTACCCGCTTTCCGGTGTCGCTCACGAAATTCCAAGGCTGCTCGATCGTATGCAAAACGATCTCTTTGAAAGTGCGCGGAGACGGATGGTCGAGAATACGTGCAGGATAGAGTCCTACGCCGAGTTTAAGGAATTTATCAAGGCAGACGGTGGATTTGCCCTTGTGCATTGGGCAGGTGATACTGCCGACGAAAAGCGTGTGCAGGAGGAAACCAAGGCCACGTTGCGCGTCATTCCAATGGAAGGCGAGAAGGAATCAGGGACTTGCATGCTGACGGGGAAGCCCTCATCGCAGCGGGTAATATTCGCAAAGGCATATTAAGGCTGGGCCGTTAAGTGACAGATACTGACGCTGCAGACTCCACATCCTCCTCTGAGCGCGACGCGCCGGCGGGATTGGTGCTCATTAACACAGGCAACGGCAAGGGTAAGACTACTGCCGCACTGGGGACCGTGCTGCGTGCCGTGGGCTATGGACATCGCGTGCTCATTGTGCAGTTCATTAAAGGCAGTTGGACCTATGGAGAAATGAAATCCATCCGCCGGCTGGAGCCTGAGGTCGAGTTTCATCGCATGGGCAAGGGGTTTGTCGGGATTGTTGATGATAACTTGCCCCGCGACCAACATGTGAAAGCCGCGCAGGAAGCTCTCGAATTTTCCATCGAGCGGCTCGCAAGCGGCGACTATCAACTTGTGTTGCTCGATGAAATCTTTGTGGCGGTGATGCTTGAGTTATTGTCTGTTAAAGATATCCATCGGGTGCTCGATGCGCGGCCGAAGCACACGACGTTGATCCTCACGGGGCGCGGAGCACCGCAGGAGATTATTGATCGCGGAGATACGGTGACTGAGATGACTGAAATCAAACATGCTTACCAGCGGGGGATCCTCGCGCAACGCGGGGTAGATTACTGATTTGAACGAAACGCAGAACAAAGATAACGCTTCGAAGAAGTCCACAAGCGCTCAGCAGCGGAAGTTTAACTTCTCGCTGTGGTATCTCGTGGCCGTGCTGCTTGCGCTGTTTATCGCGCAGGCATATATGGGCGGGCAACAGTACGAAAAACTCTCGTATTCACGCTTTAAGGAGCTGCTGAACGAAGACCGCGTAAAGCGGGTAGTTATCACGCAGGAGAACATTCGTGGCGAAGCTATGCTGGATAGCGCGGGCGTTCGCGTGCTCATGCCGTTTGAGGCTGTGCGCGTGGATGACAGTGAGCTGGTGAAGCAGCTCGAGGAGAAAGGGATCGAGTTCGAGGGACGCTTCGACTCCGACTGGCTGAAGGGCTTCTTCTTCGCGTGGGTGCTGCCGCTTGGAATCATCATCCTGCTGTGGAGCTTCTTGATTCGCAGAATGGGCGGCGGCGGGACAGGCGGCCTGATGTCCTTCGGAAAATCGCGCGCAAAAGTTTACGTCGAAAGCGCGACTAAAGTCAACTTCAAGGATGTCGCGGGAATTGACGAAGCAGTCGAGGAACTCAAGGAGGTCGTGGACTTCCTGAAGCATCCTGCGAAATTCCGCGCGCTCGGTGCGCAGATTCCGAAAGGCGTGATACTGGTCGGGCCTCCGGGAACGGGCAAGACTCTGCTTGCAAAAGCGGTCGCAGGGGAAGCCAATGTGCCGTTCTTCTCTATCTCAGGTTCGGACTTCGTCGAAATGTTTGTTGGTGTCGGCGCTGCCCGAGTGCGCGACTTGTTCAGTCAGGCGCAGGCCAAGGCTCCGTGCATCGTATTCATTGACGAGCTCGATGCGTTGGGTAAGGCACGCGGGGCAAGCCCTTGGGCGAGCCACGATGAACGCGAGCAGACGCTGAATGCGTTGCTGGTCGAGATGGACGGATTTGAAAGTTCCAAAGGCGTCATCATCATGGCCGCGACCAACCGTCCGGAAATTCTCGACATGGCTCTAATGCGGCCCGGTAGATTTGATCGGCAGGTGGTCGTGGATCCGCCGAACATCGATGGCCGGGAAGCAATTCTCCGCGTGCATTGTCGCGGGAAGAAAGTCTCCAAGGAAGTTAATCTGCGCGTCATTGCTGCGCGAACTCCCGGTTTCGCCGGAGCCGATCTGGCCAATGCGATCAACGAAGCCGCTTTGCTCGCCGCGCGCCGGGGCATGAAAGAAATCGGCATGCGGGAACTTGAAGAAGCTGTGGATCGCGAGATGACCGGAATGGAACGCCGCAGTCGTGTGCTCACACCCGAAACGAAAGAAAAGATCGCCTACCACGAGTGCGGTCACGCTTTGGTCGGAGCGAAACTTCCCAATACCGACCCGATTCACCGCGTATCCATCATTCCGCGTGGAACCGCGACGCTCGGGCATACGCTCTACCTGCCATCCGAGGAGCAATACCTGATCACCAAGCAGCAGATTGTTGACAAGATAAAGGTCGCGCTGGGTGGCCGTGCGGCGGAAGAGCTGATCTACGGGGAAATTTCTTCAGGAGCCTACAGCGACCTGCAACAGGTAACGGCCATGGCGCGCGCGATGGTGATGGATTACGGAATGTCTGAAAAGCTCGGACAGGTCGTATATCGCCGTCGTGGGCATACTCCTCGCGACAATCCGTTTCAGGTTGCGGATGATTACTACGGAGAAAAGACCGCCGAAGCAATCGATCAGGAAGTGCGCGAGATTATTGACGCGTGTTACGCAGAAGCCAAGAGTCTGCTCGATGCTCATCTCGACGTTTTGAAAAACATGACGGCGGCGCTTCTCAAAGTCGAAATTCTGGAAGGTGACGCGTTGGCCGAATTCCTCGGTAAGGACCGCATCACGGATTACTCCAAGCATATGACCGAGTCTGCGCCGGTCGAAAATGAACACGAGTCATCAGAGCAAGCGCCGAGCGAAGATGACCCTGACAACGTCGGCCAGAACCTCGATCGGGCCGGTTGAGGTCAACCACCCTTGCAACTTGCTACGACGCGATTGCATCTGCCTTGCAGTTTACATGGTGGAAATGACCCAACTCTGCCATTGCCCCGCTTTTTTTGTGGGCTCTGTGCCCGGCAATTGTCGGGCACATTGCTTGCCCATAGCATGAATACACAAGCTTAGGATGAATACCATGTATCCGCTCCTGATTCTCTTGCTGCTTTGTTCTCTTGCTTCCGCACAGGAGGGTAGTTCGACTCAGATTAATTTCAATCTGGTGCAGGTCAACAAGTATGCCGGGCAGGACGCTGTGCTCGAGCATGTTGCGACCCCGGGCCAGCGCATTGTGATTGATGTCGGTAGCGGAGAAACCATGCTTCACTATCTCGCGGCAACGTCCAAGGTGCCCGTCAAAGTGCGTCAGGCATCCATCGCGGCTCCCGGTAATTCAACGGAGTCCCTGATTGTGAATTGGGAAAGCAGACATGTTTTCGTGGCGCCCAGCGGGGCGGATTCCTTTCTGGTTCTGGCTTCCCGAACGGGTTGCCCGGGAACTGAAGTAGGGCCGTCTGTTGCCGTCGCGTTTGCCACGCATAGAGGTTGGAGTGATCCGCCGATCCGTTTCGGACCTTTAATGTCCAATACCACTTGCCCGTTAGGGAAAGGCTACACGCTTGAGGTCTCTGGTCGCGGGGCTGAACCGCCGCGAGTGCGACTGGTCGAAACAAACGCTTCCATGTTGGGAAAACGATAGGGTGCTTTGATCTGACACTTGGCAAAAAGTAAGCGGGCGATGAAGTGATTCATCGCCCGCTTCGCAATGAAGCTTCCGATGGCTCACAACTTCAATCGAATTCTCCGCAGTTCCGCTTTCGAACCTGCGCCGATCGCATACTTCGCACCGTCGAGCGTATGCCAGTCCCCGACGCCCTGAACTGGCGAGAAGGGACGGGGGAGATACAGTACCGTGCTCGGTGTTCCTGATGTTCCTAATAACAGTAGCCGTTCGCCCTTCTGATTCCGGCACAAATCAAGCACGATACCTACCCAACTTTCCTTTTCGTTTCGCAGAGCGACGATCAGATCGCCAATGGCGATGGAGTCGTCCACGATAGCCTGAGTTTCGCGCCGCAGGGCGATTGCACCCATCTCTTCCGCCACAAAACTCAGGTAGTGGTCAAAATTGGAGCGGCTGCCGTCCGGTGTAGTCTGCTGAACGAAAACATAGCGGCCGCCGCTTTTCTTGGGCCGAAGTCCGTCGAGCCAGTCCTTCCAGCGTGCCGCCTGACCGTTATCGAGCGGAAACGCAATGTCGCCGCGTCGTCCGTGATTCCAAAGATAGTCGCCCCACAATCGCACGATACCGTCCACGCCGACGTCGCGAGCATTGTCGTATGGGGCGATGCTCGTTTTCGCGATGACATCCTCGTCACAATGAACCGTAACTCCGTCACCGGCTCGGAACTCTCCCGGAGCACTAATCGGGGTTTCCCGCAACGTCTCGGCGAATGCCCCAGCAACCTTTCCGATCCGCTCATAACCGGGCGGTGTTTCGATGTCGCCAATCGTGCGGGCGTGTAACACTACACCCGTGAAGAGTAGCGTCATCGTGAAAAGTGCTGTGAGTTTCATGTGCAGTTTCTCAGAAAAAGAATAGAAAGCGAATTCCCACTGCGGCAAGCACCAGCAATAACATTCCCTTGAACAGTCTGGCGCGCATCCGCGAGACGAGAATCTTGCCGAAATACGATCCCGCGACCATCAACACGGTCAATGGCAGCAGCAGCAAGACATCCTTCATAGTCAAGACGGACATCCCGCCCCAGACCGCCAACTTGGCAACGTGAGTTCCTGCCGCGGCCAGTGCTTCCGTGCCAAGAAAACTCTCTTTGATCAGGCCGTAACGCAGAAAATAGGGTGCGATAATCAATCCTGCCCCGCCGACCACTCCACTCGACACTCCGGCCGGAATCCCGATCACGGAAATGGACTGCAACGAAGCCCGCTTTGGCCACTGCACGCGCAGGAAATTCAACGTGACATAAATGAGAAGATACGCGCCGAGAAGTTTTGCTATCCAGCTTGCGGGCAAAAAGGCGTAGCCCAACGCTCCGAGCGCCGCGCCGGGAACG
Source organism: bacterium (assembly GCA_023382385.1). Classification (NCBI taxonomy): domain Bacteria; species bacterium. The sequence continues at coordinate 853,716 of JAHDVH010000001.1, read as the reverse complement.
GCCGTGAGCAGGAATGCCCGCAGCACTCTCCAATCAATTCCCTTCCATGCGAAATACGCGCGCGAGAAATTCCCCGCCAGCAGCAAGAATGACAGATAAGGAACGGCAAGTCGAAGTCCAACTACTTCACTCAGGATGGGAAGGTAGACCATGCCGCCGCCGACGCCGGCCACACCGGAGACGGTCGCCGCAAGCAGCGCGCCTCCAGCGAGTATCAGATAATCGCTAACGGGCAATCGATCAACCGCCGCCGGCTCCGGCCGTCTGTAGATCAGGTTCCGTCAGTTTCATCGGGTCCAAAATGGACTTGAGCTGTTCGTCCGTGAGCAATTTGTGCTCGCGAATCAGATCGACGATGGACTTGCCGGTTTTGACAGACTCCTTGGCCAGTTCTGCCGCTTTCGAATATCCGATGTAGGTATTCATGATCGTGGCCATACCAACGGATGACTCAAAATACATCCGGCAGCGCTCACGATCAACCGTGATGCCGTCCAAACAACGCTGAGTGAACACTTCAATCGAGGTCGACAGTATGTGCAGTGCCTGCTGCAAATTGTAATTCACTACCGGCATCATGACATTCAGGTCCATCTGACCAGCCTGAGCGCAGTAGGCGACCGTCTGATCGAACCCGACAACCTGATAGCACACCTGATTCATCATCTCCGCCATCGAAGGATTGACTTTGCCCGGCATAATGGATGACCCGGGCTGCACGGCCGGCAGATAGATCTCCTGCAATCCCGTGCGGGGGCCGCTGCTCAAATAACGGAGATCCGAAACGATCTTGCCAAGTTCCAGCGCCAACAATCGAAGCGCTGAAGAGAAGTGCAGGAAGTCACCAAGGCTTTGCGTGACTTCAATGAGGTTTTCAGCGGCGGAAAATGAGATCCCTGTGCGCGCGGAAATCTCCTTGGCCACGCGCGTCCTGTATTCGGGATGCGCGTTCATACCGGTGCCTGCAGCAGTGGCACCGAGATTCAGTTGACGAAGACCATGCTCTGCGTCCACCAGCCGGGCACGGCAGCGCTTCATGATGGAAGCATATCCGCCAAACTCCTGCCCCAAGCGAATGGGAACCGCGTCCTGCAGGTGCGTGCGGGCACTCTTGATGACGTCGTCAAACTCTTTCGCTTTCCGCTCGAGCGATGCGATGGCCAGATCGACTGACTTCAGGAGATCGGGTGTCTTCAAGCACAGTCCAATGCGAATCGCCGCGGGATACGTGTCGTTCGTGGATTGCGCCATATTCACATGGTCGTTCGGATGCACCTTGCTGTAATTGCCGCGCGGCAAACCAAGCAATTCGGCCGCCCGATTGGCAATGACTTCGTTCACATTCATGTTGGTGGATGTTCCCGCACCGGCCTGATACACGTCCACCACAATCTGGTCCGCAAGTTTTCCTTCCAGCATTTCATCGGCGGCTCGAATGATCGCATCGGCCTGCTCCGCCGAAAGCAGGTGCAGGTCGCGGTGTACAACCGCCGCGGATCGCTTGATGAGGACATACGCCCGGACAAATATCGGATGCGGCCGCAAACCGGAAATCGGGAAATTTGCCACGGCACGTGCGGCCTGCACGCCGTAGTAAGCGTCGGCGGGAACCTTCAGTTCGCCGAGGGAGTCCTTTTCAATACGAAACTCGTTACTCATAATAGGAAGATGATTAAGTTATTCATTTGCCACGCCATTCGGCAAGGCCAGATTATCGCGTTGTGATCCAGTCAATTCGAACATCCGTTCGATAGCGCGACGAGCACGCGAACGAACGGGTTCGTCCACCTCAATGACAAACTGCATGTTTGTAAGCGCTTGCTCCACGTCGTCAAGCGAGATGGCTTTCATGAAGCGGCAGATCTTGCAGGCACGAAAGAAGTTCTTGTCCGGAACATTCAGCTGCAGCATGTCAGAGAGGCCGCACTCAGTGACTGCCAGAAAGTCGTGAGCGTCGCTTTGCTGCGCGTATTCCACCATTCCCGTGGTGGACAAGGCCGCGTCAGCCAGTGCGATGACGTCGTCACGGCACTCGGGATGCACGAGTATCTTGATGCCGGGGATTTGCGCGCGCATCGAGAGAACAGTTTCGGGTGTGATTTGATGATGGACGTAGCAGTATCCGTCCCATGCGATGACCGTCTTGTCCGGAACGTGCAGGGCGACGTGCCGCGCCAGATTCTGGTCCGGCACGAATAAAATGTGCTCACTCTCCATCGCTCGCACCACGGAGACCGCGTTCGAACTTGTGCAGCAGGCATCCGACTCCGCTTTTACTTCAGCCGTCGTGTTCACGTAGGTAACAACTTTGAGATCGGGATAGCTCTTGCGCAACTCTGCCGCGCGTGCCGCGACATCCGGTCCCGTTGCCGTATCTGCTAATGAGCAGCCCGCCGCCAGATTCGGCAGCAATACGGTCGTTGACGGATTGACGATTTTGGCGGTTTCCGCCATGAAGTGCACGCCGCAGAATACGATAATGTCCGCGTCTTTCACGTCCGCGGCCTTGAGCGACAACCCGAGCGAATCCCCCGTATAGTCTGCCACCTCAAAAATTTCCGGCCGCTGATAGTTGTGAGCCAATACCACCGCGTTCCGTTTTCTCTTCAATTCACGAATGCGCTCGATGGACTCTTCGAGAGATATTACTCGAGCCGGAGTGTAATACTCGGGATCAAGGACTCTTAGTTTGTTGTAAAGCGTGCTCATGGTATTGCGGCATCACTGCTCAAGAAACCGGCGTAAGTTCCGTCCCGTCAAGTTTAGAATATCGTCGTGGGAATATCCAGCGGACAGCAGGCGTCGAATAGCGGCGCGCTGATCGCCTTCCCGCAAGTCGTCGTAGGACTCGCCGAAGTTCAGATGCACGAATCGCTGACGGCCCGATCGAATGGTCTCCAATTGCTCCTCCGTCGGAGCAGAGTCGATGTCCAAGAGTACGAGAGCATCGCTCGTCAACAATGGCTCGCGAAGATTCTCAGGAGACTGTGCAAATTGTGCCAGCGTGCTGGTGACTATGGAATGCGTTTCCCACCGCTTCACGCGTGTTGCCGTGTTGAAATCCAGCGGAATCAGCGCGTAGACGCCTGCGTCTTTCAGTACTTCAAATTGCTCGTCGCTAAGTCGGTTCTTCGGGCCGCTTTCGCCCGGCGTCAAGTTGACGAGCGATAAACCCATCTTCGTCAGCGCGATCAGATCCGACACAGTACGAAACGTCAATCCCATTTCGGGTATCGCAATCGCGATCGATTGCTTAAGGTTCCGCCGCGAAGCGATCGCAGTCTGCAGATCCGAACACACAATCTCGTGCGCCTTGCAGTAGGCGTGCAAGTGAGCACAGCTTTCAACCAACTCCTGCAGCGGTGTTCGTGTATCGTGCGACAGCCAGGCGACTTGGGTGACTTCGGATCGACGCACGGTTCCCGTTCGATCGACGAAAAAGCCGTCAACATCAATCGTTGTCGCATGTCGCGCCAGCACGCGGGCTGTGTCGGAACGGGATGCCAGAGTGCCGCCTTGCGAAGCCAGAAATCGAATCAACGCTTCGGCCTGTGTTCCGACCGCGTGAAAAGACTCCACATTCAGCCACTTGCCGTCATCCGTGAAGTGGTGGTAAAACGGATGCGAACCGGATGAGTAGAATGAAATGCCAGGCGCACCGTTCTCGACGAATGGCGCGTGATCGCTGCTGCTGTTCCCGCTTGCGGTGCGCAATCTCGGAGGCTTGTCCGAATGCTTAAGCGAGTCCGCGTACCGTTTCCCCACCGTGCCGAGCAACTCGAGTCCGACAATCGACGCTCCGCCGTCCCCTTGACCCACCATGTCGAAATTCAACATCGCGACGATATTCCCGAACGGCACGGTCGGAGACTCCGCAAAATAGGTGCTGCCGATTAGACCGTCCTCTTCGCCAGTGAACCAAACAAACAGCACGCTGCGTTTGAGCTGAGGGCCGTTGACGATTGTGCTAGCAAGTTCGGCAATCAGAGCGCTGCCGGATGCGTTGTCGCCTGCGCCATTATAGATGATTCCGTTGGCATTCTTTCCGCAGTGATCGAGGTGCGCTCCAACAACGATGATTTCGTTCCGCAAAACCGCATCGCTGCCGTAAACCGCTCCGATGACATTGCGGCCCGCCTTCGCGGAATTTTGTCTTACGCGGACGCTGACATTCGCCTGTTTGCCGGTGATTAGCGGGAGCGGAGCCTTCTTGATCTCATCCTGATACGTGCGCAGCGAATAGCCCGTGCCTTCCAGAATGACCTGCATTACACGATCGCCAATGTAGTAGAGTGGAAGGTCCGGTTTGTACAGTCGCTGGGGAATCGCCGCGCCGTTATGCGGGATCGGTTCCGAATACCAGAAGACTGCGGCGGCTCCGCGATCCTGCGCGTTCTTCAACGTGTGCGAGCGCGTGTTCTCATCATCAAAGCTATAAGCACTTTTAGGCTCGCCGCGCACAATGACCACGACTTTGTCTCGCACATTGAGATCGCCGAAGTCGTCGCGTCCTTTGTCCGGTGAGACGATGCCGTGACCCACGACCACGATCTCGCGCGTGAAGACACCCGAGCCGCTGTGCGTGTTCAGTGTGAAGTCGAGCCCCTGTACAAAGGAAATCTTGCCAAGCTCGGATCCGGAAATTGACAGCGATACGGCCTGCTCTTCCGTGACCAGCATCGGAACTTCCTGAAAGAAGCCGCTGCGTCCCGCCGGAGTCAGTCCGATTCGTGCGCAGTAGTCCGCAATGAAATCTTCGGCTCTCGTTCCTCCGGCGTGACCGGAACGCCTTCCTTCAAAGCGATCGCTTCCCAACACGTTGGCCAGATCGTATGCGCGCTGGGCGTCGAACGCCCACGCATGTGAAACCAGCATAAACAGCAAGAGCAGTCGAAAGGCGATCAAGCGCTGACCTCCGCGCGATTATTGCGCCGCGCAGCGGACGCCGCATTGCGATTCGCTTCAAGTTCCACTTTGAGATAACGGCCGGTGTGACTTCCCTTGAAGCGCGCGACTTGCTCGGGTGTTCCGGCGACCAGAACTTCACCGCCCCGCTCGCCGCCTTCCGGTCCCAGATCAATCAGCCAATCCGCGGTCTTGATCACGTCGAGATTGTGCTCGATGACCAAAACCGTGTTGCCACGATCCACAAGTGTATGCAGCACTTTGAGCAATAGTTTGATGTCGTGAAAATGCAATCCCGTTGTAGGCTCGTCGAGAATGTAAAGTGTTCTACCAGTCGCGACGCGCGAGAGCTCTGTCGCCAGCTTTACGCGCTGGGCCTCGCCGCCGGAGAGCGTCGTCGCCTGTTGTCCCAAATGAATGTACCCCAGTCCGACTTCTTCGAGAGTCTTCAGTTTGCGCGCAATCGGCGGCATCGATTCAAAAAACTCGCGAGCGTCGGACACATTCATGTCCAGCACGTCAGCAATGGACTTGCCTTTCCAGCGAACCTCCAGCGTCTCGCGATTGTAGCGCTTGCCGTGGCAAACTTCGCAGGGGACATACACGTCGGGAAGGAAGTGCATTTCAATTTTGATGATTCCGTCGCCCTGGCAATTCTCACAGCGGCCGCCCTTTACATTGAACGAAAAACGGCCCGGCTTGTAGCCGCGAATCTTGGCTTCAGGCAGTTGACTGAAGAGGTCGCGGATCATCGTGAACAAACCGGTGTATGTCGCGGGATTCGAGCGCGGCGTCCTGCCGATCGGCGACTGATCGATATCGATCACCTTGTCGATGTGCTGCAAGCCCGTGATCTGGCCGTAGGGCAGCGGCGGATCCTTCGCACTGTAGAATTTCTGTGCGAGCGCGCGGTAGAGGGTTTCGTTGATCAATGAAGACTTGCCTGATCCTGAAACTCCGGTCACGGCAATAAAGGTCCCGAGTGGAAACTCGACCGTCACTTCCTTCAGGTTGTTGCCGCGCGCACGCTTTAGTCCAAGACTCTTACCAATACCTTCCCGGCGACTTGCCGGCAACTCAATCCGGTCCGTGCCGCTTAGGAATCTGCCTGTCAGCGAGTGAGGAACGGCGGCGACTTCTGCGGGAGTTCCTTCAGCGACGATCTTTCCTCCGTGGCGTCCTGCGCCGGGTCCGAGATCCACAACGTGATCGGCGGCTTCGATCGTGTCGCGGTCATGTTCCACGACGATGACCGTGTTGCCGATGTCGCGCAGTCGCTTCAGAGTTGCAATCAGTCTGTCATTGTCGCGCTGATGTAGCCCGATCGAAGGCTCATCGAGAATGTACATCACTCCGGTCAACTGCGAGCCGATCTGCGTGGCCAAGCGAATCCGCTGCGCTTCCCCGCCGGACAGGCTGCCCGCAGCACGGTTTAAGGTCAGATAGTCCAAGCCGACGTCGAGCAGGAAAGTCAGGCGTTCGCGCACTTCCTTGAGAATCTGGCGCGCAATCATCGTATCGCGCTCATTCAAATTCAATGTGCTGAAGAAGTCGTGCGCGTGGCCTATGGAGTCGTCGCATACCTCGTGAATGTTCCGGCCATTGACCAGGACAGAGAGCGCTTCAGGCTTCAGTCGCGCACCGTTGCAGGCAGGGCAGGGAATATTCCCCATGAAGTCTTCAATCCACTCGCGCACCTGCTGCGACGACGTCTGCGAATAGCGGCGCATCAGGTTGGGAATGATGCCTTCCCATTTGCCCGTCGTCTCAAAGCGAGACTTCTGTCCTTCCCATACGAACTCGACTTCACGCTTGCCCGACCCGTAGAGAATGATTTGCTTGTGCTCCTGCTTCAGCTTCTTCCACGGGGTCGTGAGACTTATCTTGAACTTACGGGTAACGGCGTCCAGCATGTTTCCCATCCAGCCGTCTACACCGCCGGCGAGGCTCGTAATCGCTCCGTCTTCGATCGAAAGCTCGTCGTTCGGCACCACGCGCTCGGGATCGATTTCCATCTTAAATCCCAAGCCCGTGCAGCGTTCACACGCACCGAACGGACTGTTGAAACTGAAGAGTCGAGGCTCGATTTCCTGAATCGAGATATTGCAGTCAGGACAGGCGAAGCGTTCGCTGAAGATTCGCTCTTTCCTGCCCTCGATGGTTGCGACCAGCAGGCCACTGGAGAGCCGAAGTGTCGTTTCCACCGAATCGGTCAGCCGCGCACGCAAACCGTCTTTGATGACCAGTCGATCTACGACCACTTCAATCGTGTGACGCCGCTTTTTGTCGAGGTCGATTTTCTCATCCAGCGAGCGGGTCTCTCCGTCCACGCGCACGCGCACAAACCCGTCGCGCTGAATGTTCTCAAAAATCTCCCGATATTCGCCCTTGCGCCCGCTGACAATCGGTGCGAGCAGTTGGATTTTCGCGCCTTCGGGAAGCTGCAGGAGTGCATCTACTATCTCCTGCGCCGTCTGCCGCTGAATCGGTTTGCCGCAGCTTGGGCAGTGCGGTTTACCGATGCGGGCATAGAGCAGTCTCAAGTAGTCGTAAATCTCGGTGACCGTCGCTACTGTCGAACGAGGATTGCGGATTCCTGATTTTTGCTGAATGGAAATGGCAGGAGAGAGTCCTTCGATGGCATCCACGTCCGGCTTTTCCATCAGCCCGAGAAATTGGCGGGCATAGGCAGAGAGCGATTCGACGTATCGTCGCTGACCCTCCGCATATAGCGTATCAAACGCCAGAGAGGACTTCCCGGAGCCTGAAATGCCAGTAATGACAATCAATCGGTTGCGAGGCAACTCTAGGGAGATGTCCTGAAGGTTATGCTCCCTAGCCCCGGAAACCCGCACGAACGGCGATTCCATCTATCTGTAAATCCGTATCTTAATGTAGATATTCAATGTACCGAAAAAACAGCCGATAATCAAGACAGGTAGGCAGAACTCATCTGAGTTCGGCAACACTTTCCCCCGGCAATTTCTGCTTGACAATTCAAATTCACTTCACTATATTGCGGCACCCTATGGCATTTCCAATAGTAACGTTTGACTTTGCAGAACGTTGCAACTATACCTGCTATAGGATATGATAAATGATATATGTGTGGATAACTCTTGATGACCCACGCAAATTCAATAATTTCGACCCATTAGTCTCGGAAAATCGCCCCAGAGGAGCACTTGAGAATGGCCAAGAATCGGATCCTGGTTGTCGATGACGAACAGCACTTTCGCGACTGGCTCTGCCAGACCTTGAAGCGACGAAACTATGCCGTTGAGGCCTGTGAAGACGGTCAATCCGCACTTAGTTTGCTGGAAGAGGGACAAACTTTCGACGTTATTGTGACCGACGTCCGGATGCCCAAGATGTCAGGTCTGCAGCTCTTAAGGACTGTGAAAGAACGCTTCCCGAGTATTGACGTGGTGATCATGACGCAATACGGCAGCGTTCCGGAAGCCGTCGCAGCGCTCAAAGACGGAGCGATTGACTTCCTTGAGAAGCCGTTTCCTCAGGAAACTCTCTTCTTGCGTATTCAAAAGGCATTTGAAGCGCGTAAGCTCAAGTTGGATAATTACAATCTTAGGCGGGAGCTCGGGGCGAAGTTTCAGTTTGACAATATTGTAGGACAATCCACGAAGATGCTGGAAGTCCTCGAACAATTACAGATGATCTGTCCGACCAAGGCCACCGTGTTGATTCAGGGTGAATCCGGAACGGGCAAAGAGTTGATTGCGCGGGCGATGCACGAGAACAGCCCGCGACGCAGCGGTCCATTTATCAAAGTCAATTGCGCGGCCATGCCCGAGACATTGATGGAATCCGAGTTGTTCGGTCACGAGAAGGGTGCGTTCACCGGGGCTATCAAGACAGTTGAAGGCAGGTTCGCGCTGGCCAACGGAGGCACGCTGCTACTCGACGAAGTGAGCGAAATGTCACCGACGATGCAGGCCAAACTGCTGCGCGTGTTACAGGAGCGTGAATTCGAAAAGCTCGGAGGACGGGAGACAATCAAGATAGACGTACGGATTGTGGCAACGACCAACCGCGACTTGAAGAAGGCGATTCAGGACGGGGACTTTCGCGAGGACCTCTATCACCGGTTAAACGTCTGTCCGATTCGCGTCAGTCCGCTGCGCGACCGCCGTGAAGATATTCCGGTGCTGGCGAGTCACTTTGTCGGACACTACGCGAATGAATATGTGAAGGACATTCAGGGGATTGACGAGCAGGCCATCGAGCAATTGATCACATACGACTGGCCGGGCAACGTGCGTGAGCTTCAACATAAGATGGAGCGCGCTGTCATCATGTGCGACGACAGTCATATCCGCTCGAAGCATCTCTATCTGGATGGGATTGAGTCCTCGCCGCGCACTGAAACGATGTTTACGCTGGACGCACAGACCAGTGCGACGCTGGCGGAGATTGAGAAGGCCGCGATTTTCCGGACGCTCAGACTGAACGATAACAATCGCACGAAGACGGCCGAATCTCTGGGTATCTCGATTCGCACGCTGCGCAACAAGCTGCGGGAGTATCGCGAAGAGGGAATAGCGGTGGATTAGGCAACAGTTGTTTGCTATGTTAGGCGGCGGCTCGGCGACGGGTCGCCGTTTTTCTTGTGCGGTCTGAGGTTGCAGGCATGGACGCCCACAACGGGAGAGGGAACATGCTGAACTTATGGTGTTAATATAATACAATATTTACGAAAAGTCAAGTGGTTTTTGTAAAAATGTTGTAAACATTTGGGCAAATTGAGGTTAGTGGGTAAACTTGGGGAAAAGAGGAATCCTTCAGCCGCGCCGGCCTTAGGATGACGACTTGTGGTAGTAGGGGAGTTCTTGCTTAGGAAAACAAACTGTTATGCAGTTTCTGAAAACCAACCTCAACTATTGACAGGATATGTCTGCTTTTGTATTTTAAGATAGATTTTGGTTGCGGTGATTTCAGACGCAACAGAGTTTGAATTGCAGGGAGGAGCGATGAAGAAACTTCTACATGCCGCGATGCTGACAGCCGCGGCAGTTTTGTTTCTGCAAGGTGCGAACGGAATTGCGCAGTGTACTATTTGCGTCAGCGCCTCGGATCAGACCTGCCACGGAGAGTACCAAGATTGTGACCACTCGATCTCCGACTGCGCGGTTTCCACAGTCTTTCAGGTTCCGTGCACGGGAACCTATGAGTTAGGTGCCAAGGTTGCAAGCTGCAGCGACGCGTGCAACTGCTCGGCTTGTGTACTATTGGAGAAGGTCATCAGCGGAACGTTCATTTACTTCGCCGAGTCAGGCTGCCCGGTTCAGCACTGCGCTGGTAGTGTTTCAATCGGACTGGAGGCGGGCTATGACTACCGACTGCATGTCTGCAAGCGGCCATGCGATTTCGAGTCGTCTTGTGCGGACTGCGACTCACTGTGCAAGGCGGTCGGTTGGCTGACTCATCAACCCAGCACGACAGCATGTCCGTAGCGCGTCGAATAGGGATCACGCTGCTGGTGTTGTGGAGCACGCACTGGGTAGCAGCCAGAGAGCTGCGAGTGCCGGAAGAATACGGGACCATTGCCGTAGCGCTACAGTCGTTGCAGAATGGGGATACAATTGTGCTCTCGCCCGGCATCTACGTGGAGTCATTAGTTGCCCCGCCGCTTATGTTTATGATGCGAGGCAGCGCGCGGCTGGATTCACAGGCGACGGAGTTTTCGGTCATTGACCCGACAGATTTGCCTGGCTCGGACACGCTGCGAATCATGAGCCTGACCGGCGGTGCGGCCACATTTCAAGATTTGGTTTTCCGCAATCGGAGCGGCATGACGAACGGCAGGCCGCAATCCGTTTCCGGAGGAATTGCGGGCGACACGTCCGTGCGAGAAATCTCATTCGAACGCTGCGTGTTTGACTCAGTTGTCAGCGGTGTATCGCGTGCGGAACGTATCACGGTAAAGCACTGCCGATTCATCGGTTGCGTTGGCGCCGTTTACACAGGACTCTGGAGGGGGAAACTCTTCGCCGACAGCACGTGGTTCGATGGCGCGAGCGGGGGTTTGGTCACGGCAGGACAAGGCGGCTACATCAGAGACTGTCTGTTTACTCATCACGGCACGGGGCGGATGTTGACGGGCCTCGGGGACAGTCTGATCATTGAGTCGTGCCATTTTGTGGGACTTGACACGTTGTCCGTGAGTGCTGTTTCCGTGCGTCCAAGATGCAATTCACGGATACGTGACTGCGTCTTTGAGGATATTGTGGTTGGCTTCGGACCTGTCCTGCAGATTGCCGATTCGTGCGCGCATCGCCCCAAGGAGTCGTCCTGCGCATACAATGTCTTGAATAATCGTTTTGTCCGTTGCGGGTCGTGGGTGGGAGGAGGTCAGCAGGGTGGAGAAATGATGACATTGCGCTGCAGCGACTCGGTGCAGGGATTTCTTGCGCTATTGGACAGCAACCGGATTGACTCCACTCGGAGCATATTGGGTTGGGCATCGGGGCTGTCCATAGAAGCATCCTGCGTTGTCCGGAATACTGTGTTCGGCGAAGGCGTGGACGTGAACAGACCGCAAATGTTTTTCCTGGAGCGCGGTCAGCATGACACGGTTTACTTCAGGGATAATTCGATAAATCGGGCCACAACCGGTATTCTGCGTTCGCAGCTCGGCGTCAGTCTGGTGGATGCGCGGGAGAATTGGTGGGGACATGAGAGTGGGCCTTTTCACGCGCAGTTTAATCCGAGCGGTCAAGGTGCAGCAGTGGGTGACGGGATTCTGTTCTTTCCGTATTTGACTGAAAATCCGGATACGTCGGGCGGGGGCGGAGGTGATACTAGCGAAGTCGCGAGGGAGTTCCCAGGAATTCTGCCGATAAGCTATACACTCTCTGTCTATCCGAATCCGTTTAACGCAACGGTGACGTTGTCAATAGCGGTTTCGCGTGCGGCGGTGTATTCGGTGAGGCTGTATGACGTCACGGGGCGAGAGGTGGCACGGGTTTTTGAGGGAAGGATAGAGGGGAGAAGCGACGTGAGTTTCGGTGCAGACCAGTTAGCCAGCGGAGTCTATTTTGCGCAGCTCAGTTCGGAAGGCAAAGCGCTCGCAACAGCTAAAATGCTGCTGCTGAAGTAGAAGATTCCTTGCCGTAGGAGCAACGGCGCGTGATACAGAATGAAGGGCAGCCATTGGCTGCCCTTCATTCGTTTCGAAGGAGAAGAACTATCGGAGAGCGATAACGCGGAACATCATGAGGTCCGAGTGGAGCAGAGGAATCATGAATTCGCTCACAGGGGTGATGAGGCCCGGATCCTCCCAGAAGACACCGTCCGTGGAGAATTCGATCCGATAGGCTCCGGCACCCTCGACATCCTGCCAATCCAGCCTGAACATGCCGTCTCCGGTGTAGTGAATCGTCAAGTTGCGCGGAGTTGGATCCTGAACTTCATAGGGAAGTTTCAAGCGTTTTTGGCTGACAGGATCGAAAGCGAGAATGTGATCACCCGGAAGCAGCGGTTCGATCAGCGGACACTCCGTAACGATGTTATTATTGAGGAAGGCGACACCCAGCGGCTGTTGCATGATTTCGCCGGTGGGATCGGTACGCCAGACCTCGATCGGATGTTGCCAAGTTCCAAAGACCGTACAGAAATTCTCTCCAGCCCATGGCCAAGGTTCGACAATACGCGGCTTGATGTTCACGAACTCGTAACGTGCACAGGGGAAAGCAATATCCGCGCCTTCAGCGCCGTCCACATCCACAAGAAACGGCAAGACATCGTAGGCCGGAATCCACCTTGAGTAGTGTGCATCAAAGTCATTCACGAGGAGGCCGTAGCCGTGCTGTGGGTGCGCAGTGGGCAAAACGCTGAGCATTCCTTCAAGTTGAGGAAACTGCCATGCGTGTGCCCAGACGAAGAACGGCCCGTCAGGCAGTTTGTCTTCATTCATGTCGGGCGCGCGCAGGATCACACGATTGAGTGTGTCGACGATGAAATAGCAGTGCATCTGATTGCTGTAGGCAAACGAGTAGAAGCCCGGTGGAAAGAGCATCTGCCACCACGGCGACGGTCCGATGACATGACCGTTCTGGAATTGGAAACCGGTGAGATGCGTGCCGCCGTTGCGTGACGCGCCCATCAGCAAGATGAGGCTGACATCATTCCCGAAGTAGTTCTCCCACGACAGCATGTCGGTAACTTCGAGCGGTCCGAGGTCGTGGAGAACCTCGTCCGTGTCCCCTAATTGAAAGGCCGCGAGCTGCCAATTCTCGGGAGGCTCTTTCGGCAAATAGCGCACAACCCAGCGCGTCACCCAGCACGATTCAAGCTGACGCTTTAGTTCGTTGTAAGCGTGAACTCGACGATATCGCTTCAATTTGTCGCGCACGAAACGATAGTCGGCGTCTGTCGAATCGAGTCCGATTGAGTCCTTATACGCAAGCTCGGCGGCGTATGCGGGGATTTCAGTATCGGTTTCCGGGAGCGAATTGGGTTGACCCTTGTGAGTCGCTTCATGGACGAGCAGCTCTTCAAGATAGCGCGTGTCCGCATTCTCAACTGCGTTGTCCAACACATCGTCGCGGATGTTAATCTCGTCCCAATACTCACCGCCGGCGGCATCCTCGTTCATAGTCTCGGCCTCCATTGTGCCGGCGTCGAGCTGGCCTTGCAGCAGTTTTGCCAGAGTTGAACAGGAGACTGCCAGAGTATTGCCGCCCGCGTCAACATAGCGGAAGGAGTCAGGCGGCGCATTCTTGATTGAGTTGATGGCCTGCTGAATTACTGTCACTTCGCCTGGCTCAAGCTCGCGGCCGCTCCAGCTGCTGTCGTAGCTAAAGTCAAGTCGGTCGGGGGGAACGAATCTCGGACGAACGGGTTCCGATGCTGTAAGAATGCCGACGACAACAGCGAAAAATCCCAGCCACAGAATGGTACTTCTCTTCTTCATGTGTGCCTCCGATTGTCATGGCCGGCTTGTGAAGAGACACCGTTCAGAGAAACCAAAAAGAGAACGGCGAATTCCCACATGCCGCGTTCGGCACCGGAGATTCGCCTTTTCTACAAATCAGCCGACACCAGCCGGCCTAAGTTGAAAGTGATGTTAAGGGAATATAATTGAGGGGTGACAAGTTGTCAAGCAGAGTGCACAGGAAAAGAGAGTGACTTTAGCACTTACTGCCAACGACCTGCGGGTCAGGACTATCGAATGGCTTCAAACGAATTTTGTTATGAAGAATGTGAAGCAAACTACACATATAAGTTTGAAACACGTGCAATCGTAGCTAATCCATTGTGCGGCGGTAGAAGGTGACCGCGACCGTCATGAGGAGCACGCCGAAGAGAGCTAAGGGCCAGATGTTCGGCCAGAGGTCTGGGAAAGAGGAGCCTTTCAAGAAGACGCCTCTGACCAGTCTGTTGTAATAGGTGAGCGGCAAAAGGTTACCGATAAACTGCGCCCACTGCGGCATTCCGCGAAATGGGAACATGAAGCCGGACAGCAGAATGTTCGGGAGAAAGTAGAACACCGTCATCTGCATGGCCTGAAGCTGACTGCGGGCGATTGAAGACAGCGTGATTCCGACCATCAAATTCACGGCCACAAACAAGAGTGTTATCAAATACAACGTGACAATGTTCCCGAAGAACGGAACTCCAAACAGCACTAATGCGGCGACCAGAATGATTGACGATTGAATCAGACCGATTGCGATATAGGGAAGAATCTTGCCCGCCATGACTTCGAAGGGCCGTACGGGCATTGCCAGCAAATTCTCCATTGTTCCTCGTTCACGTTCACGTGTAATTGCCAAACCGGTCATCAGGATCATCATCATTGTCAGAATGACGCCCATTAGACCGGGAACGATGTTGAAGTGAGTATTGCCTTCGGGATTGTAGAGGCGGTGAACGCGAACATCAAAAGCGGGAGGAGGAGACTTCAGGAACGACAATGGCCCGTTGAAGTCCTTGCGAGCGACAGACTCAGTCAACTGTCCGACATTTGCGAGCGCCATTGCGGTAGCCGAGGGATCCGTTGCGTCAGCTTCAATCAGGAGAGCGGGGCGATCGCCGCGCAGAAGATTCTTGGTGAAGCCGGCAGGAATATTAATGACGAACTGAATGTCACCACGGGCAAGGGCTTGGCGAGCCTCTTCTTCCGTGGAAATGGTTCCGATTATGTCAAAATATCCCGAGAGTTTCAGTGAAGAAACGAGCGTGCGTGTGATTTCGCTGTGATCCGAAATTATCAGCGCGGTCGGCATGTGCTTGGGATCGCTATTGATAGCGTAACCGAAGAGAGTCAGCTGGACGAGCGGAATCATGACTATCATTCCGAAGGTCAAGCGATCGCGTTTGAGCTGGATGAACTCTTTAACGACCATGCTCCACCAGCGGGAAAAGCCCGCAATATTCAACAGGCTCATGGTGCAAGCTCCCGCATTCCGTCGGATGTCTTCATCAAGTAGATAAAGACGTCCTCAAGTCCGGTTTCTATGCTCTCCAGCTTCCAACTTGTCCCGGAGACGACAGTTTGCAGAGTCTGCTCGAGTAATTGAGGATCGGAACCACTGACATGAAGCGCTCTTCCAAACAACACCGTTTGCTCGACTCCTTTGGATTCTTGGAGCTTTTCAGAGAGGACGGCGAGGTCCGGACCGTAGATCGCCCAAGTTGTCAGATTCTGTGACGACACGACTTCATTGGCCGTGCCTTCAGCAAGGAGACTCCCGTTGAAGATGTATGCAAGCCTGTGGCAACGCTCCGCCTCATCCATGTAGTGAGTGCTGACGAGCACCGAAATACCGCGTCGTGCAAGTTGGTGAAGCTCCTCCCAGAAGTCGCGGCGCGCGGCAGGATCGACTCCGGCAGTCGGTTCATCGAGGAGTAGCAGGCTGGGTTCATGGAGTAGGCAGGCCGCGAGTGCGATCCGTTGCTTCCATCCGCCTGACAAGGATCCGGCAAGTTGATCTGCGTGGTTCTTCAGCCCAAGATCGTCGAGTGCCTGATCGACGGCCCGACTTCGATCAGGCATACTGTACATCCGCGCAACGAAGTCAAGGTTTTCGCGGATAGTTAGGTCCTCCCAATAGGAGAACCTTTGAGTCATGTATCCAACTCTCCGCTTGATCTCCGAGCTTTGCTTTAGAATGTCGAAGCCGAGGCATGTTCCGCTGCCCGCATCTGGCCTGAGTAGACCACACATCATGCGGATGGTTGTCGTCTTTCCGCTGCCATTCGGTCCCAGAAAACCTAAGATTTCCCCTTTCCTCACCTGCAGCGAGACTTTATTTACCACGCGCTTATGGCCGAAGCTCTTGGTCAACTCACGCACGTCTATGGCAAGTTCACCGCTCACGGGACAAAGACGCTTACCGGTTGCCCGATGTTCAGAGCCGTTTCCAGTGGTCTCACGGGTACTGCTTCGGCCATAAAGACAAGTTTGGACCTGTTTTCATTGCTGTAGATTATCGGGGGCGTGTATTCAGCGACGACGGAAATATAGCTGATCGTTGCGGGCACGTCAGCATCGCGGCCATCCACTCGCACGTGGACGGACTGGCCGACTTTCAGGGAGCTGACGAGTGGTTCCGGCACGAAGAAGCGGATCTTGCTGTTGCCGGGCGGGAGTAGGCGAACAACTGGAGCACCGGGTGCAATCCACTCACCGGTCTGGTAAAGCACATCGAAGACCAAACCATCGGTTGGAGCTTTGACAGCCTTCTGCCCCAATCTCCAAGCAGATTGCTCAACCGCCGCATTTGCCGCTGCGACTTGGGCCTGTTGTGCCTTGATTTGATCCTCGCGAGCGGGAAGTCGGGCGACTCTAAGCTGACTTTGAAGTTCGCGGACGCGAGCCGATGCCAATTCGACTTGGGCGCGAGTCACATCAAGCTCTTCCACAGAGATACCTCCAGTCTTAAAGACCGCTTCTTGTCGCCGGAGAGTCGAGGTAAGCAACTCCTCGTTAGCCATTGCCTGTTCAAGCTGCGCCTTGATGACATCTACTTCCTGTGGACGCCGACCTTGCTGAAGGTCCTGCAGTTGGGATTCTGCGGCCTGCGCCTGCATTTGTGCTTGCCGGAGGGCCGCAGATTCAGCCTCCGCGTCAAGGTAGAAAAGTGGTTCGCTTGTCTCAATTTGTTGACCTTTGCTTACTGCTACAGAGTCCAGGCGGCCCGATAGTGAAGTGGCAACGTCTACAAAGTCCCCTTCGACATACCCTTGAAATGCGTTTCGGTCCTTTGATGAGCAGCCAAGAAACAGAACAACCGTCAGCATGAGAGTAAGCACACGCGGTGTCATCGGCAGTTTGTCGCAATGCATAGACGCCTCATAAGACTAAATCCGAGCAAGACAGACAAGCACAAGTTAGTGAACCTCCAGCTCAGAGGCAAACGCGTCTCCGCCCGGAGAAGATCTCACGGTGCCGAGCGAAATGATCGCTCTGTAACTTTTCGTGAGCCTGATCTCATAACAGATGCTCAGGCAAGCTCAAGCTTCGGGATT
The DNA here is from genome assembly GCA_023382385.1 of bacterium. NCBI lineage: Bacteria > bacterium. The sequence goes on along the minus strand of JAHDVH010000001.1, from coordinate 836,319 downwards.
GGGAAAATGGTGCCGGATGTTCCAAGTCGAGTAACGATCTGGTGTCCCAAAGCTCAAGTCAAATGATTCTTAACTAATTAATAATTATCTACTTAAATAAACTTGACCGCTTAGAATTCAAGTATTGACTGGGTCGGCACGATAACTGCTTATTGTCCCGGTGGCAAGAAAGTTCAAGGAAATACTGATGGAACTACACCCTCTGTTTTCGGGCATGAATTCGAGCGTTTCCGGCATGACCGCGCAACGGAAGCGCATGAATACCATAGCCGAGAATATCGCCAATATCGAGACCACAAGAACAGCAGACGGCGGACCTTATCGGCGCAAAGCTACTGTGTTGACGGAAGAACAGCAATTCGAATCCGCTTTGGCCCAAAGCACCCATCAGAAGCTCGCACGCACAGACGCCAATCACATGTTCGGCCGCGATGAAAGCAAGTCTCTGTCTTCAAGCGGCGGAGTCAAAGCGAGTATTCAAAGCGATCCCTCGGCCTTCCGCGAAGTTCATGATCCCGATCATCCTGACGCAGACGAAAACGGCGTCGTGCGTCTGCCCAACGTGGATCTTGTCCAGGAAATGACCGACCTGATCAGCGCATCGCGCGCATTCGAGGCAAACGTCACGGCGTTCAATGCGACCAAAGCGATGATGAAGAAAGCACTTGAGCTATAGTTGTGAAAGTCAATCCCACATACTCACCCGTCGTGCAGCTGCAGAAGCCGCCACAGCCTCAGACGACTCCCGCTGCAGAACGTGGTGACGCTGAAGCCCGCTTGAAAGAGCTCATTGCACAAAAGCACGCGGAACTTGACGGCTTTCGTCCATTCGAAGAACTCGGCAAACACCTCGACTTGAGGGCATAATACTATGGTTCACGGCATCGACAACATCAGGCCGATTCCGCCGATTGCGCAGGGTTTGCAATCTGAGCAGAAACAAGACGGGGGAGAGTCTTTCGGAGATACGCTCTCGGATTTCATTGGCGGTGTAAACAAAATGCAGATTGCATCGGCTGAGAAGACTCAGCTCTTTGCCACCGGTCAGATTCAAGATATCCACGAAGTCATGGCCGCAGCAGAAGAAGCCTCCATTTCAATGGCGCTGCTCCTCGAAATTAGGAAGAAAGCCCTCGAAGGCTATCAAGAGTTGATGCGAACGCCGGTCTAATCACCTGTCACAACAAGCCAGCATAAATGGGCAATCCACTCGACACATTACGCGAACTCTGGCAACGATTGACTGTTAATCAACGGTCATTGCTGGTGATTGGCGCGGGTTTGGTGATCGCGATCACCGCAGCAGCAGTGTCCTATACGACTCGGCCCGTGTTTGTCACGCTCTACGCCGGACTTGACGCAAAAGACGCCGCCGCAGTAACGGACGGATTGCGTGATCAGAAGATCAAGTTTGACGTCTCCAGCGACGGCACCATCAAGGTTCCACAAGAGCAGGTCAATGAACTGCGCTTGACGTTTGCCGAAAAAGGCATTCCCCGCACCGGCGAGTTGGGCTACGAGCTCTTTGATAAACCGATGCTCGGCATGACGGACTTTCTGCAGAAGATGAACTATCATCGTGCGGTAGAAGGCGAACTTGCGCGAACCATGACTTCCATTGAAGGAGTCGAAAACGCTCGAGTGCACTTGGTGGTGCCAGAAAAGAGATTATTTAAGGAAGATCAGAAGCCTGCAACCGCTTCGGTAGTTCTTACGCTAAAGCCGGGCTACAGTCTGAGCAAGAAGCAGGTCGCAGCGTTGACGAGCCTGACTGCCTATGCAGTGGAAGGGCTTGAGCCAGAGTACGTGACCATCGTCGACGCGGAAGGAAATCCACTTACGAACACAACGCGTGATGAACTGGCCGGGCTCTCTTCGACGCAGTTAGAGATGCAGCAGAGCATTGAGCAGGCGCTGGAGCGTAAAGCTCAATCTTTGCTGGAGAATGTCGTCGGACCCGGGCGGTCGCGCGTTGAAGTTACGGCTAAACTCAACTGGAATCGAATTGAGCGTACGTCTGAAGACTATGACTCGGATCGCGCCGCTACTCTTTCCGAAGAATCACAGACGACCGAGGATGGCGCCAGCGGAACGTCGGAAAAGCTGGTGACGAACTATCAAGTACCGAGGACGGTCGAGAAGTTTGTTCCGGAAGTCGGCAATATTGAGCGCATCTGGGCATCGGTTCTCATAGACGGAAGTTATGCGACGTCGACCGACGCTGAGGGCAAGACGATACAGACTTATATTGAACGTACTCCGCAGGAACTGGAGAAGTTCCGCGCACTGGTCGCAAATGCGCTCGGTATTGACAATACTCGTAGAGACGAGCTGACGGTTATCTCCTTCCAGTTTTCGGACAATGTAGCGCAACCGAACTCGAAGACAAATCTACCGACAGGATGGCAGGCACTTCTTCTGCAGTTTGCCGACAAGATTGTGCTCGTGGTCGTCTTGATCCTTGCGTTCTTTGCGATCCGCAGTGTGCTCAGCAAAGTCAGTGAACGTTTGCCCGCGCTGCCCGCTGATGCGACCATGCAGTCACTACCTCAAGGTGAAAGCGGCTACGCTCTGACGGGAGTTGGAGCGGCCAAGCAGGAACAGATCCCGCAAGCGGTGCCCCTCAAACAGCAGGCACAAAGCAATTCCGTTCACGGCAGTACATCAGGCGGCTCCGCCTCACCGATGGGCCATAGTGGTGTCGTCCTGGGAAATGACGGCCCGAAGGTAATTTTCAAGAGCGGCAGCGATGGACCCAAGCTGATCGAGCTTGATGACGACGGTCCCTCAGTTGAGGCGCTGAAAGCACAGGAAATGCTCAATCGAACCATTCAGTTTGTCGTAAACAAGCCGGATAACGCGGCACAAATTCTACGCGCTTGGGTTGCAGATGGCACCACTTAGACAAAGCTCCTCCGCAAGGCTGGTGAACATCCAGAAGGCCGCGGTTTTTATGATCTCGATTGGTCCAGATGCCTCTGCAGAAATCTACAAGCGGCTGCAGCAGGACGAGATCGAAGAGATCACAAAGGAAATGCTGAAACTGCGGAACGTGGATTCAGCTACCGTTAACTCGGTTATCGAAGAATTCTATCATATGATGTCGGCGCAGGACTTCGTTGCACTGGGCGGCATGTCCTATGCTGAGGAAGTATTGAACAGGTCATTAGGCCCCGAGAAAGCCGTAGAGATTATCAGACGTATTGAGCGGATGATTCGCGTGAAGGGGTTTAACGTTCTTAAGAACGTCGATCCCAATCAATTGCTCGCCTTCATGCAAAAAGAGCATCCGCAAACAATCGCTTTTGTGCTGAGTCAACTGCAACCGCAGCAGAGTGCTCAGATTCTCGCCGACCTATCTCCCGATCTGCAGGCTGAGGTAATGATCCGATACGCCAATATGGAGCGTGTCGCACCCGAGACAATTTCGGCGGTTGAGTCGGTGCTTGAGTCAAGAGTGGATTTTTCGCAGAGTTCGAGCAAGTTGGGAGGCGTAAAGGCAGCGGCCGAGATTCTCAATATGATTGGAACTTCTACCGAAAGGTCGATACTCTCCAAAATCAACGAGCGATCGCCTGATCTCGCCACAGATATCAAGAATCTAATGTTCGTGTTTGAGGATATCGTGCAACTCGATGATCGGTCCATTCAAAAGGTGCTTAAAGAAGTTGACAACAAGGATCTTGCCCTTGCACTGAAGCACGTCAGCCCGGATGTCAAAGCACGAGTTCTGGCAAATCTGTCCGAACGCGCGTCGGAGACAATACAGGAAGAAATCGAGTATATGGGTCCAGTCCGACTCAAGGAAGTGGAAGTTGCACAACAGCAGGTGGTGGACACCATACGACGATTGGAAGAACTGGGACAAATCGTCATCGTGAGCGGAAGCAAGGGCGAGGTTATGGTCGAATAGTATGGGACGCGTGCTTAAACGATCTGAACACCAACGGATTCAGCCGGCGGACTTTAAGCGCTTTTCGGAGCGGCCGGTTAACTATTTTCGCGACATCGTTTGGGAACCGCCCCAGAAGGTGAGACCAGTTCTGCCTCTGGCACAAGCAGGCACTGTTCACGACCGAGGACTTGACCGAAGCAAGATCGCTACGGAATTGGAAGCTGCAAGACAGCAGGGACTTCAAGAGGGAAAGCTCCTCGGTCGTCAAGACGCTCAACAAGAGATGATGTCGGCATTTCAACTTCTTGAGCAGTATGCGCAAACGCTGAACGCAGAGCGTGCCGAGCTGGCCTCCCGATTTGAATCACAGCTCGTTGCTCTCGCAACACAAATGGCCGAGAAGATCCTGTTCAGCGAGCTTTCGATTAAACCGGAGCTACTCTACAATATCGTGCGGGCGGCGCTCAGAGAAATCAGCGCAGCACGGCACGTTACCATTCGAGTAAACCCTTACGACATCTCGCACATTCGCTCGCATCTGGGGTCGCTGAGCGAATCCATGAGCAGTGCGGCAGTGCTGGATGTGCGCCCCGACGACTCCTTGCATCGCGGCGACTGTCTGATCGATAGCGACATCGGATCGCTCGATGCTCGACTTGCGACTCAGTTGAATGCACTTCGCGAGCAGCTCGAAACGGCGATGGAGAAGAGCACGTGAGTAACCTTCTCTCGCAAGCCCAGAGCATTCTGCAGAGCGCAAGTGCGGTACGGGCGGTCGGTCGCGTTAACAGCGTGCGCGGCCTGGTGCTCGAAGCGAAGGGGCCGCGAAGCGCTATTGGTAATCTCTGCAGTATCACGACATCGCAAGGCGAAAAGCTTGCTGAAGTTGTTGGCTTTGACGGTGCGCAGACATTGTTGATGGCACTCGAGGATCTTAATGGTGTATGCCCAGGCGACGAAATCGCAGATCTAGGGCGAACACAGCTTGTGCCTGTAGGATCCCAGATGCTGGGCAGAGTCATTAATAGTCTCGGAGAGCCGCTCGATGGAAAGGGACCTATCAACGCAAAAGCGTATCGATCTCTTCAAGCTGAGTGTCCTAATCCGCTAAGACGCCCGCGGGTAAAAGAGCCGCTCCAAGTTGGAGTACGTGCCATTGACGGCATGCTGACTCTCGGAGTCGGTCAGCGGGTTGGTATTTTCGCAGGCAGCGGTGTCGGCAAGAGCATTCTGCTCGGCATGATGGCTCGTTACACGAGCGCTGACGTGATCGTGGTCGGATTGATAGGGGAGCGTGGCCGAGAGGTGCGGGACTTCCTTGAAGACGCGTTGGGGGAGGAAGGGCTTAAGCGTTCAGTAATCGTTTGCGAGACATCGGATCGGTGGCCGTTGCTGCGAATCAAAGGTGCACTTGCGGCAACCGCGGTGGCAGAGTATTTTCGAGATCAAGGATTGCGCGTTTTGCTGATGATGGACAGCGTCACACGTGTCTGCCACGCTTTGCGGGAAGTAGGTCTTTCGCTAAATGAACCGGTCGCAACACGCGGATATCCGCCATCTGTGTTCGCCACGCTGCCCAAGCTGCTGGAGCGCACCGGTAACTCAGAACAGGGTTCAATTACCGCGATTTACACGGTGCTGGTCGAAGGTGACGACATGCTCGAGCCGGTTGCTGACACGATGAGGAGCATTCTCGATGGACATATCGTGCTGTCAAGACAAATTGCAGCCAGAAATCATTATCCTGCAATAGATGTGCTCAACAGCATTAGCCGTGTGATGCCGAACGTCGTTGACGAAGGGCATCGAAGTGCTGTTGCGCAAATCAAAGAGTGGCTTGCAGCCTATCGTGAAGGCGAGGATCTTATCTCAATCGGGGCGTATGCCCGTGGTTCGATTCCTGCGCTTGACCGCGCACTTGAAAAGCTTCCGGCCATCCAGGCGATGCTTGGACAGAATATGTTGCAGCGCTCATCGCTGGAAGAAGCTCGAGCACAAGTTATCGAATTGGCAACAGAGTGAAGAAGTTCCGGTTTGGCCTTGAGCGTGTGCTGCGAGTTCGCAACATTCAGCAATTGCTCCGGCTGGCGGAGCAGAAACGCGCGGAAAAAGCTTTTGGCGCCCAGCAACAACGATTGGCGATGTTCACTGGAGAACGCGACATTCAATCCGAGGCGATGGTCGATTCTCTGTCGAGACCAAACCGAATAGCAGATCGAATGACGGATTGGCGCTATCTGCAGAGGATAGAACGAATCGTAGGATTTCAATCGTCCGTAGTACGTGAGCATGACCATCATATGAGCGAAGCAAGGCGACGGTTCCTGCTTGCACGCAGAGACCGCCTGGGGCTGGAAAAGCTTGGTGAAAGAAAGCGTGAAGCATGGTTCAAGGAGATTCTCCGCGAAGAGCAATCCTTCTCGGATGACATATCACAGTCACGTCCAAAGAACAAATGATCAAGAAATACCTTCCCACCATCGGACTGTACGTCGGCACATTCTTTGTGCTGAACGTCATTGCGCATTTTGTCTTGCGGTTTATGCAGCCTCGGCCTGCTCCAAGCGAAATCGTCCAGAGTACGACGTCTGCTGACAGTCTTCATACCGAGACAGCAGACTCCCTGTTGAGTGACCTGGATGTGGATCCGCTTAGTGATGTTAGCAGCAGTGCGGGCGTGGAACTTGTTTCAGCGGATACATCCAAGAATTTCGCGAGCACAACAGAGCCGATCAACCCGCCAGCGGAGACCGTTCCGGAGATGCCTCTTGCGGCGCAGCAGGCGGTCGTGCAACCCGACCCGAATGGCGAGGAACGAATGCAACTTGATGCAGGCAGTGTCGTCGAGAATCCCGAGGCGCTGGAATCTGAAGTCCGTTCTGCCGCTGAGCTTGCTAAACTTGCAAAAATGCTTGAGGGAATGAAGCCTGCTGAAGCGGCAGTAATTGCGGAGAGATTGCCAACGGATACTATCGTCCAGCTTGTCATGCGAATGAAAGCACGCAGCGGGGCAAAGATGATGGCATCGCTTCCCGTGCCGGTTGCGGCGTCTGTTGCGGAGAGGATGACTGAACTCTCAGGGGCGAGAAAGTCATCATGAAGATTAAGGCGGATCTGCTCGGCCTCATGAAGAGCAACTTGAAGGAAGGCAAGAATGTACGTACCTTCGCTCCTGCGAAGGACGGCTTCAGCGGCTTTCTTCAGATGCATCGAGTCGGCGAGCAGTCACCCAAGGAAGCTCCACAACGAAGTCAATTGCAAAGCAAGCCGCCGGTTCCAAAACCGGCGGTTTCTACTTTAACACGCCATAGCAGTCAGCAAAGCGAGGCGCAAGACAAGCTAAAGTCCACCTCAACGGCCGCCGATCCACCTTCGCGAGTGCCTGAGCAGAAGCAATCTGAGCGAAAGAAGTCAGGTGATTATGCCGAGAAAGTTACGGCAAATGTAACCCACGTGTTGCCGGCGATCGGCGCAAGCGGCGTATTCACTATCACTGACGCATCTTCCATGCTTCCCTCCGTGAAAGGCATCAACAAACTTGACGTTCCGAGTCTCGGAGCTACACAGGCAGCAATCTTGAGTAGGAAGTCTCCTTCGCTCGATCTTTCGAATGTCAGTTTAGAAGAGAACTCCCTGTCCACTAAGTCAGAGACAGACGCGAAGAGCAAGCAGAGCGGCACTTCGAACTCCATTGGATCCAAACCTGAACCTTTGGCGGGACCCCCGCGCTCGATAGCAGAGCGCCCCGCGAAAACCGTGTCGGTGGTTAGCCGAGGCACGTCGGAGCCACGTTCCACAGGGAAGTCCGACTTCAATGGTGGTCAATCTGTGCCGGCTGCTCAAACAAGCAGTGCACGCCGCCAATCAGAGGCTCATGCGGTGACGATACCGGAGTATGTCGTGGAGGCGAAGTCTCTAAGTTCGGCTCGGCTCCCGCTGCAGGAAGCTCGTGCTGTGACGATACCGGAACATGTCGTGGAGGCGAAGAGACAGGTTTCGGGGCTGCATAGACCGCCAGCCGTTCATGTGTCGAGGGAGAATCCCAACCTGAGCAATACCTTTGTAGCAACCAACATTGCTCGTACTGAAACGAATGCGCCCCGTTCGGTCGAATCAGTAATCCGCGCGACCCGAAACGATCTTGCTCGTGGCTCGGAGCCGGTACCGGTTTCAAGGGGAAACCTAAAGGAAACTCTGAACAAGGAAAACCGTGAACGACAGCATGCAACACGTGTTACCCAGCATATCTTGCCCAGCAAAGTGAGTCCAGAGATTCCTGCTCCCCGGTTGACAGGTCAAGGAGCGAATCTGCAGCAGCGAACTTCGAAGATGGGGCAAGAGAGGACTGCCGAAGTAAGGATTCAGCACGTGAAGAATCACCTTGAAGCCCAAAGCGCGACCCCTGCAGCCAAAAGCTCTACTTTAGAGGCCATGAGCTATCAGACATCTGTTGTGGCAAAACCACGCCGTTTCACAAGCGATGTTTCTGCTGGAAGTCTTACGATGGAAGCTCCTGCTCAGGAAGGAGCAAGAAAACAGGATACTGAGTCCGTATCTGCCTTCAGCAGGTCTGCAGAAGGTGTCTCTGAGTTTACGTCACCGGAAGCGATTCAGATGCACCCGAACCATCCAAAACAGACTGCTCATATCCGATCACAGGACCCGGTATTTGCACCACGTCAACCAGTTCTTCCCGATATTTCTTTGCTCCTCAGGAGTGACGTAAGAAGTGATCTCAAGGCAACCGATCCCAGCCTTGTTAGTCAGAACAGCACGGCGTGGCAGAGTAGGAGTAGGGCGAGCGCAAATGTGGATAGTAATCCCACAGTGCTCTCCCTTGACAAATCAGAGCTACCCACGAAGGGAGTTAGCTCTCTGAGCAGCCACGGCTATTTTCCCGGCAGCGAGCATGAATCGACCCATGGAGAACAATCCAACGCAATGCCTTCAGGAGGGTCATCGTTTCCAACAAACGGTCTGAACGGCGTATCCGCGAAGGCGGCAACTTGGGGTCGATTGGCAAACGAAACGCTGCAGGCGGCTCTGCAGCAGGCGCTTGAACAATCCCGTCGCCGGGTGGTTGAACCTGATGAACTTCACTTGGTCGTCCCGTTTGAAGAGTTTGGCACATTAGATATCGATGTTCTTCGCGAGAATGACCTATACTCAATTCGAATTGCGGCGGATCCGACAGTTGCTGCCGTGATGGAAGAGCAGAGAGGGCAGATTGCCATCTGGTTGAGGGATCAAGGTTATCCTGTTCAACAGATAGAAATTTCAGAACGGGGTTCGAAGCAGTATCATCAACACACTCATTCGAACCGTGCCCCTCAAGACGGGGACCCGTCGCAAAACGGTAGCGTACGGCATCCGGGCGATCCAGAGAGACGGCTTGACCACACGAACCAAGCCGCCTCCGATAGACCAGCGTTCTTCGGACGACGAGTCTGGACGGCATAGGTATGAATTGCCCTCACCAAACTTAAACCGCTCCCAAAAGTATCTCTAAAGCATGTATTGTCATATCTTTGAGGCGACCCTCGAGCTTGGCCTGTGCTTTGCAATAGGTGAGACGAACCATGAGACCTTCAACGAAGAACATGCCGATCTGCACGTGCGGGAATCGGCGATTCAAGACGCTACAAGAGGCGCGATCCCGAACTGGCAAGCGCCAGTTCACAGTCGAGTGCCTCACTTGTGGCCGACCGCAGGAGGTAACGAAAACGAGTTACGCTCTGTGCAAGTACTTGATGACTCACGAAGCCAGCACGGCATTTCTGCAGCTCTTCGAACTGGAGAGATAAATGAACGTCAACGCAACAAACAGCACTTTCAATATCCCAGCTGCCGGCCAGCTTAGTTCCCGACAAGACACTCTCGACCAACTCGACTTTCTCGAGATGCTGATTGCTCAAATGCAGAATCAGGATCCCCTTAGCCCGATGGACAGCCAAGAGTATGCGTCTCAACTGGCGCAGTTCACGTCGGTGCAAGAGCTTGGTGCGATTAAAGCCGCGTTAAACGAGTCAATAGACATGAACCTCTTGATGACTCAGTCCATCAATGGGAATCTCGCGGCAGCGCTCGTTGGCAAGGTTGTACGTGCGCAGAGTGATCGCATTGAATTTGACGGTGCGAGCGGAGCCGATTTGCGATTCAATCTTGGCCAAGCGGCAACGTCAATACAAATCAATGTGACAGACGCAGACGGCAATACGATCCGCACACTCTCCATGTCCGCGCATTCAGCAGGGGACACAGCAATCTACTGGGATGGCCGAGACAACGACGGGAATCTGGTGCCGTCCGGAACCTATTCCTACTCGGTTTCCGCAAAGAACGCCAGTGGAGAAGCGATCAACGCCACAACCTACGTTCAGGGAGTGGTCAGCGCTGTGAACTACGAGGGTGGTCGAGTGAGTTTGACGGTGAACGGCTACCAGTTGTTCTTGGGCGACATCCTCTCAGTGATGGCCGACGTGCCACCTGCGGGAGGCAACTCTGCATTGCAGGGGTGACCAAAGTGAGCGAAATAGAGACACTTCTCAATCGGCTCTCGGCCGTTAATCCAGTTGGTTCTCCAACTTCTGTCCAGAAGCAAGCGCCCGCGTCTCCAAGGCGAGGGCCGGAGTTTGGGAATATATTTGAACAGACACTGCGTGATACACAACCTGTTACTTTCTCCACACATGCCCAGAATCGACTGCTTCATCGGCAAATCAGCTTGAGCGATCCGCAAATGGCGCGGCTTGAGAAAGGCGTCAGCAGCGCAGCAGACAAGGGCGGGGAATCGTCGCTGGTACTGCTCGACAATCTTGCCTTCATCGTTAGTGTGCGTAACCGTACAGTCGTGACGGCATTGGATCAGTCGCAAACGGGATCGCACGTCTTCACACAAATTGACAGCGCAGTTATTGCATAAACCATTCAACGGGCCGGTCCTCTTGCAGGAGGCCCCAAACCGAGCTGAACGACAGAAGCTCGAAGAGGGAAAAACACTATGATGACATCATTATTCAGCGCAGTTTCGGGTCTTTCGACCCACCAGGCAAAAATGGATGTCATTGGCGACAACCTCGCCAATGTCAATACCATCGGCTTCAAACAGAGTCGTGTCTCGTTCGCCACGGGATTTTCGCAACTGTTAAAGCCGGCAGAGGGACCGATTGACACGCGCGGCGGTAGCAACGCAATTGAAGTTGGTCTTGGTACCCGGATCAATTCGATTGACAGGATTTTCTCGCAAGGCAACTTCGAGAACACCGGTAATCGAAATGACCTTGCTATTCAAGGTGACGGTTTCTTTGTGCTTGGGGACGGCCAAAGGCAGTTTTTCAGTCGAGCCGGTAACTTCCAGATCGACGCCGATGGCTCGTTGCTTGCGGCAGGCGGCAGGATGCACGTGCTTGGTAGACTGGCAGATAAGAACGGCACTTTGATTCCTTCTTCGGCCATTGAGCCGCTCACACTTCCGTTCGGCGAAAAGGATCCCGCACGGGCAACGACTGAGATTCGATATTTCTGCAATCTTGATGCTAATTCTTCTACCCGCCAAACCTACGCTGCGTCATTTGCCTTTGCCGCTGATGGTGTCCCGGCGACTCGGGCTACCGAGCTTAATAGTCTTGATCAGGCGACCGCGCCGATGGACGACGGTGATATCATCCGGCTCACTGCGACCCGCCGTGACGGAACGGCCGTGAATCTCGAGTTCGTTTACGGCGAAGGCAATAACGGCACGTCTCTCGGTGATTTGTTGGATCACTTCAACTCCGCACTCGGTTTTGATAGCGAGGGTGAAGGCGGCTCACAATTGACAATCGACGCAGCCGGGAAGATGGTTCTAAAGGATAATTTGGCCGGCACAAGCGGAACGACAATATCTATGTCCTTTGAAGACATAAACGGTTCATCAGCTTCCTCGATGCTCCTGCCGACGTTTGTGAACACGCAATCCGGTATGACCGGCACTCACTCCGTTTCCATTTATGTGTACGACAGCCGTGGTGAGCGACACAAAGTTGAAGTGAACTTCACTCAAGATACGTCGGAATCCAATACTTGGAATTGGGAAGCCGTCGTCGATGATGGAGGAATCAACGACATCAATGACCGGTTGATGGGTAACACCGGAACGGTTCGATTTAACAGCGACGGATCCCTGTTGAGCTTTGATGGCGGCCCGCTTACCTTTACGCCCGCGCAAGCGCAGTCTCTGGTCGTCAATCTCAACGCCGGTACCGTCGGGACTTTTGATGGAATTACGCAGTTCTCTGCACCCACAACAACCATAGCGATCCACCAGGACGGACACGCGATGGGTGTTTTGTCCGACTTCACGGTTGACAACGAAGGCAAGATAATCGGCAGTTACTCGAACGGAATCTCGCGTACCCTGGGACAGATTGCCTTGGCGCGCTTCGCGAACCCTTCCGGATTAACACTGTCAGGTGAAAACATATACAGTGCGACGGTGAATTCAGGTGATCCATTGATCGGTGTTGACAACGGAAACGTCAACCAGATCTATGCAGGTTACCTGGAACTCAGCACGGTGGACATGGCTGAGCAGTTTACGGAGATGATCATCGCTCAGCGTGGATTCCAAGCGGCGTCTCGTGTCATTACAGTAGCTGACCAGCTCCTGAATGAAGTGACGCAGCTCAAGCGGTAAGTTAGCATGAGTGTGGCGCGTCCTTAGCTGGGCGCGCCACACCAAGCGACCTGCTTAAGCTCCTGCTTTCCGCCTTCCTCACGGTTCGACCACCGCCGCCATCGTACGTACTGACCATTTGGTCGCAATTTTGTTTTACACTCCTCTGGACAACGATGGCAGAAAAGAAAACTGAAAAACAGGTAAAGCCTGACGCTCAGGTGCAGCAACCTGAATCGGGCAGAAAGCTGCCGCTTAAACGGATACTCATCATATCGGGCATCCTTCTAGCACAGGCTGCGGCAGCCTTTCTCATACAAAAATCCATTTTCTTCCCTGACAACTCTGCGCAGGCAAGATCTACGGTAAATAGCTCGACATCAGTTGAGGCCACCGAATCCGCGCATCACAAAGACGGCGAATCCAGCTCAAAAAGCGAGGCAGTCTCAGCAACAGGAGTTGCCCTCCTCGATGAGATCATTGTCAATCCTGCAGGAACTGGTGGCCGACGTTTCCTTTCGACCATAGTCGGTCTGACACTCTCCAATCCTAAGTCTGAAGCAGAGATTGCATCGAAGATGCCACTTCTGCGCGACGCAACCATTTCCTTGCTGGGGTCTAAGACCCTCGATCAGCTCGCCAGTCTGAGTTATCGAGATACACTTCGTCAGGAGCTTCAGGTTTCAGTCAACTCGCTTCTAACGGAAGCGCCAGTTAAAGGGATCATATTCTCAACTTATGTCCTGCAATAGCGACTCATGAGCAAGATACTCACACAAGAAGAGATTGACGCGCTGCTGAGAAACGTCTCCAGCGGGCAGGGTGTTCAAGTTTCAAAAGGAGCGGGTGAGCGTCCAGTTCACCTTTACGACTTCAAACATCCGGATCGAATCTCCAAGGATCAACTGCGCGCATTGCGCACCATCCACGATGCCTTCTCCCGTACATTCGGTACATATCTTTCGGGAACCCTTAGGACTCTCGTGGATATCAACCTGCTTTCAATCGATCAAGCAGCCTATTCCGAGTACATGCTTTCATTGTCAGTTCCATCCTGTCTTTACATCGTGTCGTCGCACCAGCTGAAGGGATCGCTGATTCTTGAGATCTCGCCTCAATTCTCGCTGATGGTGGTTGATCGGCTCTTAGGCGGCATGGGGACAAGACAAGACGGACTTCGCGAATTGACGCTCATTGAGCAAACGATTCTTCGTCGGGTTGTAGACTCCGGACTCTCCGCACTTGCCGATGCATGGCGGACAGTCACGCCGCTTTCGCTTTATGTGGAGTCATATGAATCGAATCCTCAGTTTGTTCAGATTGCACCTGCTTCGGAATCAGCTGTAGTTATCTCGTGTGAAATCGTTGTGCGCGATTACACTTATCCTCTGAATATCTGTTTCCCTTACTTCGTGCTTGAGCCTACCATGAGTAATCTATCCATCGGGTGGACAAATCTAAGTTCCCGCAGCATTAATCCGGAGGAACGCAACGAGCTTCTTGAGCGCATTCGCCTAAGCAAGTTGCCTGTTCGGGCACAGTTGGGGTCGACAAAGCTAAGCATGCGGGAATATCTCTCTCTCAACACGGGCGACGTTATTCTCCTTGAACAGCGCACGGATGATCCAGTTAAAGTATGGGTCGACAAACGAGTCAAGTTCTGGGCGGAGCCTGGAAATTCAAAACATCAGCAAGCTATTCGAATCACCAGAGTAATCTCCAATCAGGAGGAGATCGTCCATGAGTGAAGCATATCGTGTTCTCGTCGCCGATGACTCACGAATCAGAGCAGAGCGCCTATTCACCGAGCAATTTGAAAAATCAATCCAATCTTTCCTTGAACGCGAAGTCCGCGTTGAGATGGTCGGGCCATTTGCTTTCGACTACAAGGAAGTAAAGGCTGCGCTCTCTGGTGAAGTTGTGATGTGCACGGTTGTGACGGTCGACCTGTCAGCGGCCAAGACCATATTTCTGATGAAAAAGGATGAGGCGGCACTGCTTGCGGATCTACTAAACATGGGGGACGGTTCTGCACGCTTTGCTGCCGAAGAACATCTTGAGCCGATCAGGGATCTGTGCCGTGAAGTGACTGGGATCTACTATAGCGAGGTCGCAAAGGCGGGCGGTCCGCATCTTGTGACAGAGGATGCAAAGGCGGTTGTAATCGATACCTCTCCCCAGGACTTTATCGGTTCATGGTCGGTAACAGAGCTGACTGTTATGCTCGACCAGCCAATCACGATTGTTAAGATAACGTCGAACGAGCTGATTGATGTGCTCTTTCCTCAACCACCTGCGGTGAAAAGGCAAGCGGTTCAGTCGGATGGAAGTGATGCCTTTGATCCTGCCTTGAAAAGAGAAATGGGACTCGTCATGGATATCGAGTTGCCTATCTCGATTGAGCTCGGACGGACACATATGCTTATTCGAGATATCGTGAAACTGTCTCCTGGCTCTGTTGTTGAGTTAGACAAACTGTCAGGTGAACCGGTAGATTTGTTCGTTAATGGCAAGAGATTCGCGCGTGGTGAAGTTGTGGTGATTGAGGAGAACTTTGCAGTGCGAATCACCGAGCTCATCAATCCGGAAGAGCGGTTGAACGCGAGCAAGAACTGATTATGGGTGTCGACTTGATAAAGACGTTTGCGTCCTTGGCAGTCGTTCTTGGACTCATTTTTCTGCTTTCTTGGGCATTCAAGAAGTACCTTCCTTCAGGTCACTTAAATCAAAAGGAACATGACGGGTGGCGGCTGCTTGGAACCAAATCTATTGGACCCGGAAGGCAGGTTGTAGTTCTTGAAGTCGGAAGCAAGCTGCTTTTGATTGGTGTGACAGATAAATCACTGTGCCCTCTCATGGAAATAGACAGTGAAGCGGACAAAAGCAGCATTATTAGTGCTTTGAGCGGAAAGGCCACGACTTCATTCTCTGACATTCTCAAACGGAGCACAGCAAAGTGAGACGAGTGCTTCTCCTCGCAGGAGTGCTGTTTGCCCCCGTAGTTTTCGGGCAGGCATTGCCGACTGTTTCACTTGAGTTTGGAAGCAATCCGGACCCTGCGAGAACCGTGACAACGCTGCAGATTGTCGGATTGATGACGTTGATTGCTCTCGCGCCAGCACTCGTCCTGATGATGACGAGCTTCACCCGTATTATTGTGGTGTTCCACTTTCTTCGGCAAGCCATGGGTGCGGCGCAAGTGCCACCTGCTCAACTAATGGCAGGACTCGCCTTGATTTTGACCTACTACGTGATGAGTCCGGCAATAAACCAGGCAAATACAAACGCGCTTCAACCTTTTCTGCGAGGCGAGATTGAGCAAAGTGTTGCGTGGCAGAATGCAGCAGAGCCATTCAAGGAGTTTATGCTAAGGCAAGTCAGAGAGAAGGATCTTGCTTTGTTTTCGAAAATGGCTAGTGATTCCGCGCCGGCAAATGTCTCGGAGATCGGGCTTTCGGTTCTTCTGCCAGCTTACGTCGTCAGTGAGCTGCGCATTGCATTCCAGATCGGCTTCGTGATATACTTACCTTTCCTTATCATTGACATGGTCGTTTCATCTGTCCTTTTGGCTATGGGAATGATGATGCTGCCGCCCGTGACTGTAAGTCTCCCGTTCAAGATTCTTCTGTTTGTTATGGTAGACGGATGGTACTTACTGGTGCAATCGCTAGTTGAGAGTTTTCATTGAGGAATTCATGACACAAGAATTAGCTGCATATCTCACCAGCCATGCGCTGACTACCGCGCTGGTGGTTAGTGCGCCGATGTTGCTTGCCGGAATGATTGTGGGCGTGGTCGTTTCGATATTTCAGGCTGTTACGCAAATCAATGAAATGACGTTGGCCTTTGTGCCCAAAATCGTAGTCACGGCCTTGGCGCTTCTTGTGTTCATGCAATGGATGGCCGCGAAGTTGGTGGATTTTATGACCTACGTGTTTGCGCTTATCCCGACTATCGCAAAATGAAAACGAGAGAGGATATCCTTAAAACTCTTCGGGACATTCGCTCACTCCCGACGCTTCCCGACAGCGCGACGAGAGTTCTTGCGCTTGCTGACGATCCCGATTCGTCCCATCGCTCCTTGGCGGATGCTGTTGATAGCGACCCCTCCATTGCTACACGACTTCTGAAGCTGGTGAATTCACCTTACTTTGGAATACGCGGTACGGTAACTAGCATTCAGCAGGCTTTGGTCTTTCTGGGAGTTTCCAACTTAAGGAACCTTGTGCTTTCGAGCAGCGCGATGGATCTCTTCAGCAAGGATGGCGAAGTCGGCTCGTTCTCGCGAAAGGACCTTTGGTTGCATTCCCTCGCTACGGCAATCGCGGCACGAGAGCTGGCGAAAGCAACGCGAGCCGCAGATCCTGAAGTCGCTTTCACAGCTGGCCTGATTCACGATGTCGGCAAAGTTGTCATTGACCGCTACTTCCACGATGACTTCAAGCGGATTATTGCTCTCATGGATACGTATCATGTACCGATGCTGGATGCGGAAGCGGCTGTCATTGGCATAGACCATAGCGAGGTCGGTCGCTTCTTGACGGAGCGCTGGTCGCTGCCGAAAGTATTGCAGGATTCAGTGGGATGTCATCATGAGCCGCGACGGGCTACAAGTGACTCGAAACTTGCTGCCCTAATTGGGTATGCGGATCATGTCGCACGAAAACTACGGCTCGGTCAGGGTGGAGGCGAGGATCCCGTGCTAAACGATGATTACTCCGCAATTGTTCACTTGTCTAGCGAGGACATAGACAACTTCTGCCTGAAAACAGAAGACCGCATAATTGAGCAAATTGAAGCGTTTATAGATCTTGCTTCCTGATGGTACTCCCGTTCAACATTGATTCTGTCGAGCAGTTTGTGCTTGTCTTCATTCGGATCAGTGCGGCACTTGCAGTGCTGCCGGTGTTCAGACATCGGGCGGTACCCGGCACAGTAAAGGCTTGTCTTGCAGTCGCGATTGCGCTACTGATTGTGCCAACAACAGAAACGGTCAAGCTACCCGGAAGTTCGACTATCTGGGACTTTGCTTACATGGGTCTCACGGAGACCCTCTGCGGCCTCTTAATGGGATTTGCCGGTCAGTTCGTCTTTTATGCCATAGAGATCTGCGGGCGAATCATCGGTCTGCAATCTGGGCTTTCGATAGTCGCCACGATCGACCCCAACAGCGAAACGCAAAGCGACGTACTCACACAAGTCTACGAAATGCTGGCAATTTTGATCTTTCTGTCGCTCGACGGGCACTTAATGATGCTTGAAGCAGTGCGTGCAAGCTTTGAGGCAATTGCAATTGGTGGATTAAGCGTGGACAGTAAACTCGCCGAATGGTCCATCGCTAAGTCTGGAGTCATTCTATTCCACGGCGTACAGCTTGCCGCACCAATGATGGTTACGCTGTTCTTGAGCGATGTTGCTCTGGGAATTCTGACACGCGTTGCACCAACAATGAATGTCTTTGTCCTTGGCTTTCCGCTCAAAGTAGGACTGACATTGTTCTTCGCGGGATTAACGACAAGCACAGTGGCCGCAATCTTCAGTCAGCAGTACAGTGACTTCAGCAGCGAGATCCCGGGCTTTCTGCGTCTCCTTACGAACTAGCTTCAAATGTTTGATCGCGATTCCCGCACAGAAAAGCCTACACCTCGGCGCAGAACCCAAGCGCGGGAAAAGGGCTCCGTTGCAAGATCACAGGATCTCAATTCAGCGGTTGTGCTACTCGGTGCCGCTATCACGCTTACATGGCTTGGTTCAAGTATGGTCAGCGGTCTTGGAGGAATTCTCAAGGATCTGCTTAAGCGATCAGGGCGACTCGATCTCGGCATAAAGGAGATACAAGATTTGGCCGCGCTTGAACTTGTTGAAGTTGCTGAAGTCGTGTTGCCATTTCTCGTAACACTCATGCTTGTCGGCTTTCTTGTAAACGTGCTGCAAGTTGGCTTTCAGCTGTCTTGGAAGGCTGCGGCTCCCAACTGGTCGCGCCTGAATCCTATGTCCGGGTTTAAGCGCTTCTTTTCAACTCGTGCCGTGGTCGAATTGTGCAAGAGCTTGCTGAAACTTGGTCTGGTCGGCCTTGTACTTTTCTTTACCTTACAAGCAGCTTCTCTCGAGTCATCTTGGCTCTTCTTCATGCCAAAGGAACAGATGATTCCGGAAATGGGGCGAAAACTCGACGATCTTTTCCGTGTTGCAGCATTCGTCCTTTTGGCTATCGGTATCATCGATTATCTGTACCAACGGTATGATCATGAGCGTTCTCTAAAGATGACAAAAGAGGAAGTTAAAGAGGAGGCAAAGCAGCAAGAGGGAGATCCTAAAGTCAAGAGCAAGATTCGTGAGATTATGATACGATCAACCTTGAGAAGAATGATGAAAAGCGTGCCGGAGGCGGACGTCATCATTACGAACCCGACCCATATCGCTGTGGCATTAAAGTATGACAGACATAAGAGTTCGGCTCCAGTCGTCGTCGCGAAGGGGGCGAGGAAAGTTGCAGAACGGATCAAAGAAGTCGCAGCAGAGCATGGAGTACCGATAGTTGAGAATAAGCCTCTCGCACGGACACTTTTCAAGAGTGTAGATGTCGGAATGGAGATACCTGTTGAACTCTATAAGGCGGTCGCAGAGATCCTTGCCTACGTTTACAGGATTAAACGCAGATTTGTCGGAGTTGCATAGCCTGAAATGAACAATGCACTGACAGCAAAGGGCGTTCAGCGTCAAAATCACAGCGCGCTTGGCAACCTACTCAGGCAGAGTGACATCATTATGGCGCTCTGCCTCGTAGCGATTGTCGTTGTGATGATTATCCCCATTCCGACTTTCGTGCTGGATATCGCGCTGGCATGCTCTATCGCGATCTCACTGGCGATTCTGCTGACTGCCCTTTACGTTGAAGAGCCTCTGCAGTTCTCGGTGTTTCCGGGCCTGCTGTTGGTTGTAACATTGTTTCGTCTCGCTCTGAACGTCGCCAGCACACGGCTCATTCTTGGGCAGGCAGACGCGGGTTCAATCATAACGGCCTTTGGCGGTTTTGTCGTCAAAGGAAATTACTTTGTTGGATTGGTCATCTTCATTGTTCTTGTTGTAATCAATCTTATCGTGATTACAAAGGGGTCCGGCCGCATTGCTGAGGTTGCGGCAAGATTTACATTGGATGCCATGCCCGGTAAGCAGATGGCAATCGATGCGGATCTGAACCAAGGCATGATTGATGAAACAGAGGCGCGCAGGCGTCGAGAAAAGATTTCGCGGGAAGCTGACTTCTATGGGGCGATGGACGGTGCTTCGAAATTCGTGCGAGGGGATGCCATCGCAGGGTTGATGATCACCGGCATCAATATTATCGGTGGGTTTGCTGTTGGCGTTGTCCAGCAAGGTATGACATGGCGCGAGTCGGCAGCTACGTTTACTATTCTCACGGTTGGTGACGGTTTGGTTTCGCAGATTCCGGCGCTGCTGATCTCCGTTGCTGCGGGTATCGTCGTTGCGCGGGCGGCGTCAGAGAGCAATCTTGGCGCAGACATCACCAGTCAGCTACTTGGACATCCGCGTGCAATCTATATCGCTTCCGGTGTCCTTGCGCTGTTCGCCTTCACGCCGGGGCTGCCGACGTTACCTTTCCTGGTTCTGGCCGGATCGACGTTCGCTCTCGCGCGAGTAAGTGCTGCCCGAAAGGCAGAGTTAGTTGTGAAGAAGGAGTCGGAGAAGCCCGCTCAGCAAAAGCCACAGGATCGTCTTGAAGACTATGTATTGGTGGACCCGCTCGAAGTTCAAATTGGTTACGGTTTGATTCCGCTTGTTGAAGGTGGACCGGGCGGCGACTTGCTCGACCGCATTACAGTCTTGCGTAAACAAATGGCAGCTGATACCGGTTTTGTTATTCCGCCGGTTCGGATCAGAGACAATACGCAGCTGGCACCGAATATTTACATCATTCGAATTCGAGGCAGCGAAGCTGGACGAGGAGAGATCCGCCCCGGTATGCTAATGGCTCTGGCCGGTGGGGAGGGAGGATTGAAAGTAGAGGGAATCCCGACAAAGGACCCGAGCTTTGGTCTTCCCGCAATCTGGATATCTCGGGAGCAAAAAGAACTTGCGCAATCACGCGGCTATACCGTAGTGGAACCCGCAGCAGTCGTATCGACACATCTGTTGGAAGTGCTGAAACGTGAGAGCTACCGCCTGATGACTCGCGAGCTTGTACAGGAGTTGCTCGAGGCTGTTAAGAGAACTCACAAAGCCGTAATCGAGGAACTAACACCAAGCCAATTAGGTGTTGGACAGATTCAGAAGGTTCTGCAGAATCTACTGAGAGAGGGGTTGCCAATTCGAGATATGGCGACGATTCTTGAGACTCTTGCAGACTATGCCCCGATGACAAAGGACCCGGAATATTTGACCGAAGCAGTGCGAGCATCATTGTCCAAGGCGATAGCAGAGAAATACGAGGATGAGCCCGGCAAATTGTCGGCGATGTCATTGGAGCCAAAAGTAGAGCAAATGATCACTGAGGGCTTACGCTCCGCTGCCAAGGAAGGAACTGAGTTTGCCCTGCCATCCGCAGTTTCGAATCGCCTCATTGCATCAATGAAACAGATTGCCCAGGGTATGTTGAATCGTGGGTACCAACCTATTCTCGTGACCATGCCGGGAACTCGTGCGTTCCTGAAGCGCATGCTGGAGATAGAACTTCCAAACCTGATTGTGCTCTCGACCGCTGAGTTGCCTCCTTCGACGAGCGTTCAGCCGATGGGCACAGTCAAGATCGAAGGATAACAAAATGAATACACGCACATACTCAGGTCGTACGTTTGCTGAAGCACTTGCCAAGGTAAAGGCAGAGTTAGGCGACAATGCCGTAATTCTCAAAAGCGAGAAAAAGTCCACATCCAGTTCGTTCGGACTCGGCGGCAGGGAATTCTATGAAGTAACGGTTACAGATAGCAGGGAACTTCAAGTTAATGTTGAAAGTGGCACCGAATTTGCCAGCGAATTGAATGTGAAACTTCAAGAAGCCACACCTGAACGACGGGCGCCGAGCCAGGCCTACGAAATCGCACTACTTCGGTCTGAGGTCGCAGCATTGCGCGATCAACTTGCAGACATCGTCAAGTATTTTAAGTATAGCAATTTGCCGTCTATGCCCATGCAGCTCTCACGATTACTATCGCGAATGACAGAAGCGGGCTTTGAAAGGGAGCTGGCAACTGACCTGACTACTGAAGCGCTCGTGCAACTTGGCCCTATTCAGCTTGAATCACCGGAACAGATTTCCAGATTCGTGATCAGCAAAGTGGCACAAATGGCTCCGCCCGCAGCAAATCGTCCCATATCCCGAAAGGACGGTCCCTTCAAAATTGCTTTGGTCGGCGCGCCCGGTGCGGGAAAGACCTCGACCCTGCAGAAACTTGCCACAGATGCCAAAGGGTACGGAAAGCTTAAGCTGGGACTGATATCGCTCGACACTCATCGTCTTGCGGCAGTTGAACAACTGCGCACCTTCGCACGGGTTTCAGGGTTGCCGTTGGAAATTGTCTATCAAGCCAAAGACGTCGTTGCAGCGCTTCACAAACTTTCTGCGTGTCAGGTTGTGCTCATCGATACTGCCGGTTGCGCTCCTGGTGAGGACCAAAAACTGCTTGATCAGCTGGCGATGTTGCAGGTGCTGGAACCTGATGAGATGCATTTGCTCCTAAACTCGACAACTCGAGTCGCAGAGCAATCAGCAGTCGCCCGCCGTTTTCGCGATTATGGAATTACTCATTTAAGCTTTTCGCGTTTGGATGAGAGTGAACAGCCCGGCGCATTGGTCACTATTTCGCGACTGACGGGCAAACCCGTAGCCTGGCTGGCGAGCGGGCAGGACTTTCTCAATCGCCTGGAGCGATATCGTCCGGATTGGCTGGAATTGAAAGTGTTTGGTGCTGATTCAGTGGCAGAATCAGTTTTGCTTCGCAACAAGTCAACAGCGGTAGGACTGTAAGTTATGCCAAAGAAACAACACTCCGCCCTGCATGATCTACTTGTCTCTTTGCGTCGAGTGCTTGTGCTGCTGGTTACCGCCTTTGCAATCGCAATGGAATGGCCCATTCATGTTATCGCCGCACGTGTTATCATACTCTGGGCAACGCTGGTCGTTGTGACTCACGCAGCCGAGATTCTCTTTCAGTATCTGACCCAACGCGCGCTTGAGCGGCAGAACGAGATGATTTCCCAGACTTCAAGTGGAGCGGTCAGCTCCTAGCCTTGCCCATGAAGGCGGTCAATACAGCGGCTAAAGGGTGGGAGGCATATGTACTCACACAAAGTCCCGAACTGCGCGAGCAGTTGTTGCTCGAGTATCTGCCAATGGTTCGCCGCCTCGCCTCGCGTCTACTGGGAACACTGCCCCGCAGTGTTCGACTTGATGATCTGGTCTCTGCCGGCGTGATGGGTCTGCTTGCGTCTATTGATAACTTTGATCCATCCCTTGGAATCAAGTTCGAAACCTACGCGATGACGAGAATACGTGGGTCAATGGTTGATAGTCTGAGAGAGCTGGATTGGATCCCTCGCTCTATTCGTCAAAAGGCTCGGAAGCTCGAGCGCGCTATCGATGCACTAACTCAACGCCTTGGTCGAGCGCCTGAGGATGCAGAACTTGCGGCCTTTCTCGGCCTGCCGCTGGAGGAATATCGCTCATTGCTGAATGACGCAAACGTTGCGATACTGCTCTCCCTTGACGACACCCTGCGCGGGCAGGATGGTAGTGAATCACCACTTGCAGATTCAACCCCAGATCCAAACACGCGGGCGCATGATGAGAAATTGGAAGAAGAGGAAGTTCGCGATCTGCTGGTCGATGGCCTCCGTGAATTGCCGGAGCAAGAGCGTTTGGTGGTTGCACTATATTACTATGAAGAGCTGACACTTAAGGAGATCGGAGAAGTTCTCGGCCTGACCGAGTCCAGAGCATCGCAAATACATGCAAAGGCTCTGCTCCTGCTCAGGACGCGCGTTCGTGCGCGCTTGCACAGTTAAGGAGCTTTCACTGACGGACGGAGAACATCTATGTTTCGACCGATCAACAGTGATGACTATACCCGTTTCAGACCACCTGCGGAGCAGGTTCGTCAGGTTGATCCAAGCCATCCTGGTCAGAAGCGTGACTTTGCCTATGAAATTGAGCAGATCAATCGAGACAAACATCAGGAACGTGAGCAGCAAGGGCAGCCGTTTGGTGAGGACACCTTTGAGCACAGCGATGAAAAGTCCGAGAATGAAACGCAGACTGATGCGGCGAACAAGCTTCAGCAATCAAATAATAAACACCTTGATGGGCACATTGACGTCGAAATATAGTTTGCTCGCACCATTGCTGTTTTCCTTGCTTGCTTGTGCGGGCTTGGGAGAGGGGGCAACCCTTTCCGGCGTACGGTTCGGGTCGCACCAAGGGTTTGATCGGATGGTCTGTGAGCTTTCGGAGCAGGTAAACTACTCAGTGTCGCAAAAGAGCGCCGATCACATCGAAGTGCGTCTGCATAGCGTGGATGTAGATGACAGGTTCTTTCTTCCGAAACTTCCGCCTCAGATTAGGCTGATTTCGTCCGTCGAGGCATTTCGCGAGGGCGAGCAGGACATCATACTCGAAATTCGTGGCAATGTGCCTGTTGAAGCACGGCCTATCGAGTTGCAAGGTGAGCATTGGCGGCTTGCGTTTGACATTTCTGCTGTTCAATCTGAGAGTCAAGTCTCCCCTTCGCAGGTTAAGTCACCGGCAACTGAGACACCAAGTACGCAGACTCCTGCAAAGCCACCGAAAAAGAACGAATACGTTCCTGGTGACAAGCCGATGGAGACGCGCTACGCTGACCAGGGACAGGTTGACTCTACTCTTAAGCAACCGAAGAAGAGTAGTGCAGAATCTTCTGATTCAAAGTCTGGACTCTCGGGGCAAGGCGTGGACTCGAGCCAACTGAAGTCTTTGACTGATATTGCTGGAAATTCTATTGAGTCTCTGGATACCGCTAAGGTATTCGAGGTTTTAGCAGAGTTCTTTTATCTTGCGGGCGATCGGCAAACGGCGCGCGAGTTTGCACAACTCTATGTGGACCGCCTTAGACGGAGTGATGCGAGGTCTGATGTTGGACAAGCGCCAAGCCAACAGGCTTTGCCGATCTGGCTGATTTCTCTTATCGCTTTTGTCGCGGGTTTGGCCGGAGGAGTGCTTGGAAATCGCCTGCGGCTAATGAAGCTTCCTTATAACCCGAAGCATCGGCCCGAAGAAGCAGTTGATCCCGCGAGTGAACTCGCAGAAGACATTGATGCACTTGAGAGAGCAGTCGCTAGTGAGCATCCACTCGAATCCACCAAGCCAAGTGTCGCTGAAGGGTTGAGGCAAGGTGCCAATCAGGAAGTTGCTGAAGAGCTGCAACCTGCAAGCGTTGAAGCTGCAATGAAAGAGTCACTCATGGATCGGCGTGTAAAGCGGGTGCTCGAACTATCAGGTCAAAACAAGTCGCTGGCCGAAATTGCACAGGAACTTGACATGGGCCAGGACGAAGTAAAACTAATTATTGATTTGAATTCATAGGTCCCGATTGATGCCTCACTCTCTTCCTCTCCGCGTTGGCGAAATCTTGACAGCCAAGGTTCGCCGCAAACTTACCACGAACCGAGTTATGATCGATCTCAAGGGCCGGATGATGGTCGCTAATCCCGAGCAGCCTGTCTCAGTCGGAGACCACATATCCGTCCAAGTCCTTGCAATCGCTCCCCGCATTCGCCTACGCCTCCTTCCACCTCCGCCTTACCCTCCGACTGGCCCAGTACCCCTCGATTTGCGAACCTAAAAAGTTATTGTCCGAGGATATCCGGCAGGATCTGCCCAAGCCGCATGCTATTTATCTGATTTCGTCGAAATCGCACCTCTTAAGATTCTTAATATTAACATCTTAGGTCTCTTGCCCTTTCGAATGAAGTTGCTATAGCGTGTGGCACCATCCTTGCAGAGATTCTGCAACGGAGGAATCACGCCGCTATGATCAAAGGCATTCATACTTCAGGTTCGGCAATGCGTGCAGGAATCGTTCGCCAGGACATTACTGCGAACAACTTGGCAAACACGGGTACCGCTGGCTTTAAACGCGACCGTTTCCTGCTCGAAGAGCAAGTGGATGGCAGTAAGACGTCTGCCACGAAGCCACTGACAGATTCGCTTGCCGCTTCGCGCTATGTGAGCTACGTGGCCGGCCCGCTCGAACCTACCAAAGCACCCCTTGACTTCGCCCTGCAAGGCAACGGGTTTTTCGTTGTCGCAGATGATTCCGGAACCTTCTACACTCGGAATGGCCGATTTGACCGGAACTCGGAGGGAACGGTCGTGGACGCACAGGGGCGCAGACTGCAAGGACAGGGTGGCGACATTACCCTGCCTCCCGGTACAGTTACCTTGAGCGATGACGGAAGCGTTTCCGTCGATGGCACAGTCGTAGACAAACTCCGAATCGTGGAATTCTCGGCGCCGCACCAGCTCGAAAAGTCAGGCGAATCCCTGTTCTCGGATCCGAGAGCCGCGGCAGGTGAAACCGAAATTGCTCGCCCTCATGTCTCGCAGGGTTTCTTGGAGCAGTCAAATGTCGATGCCGTGCGTGAAATGGTCGAGATGATCGCAACGGCACGTCACTACGAAGCAAGTTCGCGCCTGATGATGGCGCAGGACCAATCTCTCAATCATGTCGTAAACGACATTGGCAGAGTCTAACCTGAAAGACAATCATGATTAAAGCACTATTTACCGCCGCTTCAGGGATGCATGCCCAACAGGCGAATCTCGACAATACGGCAAACAATATTTCCAATGCGAA
The DNA here is from genome assembly GCA_023382385.1 of bacterium. Lineage (NCBI taxonomy): Bacteria > bacterium. The sequence goes on along the minus strand of JAHDVH010000001.1, from coordinate 809,924 downwards.
CACGACTGCCTACAAGCGGACACGAGTGGAATTCCAGGACTTGATCTACGAGAATATACGGGTTCCTTCGCCAACGGACCAGGGAACTACTCTTCCTGTCCCGCTGCAAATCGGCGGTGGCACACGTGTTGTCGCAAGTGTCAAGAACTTTGAGGTGGGATCGCCGCAGGAAACTGGGAATCCACTCGATCTCATGATCCGCGGTGATGGTTTTTTTCAACTGCTGATGCCTGACGGAACGATCGGTTACACGCGCGATGGCGCTTGGAAAATCACGTCCGAGGGTGAACTCGTAAACGCTCAAGGTCTCCCTATGGAACCGCCGATTTCGATTCCCTCGGACGCAACATCAGTGCTTATCTCTCCGGAGGGTCGGGTCTCTGTTATGACACAAGGAAACGTCGAACCGTCTGAAATCGGTCAAATCGAGCTTGCCCGCTTCATTAATCCTGCAGGACTATTGAACGACGGCGGGAACATCTACACGCAATCAGTTTCGTCCGGAGATCCTTTGACCTCGACTCCCGGAACTGATGGCACGGGAATTCTCGAACAAGGCTACCTGGAGGCCTCGAACGTCGCCATTGTAAACGAAATGATAAATCTCATAACCGCCCAGCGCAGCTATGAACTGAATTCACGAGCCGTTCGAACAGCCGACGAGATGATTAATATTGCCACCCAGCTAAAGCGGTAATGAAACTCGCACTTCCATTGGTCACATTGCTGTTTTCCGTAGGCACACAGGCTAATGACTTCGCTGTCTTGAGAGAAGCCATTGCCCAGACTTGGCAGCCGGACGGTGTGCATGTGATTTGGGAGCCGCTGTTTGGCGACCCTGCCATCATGGACAATTGGTCAGACGTTCGAGTAGAAAGTGAAATGCCGGAATGTGCGCTCGGCTTGCTTACCATTACATTCTCGGGCAAGAAGCCGGATGGAACAAGTGTGCGAGCGACATTCAAAGGGCGAGCGCGCATCTTCGGAGAGTGCTGGACTGTCGCGTCACGGATCAAAAGCGGGACTTCGATCAGAGAAGAAGATCTCGTTCGCCTCACTGCCGAATTGACTAATCTGCGAACGACTGCACTTCGCGATCTCACTTCCATTGTTGACAAGCTCGCCGTCCGCACACTCGTTCCGAGTCGACCTATACTAAGGTCTGATGTTCGCGAAGCTCCAATCATCCGCTCAGGCGAACCTGTGTCGGTAGTATATTCGCGGGGCCACATTAGCGTCATACTGGATGGAATTGCCATGATGGATGGCGGCGTTGGAGAGCAAATTCCAGTTCGCGTGCCGGAGATTCATAAGAACCGCCTGAAAGGAGTCATTCAAGATGACCACACGCTGCGTTGGGTTCCTTAGTCTGCTTCTCCTGCCGATCTGTGCAATGGCAGGCAGACAAGGCAATGGACTCGCACCTTCGCTATACAGCGATTGCATCGCTCGCAATGTTGGCGACCAACTCACAATTCTGATCATCGAAAGCGCTTCCGCAAGTGCCTCGGCAAGGACGAATACAAAAGGTGAGTATGACGCGGAAGTATCGGCGGGGGGGACTGGCGCACTTGACTTTATACCGCTGCTATCGGGAAGCGGTTCTACCAAGAGCGAGCACAAGGGGACAGGAACAACGACTCGGCAGGGCACGTTGCGGGCGAGTATGGTCGCCAGAGTGGTCGAAGTGTTGCCGAACGGTGACTTGCGTGTGGAAGGACAGAAGTCCGTAATTATTAATGGTGAAAAGCAACTTACAATTCTATCGGGAACCGTGCGTCAGGTTGACATAACGCCGCAGAACACGATTACCTCAGATCTGATCGGCGATGCCGAAATCAGCTACAAAGGAAAAGGTGTGCTCGCAAACACGGAGCGTCCCGGTTTCTTTGCCCGCATCTTTGACTGGATCTTCTAATGCGCATCGTTATTGCTTTACTACTTTTGTCTAATGTCTCCATGTGCGGAGTCCGTATTGGAGACATGACCAACTACCCAAATACGACGCCTGTAACTCTGACCGGCTATGGCTTAGTTGTTGGCCTTGCGGGCACGGGAGACGGCAGCAAATCTACCTTCACGCCGCAAACCTTTGCCAACATGTTGAAGCAGTTTGGCATTGAAGTCTCTGCCGGCGACCTGAAACTGAAAAACGTCGCGGCAGTAATGGTCACGTGCGAACTTCCCGCAGGTGCCAAGCGCGGAGCGAGGTTGGATGCGCTTGTGTCTTCGCTTGGCGATGCAACCAGCTTACAAGGTGGAACGCTCTTGCGGACTGTGCTGAGCGACCCTTGGGGTGTGCCGACTGCGGAAGTTCAAGGTCCAGTGTCTATCGGTGGATTCAACTTCGAATCGAGCGGCAGTAGAGTCTCACGTAATCACTCTGTCGCAGGAAGAATTCCTGCCGGAACGGTCCTCTTCGCAGATGGTCCCGAACTTCCGGCTCCTGCCGACACCTTCATCCTCGTGCTTGAACAGCCCGACCTTCGAACTGCTGTCTCGATTACAAGATCAATTAATCAATCATTCACGGGCTCCGCGCGAATTCAGGACCCCGCAACCGTCGTAATCAACATTCCAGCGCAATACCAGACGCAGAGCGATCGACTGGAGTTTCAGTCCGTCATCGAAGACCTCGAGATAGATCCTGCGGGCACTGATCGAATTGTCATAAATGAACGAACGGGGACCATAGTCGTTGGCACAGAGGTCAGTCTGCTTCCAACCGCAGTCGCACACGGAAATCTGACTGTTGAGATCAGTAAGCAACCTGTCATCAGTCAGCCTAATCCCTTTGGAGAAGGTCAAACGATCGTTGAGAGTCTGACACACATAACTGTTGACAATGCTGGAGTCGGTCTAAAGGAGATCGACGGTGCAGCTTCTGCCGGCGATGTTGCCCGAATGTTAAACTCCTTAGGAGTTTCTCCGCGGGACATGATTGCTATTTTCCAAGGTCTTAAGGCCGCAGGTGCATTGCGCGCAGAACTTGTGATTATCTAATGGAAATTACGCCTCATACTCCTCGCGTCAGTAACCCAATCGTCGAGGAGAAGCAAAAGGCTCTTGTTAATCTCAAGCAGGCTGTTGAGGGCTTTGAAACGCTTTTCGCTCATGAACTACTGGAGTCGATGCAGAAGGACCTTGAAGGTAGCTCGCTATTTGGCGGCGGAGTTGAAGGAAACACCATTGGTGCGATGGCCCAATGGGAGTTGGCAGGAAAGCTCGCGGAAGGATTTGACCTTGGACTGGAAAGACATCTTAAGGCACAGCTTGAGTCGCGAAAGGAGAACACATGAGCCCCGAAGCACACGAATTTGTTCGCGATCTTGGGTGCCTGAAAATCCATATTCAGCATCTGGAAACGCGTCTGCGGAAAAATGACCTTTCTGGAATCGAAACCGAGGCAGGGGAAGTGGAGTCTACTCTCATTCAACTTCTTCGAGCGCAACGCGCCTTGCCGAGAAATGAGCAGCAGCAAATGCGCGGGCGCTTTGTAACTCTGCGTCAAGATGCGCTCCGTGTGCTCGAGATTTCAAGACGGATTCTGGATGAGAGCTTGCGCGCAACAGTAGAGCTGCTCGATATCATCGAGGCTTCGAATGACTATGAGGGTCGCAAAAGTGGGCGGTCAATCATGATTGATCGAAAGGCCTAAACCATGAGCACGCTGTCCAACATTCTTGAGCAAGGTCGCAGGGCACTACAGGTTCAGCAGTTGTCCATGCAGGTCATTGGCCACAATACTTCGAATGCCGGCACTGTTGGCTATTCGCGCCGGAGACTGGAACTTATGACTGCACCGCCCGGGCAGACAGGGCAATGGGGGGTCGGTGCCGGTGTTGATGTTGACAGATTGGCACGAGTGCGTGATTCGCTGCTTGATGCGCAGATCCGTGGAGGCACCAGTGTTTCAGCATACTGGGCAACACGTGATGATCAGCTTGGTCAAGTGGAGGAAGTTTTCAATGCGTTGGGAACTCAAAATCTTGGCGCGCTGCTGGATGGCTTCTGGCAAAGTTGGCACGACCTGGCAAATGATCCTGAGAATATGGCACCACGCTACGCCCTGACTGAGCGAGCCAATGCGCTTGTGAACAGCTTGAAGCGCGTCAGTAGCAACTTGGATTCTCAAGTCGAACAGGTAAACGCACGAATCTCTGCGGGGGCGGAACAGATTAACCAACTTACGTCTGCTATCGCCGAACTCAACGTGCGCATCGCCTCACATGAGATAAGTGGAGAGGAAGCGTCAGACCTACGCGACTCGCGAGATCTTCTGATAGAGCAACTCTCGCGACTAACCAATATCTCCACACACGAGCAGGCTGATGGCACAGTTAACATATACAGCGGCGGGCACATTATCGTTCAACGTGATCTAAGCGTTGCCATAACTGTTGACAGAGTGAGTACAGATCCAAAGCATAAGGTCGTACTTGCTTTGGGGAATTCTCTCGTTGAGTGGAAGCCAACCGGCGGTGAAATGGGAGCGCTCTATGAACAACGTGACGTCGAATTGCCGCGCATCCTCGCCCAGCTTGATCAATTTGCCCGGGACTTCAGCGCCGCGGTTAACACTGTTCACATGAGCGGCTGGGGACTGAACGGCAGCCATGGAATTGAGTTCTTTGTCCCCGGAGTAACAGGTGCTGCTGACCTTCAGATCTCGGCAGCTATACTTGCTGATCCCTCCCGCATTGCCGCTTCGGGAAGTGCGAATTCACCGGGTGACAACTCGATTGCGCTTGCTATTGCGGTGCTCCGCAATAGTACCTCGCCAGCCGGCTATACTTTCGATCAACAGATTCGGAATATATCGCTTGAGGCTGGTAGCCGCCGTGCGTCTGCAAAACAACAGAAGGATGTTGAAGAGGCGGTTCTTGAGAATGCAGTGAACCGGCGATACGCGGTGAGCGGTGTAAGTCTTGATGAGGAGATGGCAAAGTTGATCGAGACACAAAAAGCGTATGAAGCGGCGGCAAAGATCATTCAAACGGTGAATGAAATGATGGAAACAGTCATCAACCTGAAGCAGTAACAATGCGCGTCTCGCTACAGCAGCAACACCACACATTTGTTCGCGACGTCGAGCAGCGCCTTTATAATCTGAATAGAATACAGCAGGAACTCGGTTCTGGTCTGCGCATTTTCCAGCCGTCGGAAGATGTGCCTGCCGCGCAGCATGCGCTACTCTCGCGATCGCAGCTGGCATTAAACAGTCAGTATCAGCGGAACATCGAGAATGGTCAAGGCCTCGTCTCATCCGCTGACGCGAAACTGTCTCAGATTGTCGACCTGATAAATGAGATTGACGCTTTGTCGCTTGCCGCCGATAACGACACGCAGTCGCCGGAGGATCGCACTTTTGCGGCGCAAGAACTCAATCAAAAGCTCGAGAGGCTGATTGAGTATGTAAACTCGAAATTCGGAGATAAGTATCTATTTGGTGGTCATGGAACCCTGACTCCGCCGTTCGAGGTTACTCGGAACGAACAGGGCCTCATAGCCAGTGCAACTCGAGCTGGCGATTCTATATCAGGTCGAATCTATCGCGCCATAGATGAAGGCGAGACTATTGCCGTGAATGTCACTGGGGATCGGCTCTTTCAACCGATCGGACAGGAGAACACAGCTGCAGACTTGTTCTACGTCGTCTCGCAGCTACGGGACACGATTGCGAATAACAATACACCGCCCGAGGGGATGGAAGCTACTCACAGCACGCATGCATTGAGAGCAAGTCTTGAGAGTATTCGCAATAGAGTGATTGAGGAACAAACCTATATCGGATCTTTGGGTCAGCGTCTTACAACAAAACTCGCCGAGCTGCAGCAGTCTCAGATTGACTGGACGAAGCGTCTTGAAAGCTCGCAAGGCTCTGAAATGACAGATCTGGTTAGCCGGCTCTCAGTAGAGGAGGGTGTGTACAATGCCCTTCTCGCAATTCAATCGCGAGTCCTTTCCAAGTCTTTAATTGACTATCTGGGGTAGCCATGTCTAAACGCGCGCTTATTACGGGTATTACAGGTCAAGACGGAAGCTACCTTGCTGAGCTATTGTTGCAGTATGGTTACTCCGTCTATGGCATGGTCAGAAGATCCAGCACGGAGAGCTTCGAACGAATCGAACACATACGTAACCGAATGACGCTCCTGCAAGGCGACCTTTTAGACCCGACGTCGCTGGAAAAGGTGCTTAAGACGTCTGTGCCTCATGAAATTTACAACCTCGCGGCGCAGAGTTTCGTCCCGGCGTCGTGGGAACAGCCGATTCTCACTGGTGAATTCACCGGTTTGGGTGTCGCACGCCTGCTCGAAGCGATGCGTTCGGTCTGCCCCGAAGCACGCCTCTATCAGGCTTCTTCTTCAGAAATGTTTGGAAAAGTTAGAGAAGTGCCACAGCGTGAATCCACTCCTTTTTATCCAAGGAGTCCGTACGGTGCTGCCAAAGCCTACGGTCATTACATCACAATCAATGCTCGAGAATCTTACAATTTGTTTGCGGTTAGTGGGATTCTGTTCAACCATGAATCTCCGCGTAGAGGGTTGGAGTTTGTCACTCGCAAAATTACACGTGCTGCCGCCGCAATCAAGCTCGGATTGATTGACAGTCTTGAGCTTGGAAATCTCGATGCTCGCAGGGACTGGGGGTACGCAGGAGATTACGTGAAGGCAATGTGGCTAATGCTTCAGCAGGACAAACCGGACGACTATGTCATTGCGACTGGGTCGACGCATAGCGTTAAGGATTTTGTCAATGCCGCGTTTGCCGTAGTTGATCTTGCGCCGGAGCGTTTCGTCCGCATACGTGCAGATCTCATAAGACCCGCAGAGGTCGATTTGCTGGTTGGAGACGCCTCGAAGGCAAAGGCAGAGCTGGGCTGGCAGCCTGAGACGAACTTTGCCCAACTGGTTGAGTTGATGGTGAAGGCGGATTACAATCAGTTGCTGAAGACGACAACTGAAAAGAACAGACGCCCGACGCTCAGAGTATTAGACTCGGAAACCCTACAGACTGCATAAACTGCCGTGATGCCGCCGACTTTAAGCATTGAAACTCAACTTAGGCAACTTGCAGCAAATGTACTCGAGCAAGTAATACAGTGTGGCACAGCACAAAAACGCTGGGCGTCTGCTTTCCAAAGTGCGGATAAAAGTGGCATCGATCCTTGGGCAGAGCTTTCGTTAGTCCATGCAAGCTTTCCAGCGGTCTTCCCGATTGAGGGCTGGTACAATTATTTCGCACGCCGTTCCAGCGCACTCCTCCAATCCCGGGAAGTCTCGCTTCTTTCTGCAGAAGAGTATGAGTACTTCAAACGATTGTCCGCACGTTGTGAAGCATTTGCAGGTACTTATATGGTAAAGTGCGATCGTGCGCCCACCCAAGCATGGACACGTTACCGAAAAGCTCTGACGATTGGGGTCGACATACGGCCACTGTCTGTACCCTCCTCGAGAAATCGCGGTATCGGCCGATACCTGATGAATACTATTGAGCAACTCCTTGAACTAAAGTCACAGCACACATTTGTTCTACTCAGCGAGAATGGAGAAGCTGTGGACAAGGAATTGGAGCAGCGCTTTCAATGTGAAAGAGTCGAGTTCCGTCAGTTGGGCAAAGGTTGCGACTTTGATTTGGACGTATTTCTTCTCACAGATCCATGTCCAATGCTGCCCGGGAGGCGCATTGAGAGTCTTCCGATTTCACGTTGCCCTTGGATGTCTATCATATATGATTTCATTCCGCTCGAGTTCCCGGAGCTCTACCTGCTTGGCAATACATCCGTCCTTGATGACTACCTCGCGAACATTCAGAATGTTGGAACGCGATGTACCGCTGTGTTCCCAATTTCCTCGTACGTGGGCATCCAATGCGAGCGTATATTGGGATTCTCCTCAGACTCAATCGTCTCAATCGGGGGAGGAGTCGATCCGATTTTCTGGAACGTTGATAAGGTCAACTATACACCACCTTTCAATGGACGACCATACTTTTTGTACGTTGGCGGTGCCGACGCCCGCAAGAATGTTGCAACACTAGTTGCTTCGTTTGCAGCGGCTACAAAGTGTCTTCCCGCTGATACTCTGCTAATTCTTGCTGGTGAGTTTACCGCCGAGCGTGTGAAACAGCTTCTCGCAAGCTTGAAGCTATCTCAGCTTGAAGAGCAAGTCATTGGCCTCGGCCCGGTCACTGATGAGGACCTCTGTGGTCTCTATGCGCATGCCTGCGCAACGGTTTTCGTATCCTTAAGCGAAGGGCTTGGCCTGCCTGCGCTTGAAGCGATGTCATGCGGATGTCCGGTCATTGCATCAAATGGAACCGCACTTTCTGAGACTGTCGGAAACGCTGCGCTGCTCGTTAATCCTCATAGCAGCACTGAGATTGCGGAAGCGTTGAAGAGCATTTCGCAGAATGGTGCATTACGAAGGGAACTTAGTGACCGAGGGCGCGAGCACTCATCGCATTGGCGTTGGAAGGGTGTCGCATCAACGCTTTTGCAGGGAATCGAAGGACATGTCGCGGAGATTCCTCAAGTTAAGAGACCCAGGACTCCTTTGCGCGTTGCCATGCTGAACCGCACAAATGTGTGGTCAGCACCAGGTGGCGATGGACGAGTGATGGCTCAAATGCGTGATGCCGCAAGTCTTCATGACATCGATATAGTATTTGCAAACACGTATGAGCAGTGTGCTGCGGCGGATGTCATCCATGCTGTCAACGTGACTTTGCCAACGGTTATGCAGTCATCGGTAAGGTTTGCCAGCACACTTAAAAAGCCTCTTGTCGTTACAACACTTTATGAAGATTGGTCACGATATCTTGACATTTCGCATCGAACATTCTCTATGCTCCAACGATATGTCACTGGTAGGGAGCAGCTCGATGCAGTGATTCACAGTATTTCCTTAGCAGTTCCAAATGATCGCGGCCCACGGTTGGACCTGAGTGTATTGGTTGATCACTGTCAGGCCCTTTTGGCTTCTGGAGAAGAGGAGGCAACCCGATTGAAGGGAGACTATCCGGATTTGTCCGAAAGTGTGCAAATAGTTCAGTTTGCTGTGGATCAACCCTTACCAGCGGATCAGAAGTCCATTGCAAGAATGAAACATATGCTTGGTTTTGACCAGTATGTTCTCTGCATCGGACGATTGGAAACACGCAAAAACCAGCTCATGCTGCTGGCCGCTCTGCAGCATGAAGATATCCCGATCGTCTTTGCCACAGGTGGCTATACACCTCAACCGGTTTACCGTGAAGCGGTTCTGCGGTGGAAAAGAAAAGCTCCTGTGAGGTTTATCGAGCGCGTGCCTTGGAACGGGCTGAGCGTGCTCATTCGTGGGGCTTCGCTGCATGCGCTCCCGAGCTTCTATGAACTGCCGGGCCTTGTGCATCTCGAATGCGCACGTGCTGGGATTCCGATAGTTGCCTCGTCTTGGGGAGGCCTTTGTGACTACTTACCGGCAAGCGCATTCCATCACTGCGAGCCCAATGACGCAGCAACAATCCGTGATGCTGTTCACGCTGCACTTCAAGGTTCCGCGTCACCTTTAGCCGCGGAACTAGCGTCTTCCTATAGTCTTGAAAGACTCGCGGAATCTCTTGGCTCCGCGTACGACGCGGCCCTTATCAGAAAACGAACCACATCACATAGTCACACATGTCCGGTGCGGGAGTACCGGAGCAAAGAGGCAACAGGAGTATTGCATGTCACAGCCTAATCGTATCACGGGGAAAGACGTCTCTATCATTATCCCGGTCTTCAATGAATCTGAGTTTACGGCACGCTGCCTCGAAGCGATCTCGATGTCACAGAACAAGGCATCTTACGAAGTAATAGTCATTGACAATGGATCAACAGATGCGACGAAGGAGCTTCTTGCCTCGGTAGAGGGCGATATTACTGTCATTACAAATCGATCGAATGAGGGATTTGCCCGTGCCTGCAATCGTGGAAGCAGATTGGCAACAGGTGAGTATCTGCTTTTCTTGAACAATGATACGCTCGTGTCTGACGCCTATCTTGATCAGATGATTGAGTGTGCTGCCACGCATCCGATGTGTGGGGCAGTCGGTGCAAGGCTCCAATATCCGTCTGGTCGCATTCAGCATGCAGGGATTGCAATTAACAGTGAGGGTATTCCGTATCATATTTTTCAGAATTTTGATGTGAGCCATGAGGCAGTGTCGGAAACGCGGGAGATGATCGCAGTAACGGCAGCATGTATGCTGATAAGACGGGAGACGTTTGCGAGCCTCAACGGATTCGATAGCGACTTTGTGAATGGATTTGAGGACGTTGATTTGTGTCTTCGACTGAGTGAGGCGGGATACAGGAACTACTACTGTGGCGTAACGGGCGTCGTCCACTTTGAGGAGACTTCAAAGGGACGAAAGCAGTTTGACGCTCAGAATCTCGCTTTGCTGCAGCGGAAGTGGAATCACCGACTTCTGCAGGATGATGTGAAATATCTTTCGCAGTACGGATTGACAATCGAGTGGGCGAGTCATGGGGGTACTTATCGAAAGATCGATGTGATCAGTCAGAATAAGGATAGCACTGCCGCTGACGATGTACAGGTATTGCTTGATCTTGCGCAAAAGAAGTATGTTGAAGGACTTCATGAGGATGCAGCTGAGTTGCTGAAGCGAGTCGTTAGCTCGCGTATGAAGCTCGGCAAGGATGATGAGTTTGAATCCTGGCAGTTGCTTGGAAACTGCATGACGCGATTGAACAAGGCTGAGGAGGCTGAGCGGGCATATCTCCGCGCGGCTAATGCAAATCGGAATTCTGAAAGACCGTTTCTTGGTCTTGGGTCCGTCGCCATGCTTCAGGAGAACTGGACTGCAGCACAGTATGGCTTTCTGGCCGCTCTGTCTAAAAAGCCTGACGCTATGCGTGCTGAGTTTGGGTTGGGAGTCAGTATGCTTGCTCGGTCGCAATTTGCGGATGCTCTGCAGCACTTTGTAAGAGTTGTAGATGCCGAACCGGGAAATGCGGAAGCAGTGTTCTATCTTTATAGGTCTGCGATGGAAGCTGGAACGCCGCAAGCCGCGATTGGACCATTGTCGCGCTATCTCGAGAATTATCCTGCAGATGCCGAGTTTTGGTTTCACTTGACGGGTGCGTTATGGAAGAACGGGTCCTTGGATGATGCTGTTGAGGCATGTCAGAAAGTGCTTGAATTGGCACCGGAGCATGCCGATGCGCAGAAGACACTTGAGTATATGACTGCGAACCTGTCGGCTAATGCCTGATATTCTTGTGGTTCAGTGGGCGCGTTTGGGCGACCTGCTTCATACCCGTCCGCTTCTGACTCAGCTAAGGCAATCCAGACTTGAAGCGCGGATCTGGCTTTGCTTTGATGCGAGATATGAGACAATCGTTGCTCGTTTCCCCGAAATTGACGCGATGGCTCCGGTAGATCTCGCAAAGCTCGTTGCCTGTAGCCGAACGGACTTCGGTTTAATTGATTCGATGGACGCCGTTAGGAACTCCTTGGTAAGTGTTCCATCGGTTCACTCTGTCATTAACATTACAAATCACCTCGCGGCGATACACTTTTCCGAGCTTGTTGCCGCAGACTACAGACATGGATACGGATTTCAAGACGACGACTGCCTGATCAGTTCTTTGGTGGAAACTCCCGATGAACTGGTTGGCCAACTAAGACCGGTCCACGTCGCTGATGTGTGGCGACATTTGCTGACAGACCAGGTTGTGAATAAAGCTCTTCATATGAGCGAGCTTCCCTCCACGTGTGAAGAGCGAACAGGTACAGTTATCATAAGTGACGCCGGGTCGCCCGATCGATGCTTCACAGATGAAGCGGTTCGTCGCATGGTTCAGGCATGTCGCGTTAACGGTGAAGAACGCGTAACTCTGGTTGGCGCACTTCGAGCTTCGCAGCCGTTCGAGGATGTGCTCGATCTGCGCGGGCAGACGAACCTTGATTCACTCTACAACACTCTTGCTGGTGCGCGACTGGTCATCGGACCGGATACCGGCGCATTGCATCTGGCTGCGGCTTTGGGTTGCAATACACTTGGGATCTATTTCGGAGGTGCGGATCCCCAACGGACCGGTCAATATAGTCCAAAGTCTACGTGCTACAAGCTAAATGGTGGAGAATCATGGGATCTGGCGGACAGCGCTGGCGAGGCCGTTGCAAAGTGGTCAAACGGTGTTGCACCACCCTGCGTCGGCTCGCTGACACGCTATGTGCCTGACTTTGAAGGTCCGTGGCTGTATTACAAGTCCGTCGTTGACTCAGAAAGATCTACTTTGGCTGGTAGCAGCGAGGTGTCCATTGTCATCACTGAGTGTGGACAGGTGCATTATACGGATGACTTGCTCAAAGACCTGCTCGACAGCGACGGCTCTTTCGAAATCGTCGTGGTTAGCAGTGGACAAAACTCCGCGGATCGTGCCCATGCGCGCTCGCGCGAGGGCGTCAAAATGCATATTGCCGGGCAGCGACTGAGCTTCGCGGAAGCCAATAATATCGGAGCTGCGATGTGTACGAGGGAGTGGTTGCTTTTTCTGAATGACGATTGCCGTATCTCAAAAGCTGCTTTGAAGCAAATCATCGCAGGAAGGGAGTCCGGTAAAATCATCGCGCCACGGCTCATTTATTGGGACGGCACTCTGCAATCGGCGGGCATCACCATAACTGAGCATGGTCTCCGTGAGATTGACTTTGCGAATAACCATGAGATCTCCAGCACAATTAACGCGGTGTGTGCGGCAGTTATGCTTATCAGCAGGCAGCTCTTTGAGAATCTCTCAGGCTTTGACCAGTCGTTCGTGAACGGATATGAGGACGTAGACCTTTGCCTGCGCGCATCATTGCTAGGTGCTACTTGCAGCATCGTCGACGCGGAAGTTGTGCACTTCAGAGGCTCAACTGCAGGCAGATACGATCATGATGAACTGAACCTGAAGCTACTGCATGAACAGTGGCCGCGGACTGCATCTCGAGCCTCAGCTATTAGCGTTGCACCAGGAGATGGCGCACCCATTGTCTTCGTGTCTGATGCGCGATCCGAAGAAGCAGGACCACAGATGCGCTGGATTAGTCCACTGAAGCGCCTTGGCTTACGTGAGAATAGAGACTTCGTTTGGTTGAGCACTCCGAGCACTGTTGGAGTGGAGGCGCTGGAGCTTGTCCACCAGGCCCAAACGATCATCGCATTCAGATCGATAGGCGATTCTGCATTGAGAAGCGAGGTCCTGAAATCGCGGAAACGGCGAACCTGTAAGCTATTGCACGATTGCGATGATCTGCTCGTAAATAGATTTAACGAAAGCTCTGCGCGAGCCAGTAGTCGGTACGATTTTGAACATGGAGTTCGATCCTTGATGGATGCGGCAGATGTGCTCATCGCGCCTGCAAACGGCTTGCATGATATGCATGCCGTCCCAAAGGGAAAACGCTTTGTGCTTCAAACGCTGCCAATGCCAGAACATTTTGTGACCAATGAGCACACCAGAATTGACAACGTGTTTCGAATTGGCTATGCTGGCGGCGCGTCTCACTTACTTGATCTGGCTTTGATTTCGCCAGTGATTGAGACTCTCTTGGAAGATCATGACCATGTGCAATTCTACTGGTGGGGTGCCTATCCGCCCGTTCTTGCAAGGCATCCACAAGTGCGACGAGGCGGAGTGTGGATTCGGAACTATGCAACTCATCTGAGCAGATTGCAGAAGGCACCCATAGACTTATGGATTGTTCCCCTTGCTTCAACGGAGCATAACAGTGTTCGCTCGCCAGTGAGGCTGTTTGAGCACCTGGGCGCAGGGCATATCGCGCTTTTCTCAAAAGTAGTGCCTTACTGTGATGTTCTTGGTGAGTCTGATGACCTTGTGGTCAAGAATACTCTTGAGGCATGGCATGCGGCAATCGTTTCAATGTTCGATTCAAACATACGTGCAAGTGTGAAGGAGTCCGTTGAGCGGACCCGAAGACAGTTGCTTTCGGCATCACAGTGTTTCGAAGACTACAGAGCACTACTTGAAGGAATCTGCGAAACCAGTGTTTCTGTTGCTAATGAAGCCGAGCTATGCGACGCGTAGGACAGTTTGAAGTGTTCGTCGCGAAATCCGGCGTTCCATCCGTTAAGCACATTCCCAGCGGTGTGCTGGTGCACAGCGCATTCGATCCGCTGCGAGAAGCGTCCGAAATCGCGAAGCGGCTGTTGAATGCTCCAGGTGACACCATCATCGTAATTGGCTCCGGACTTGGTTATTTATCGAATGCGCTAAGCGAAGGCGGAAAACATGCACGGTCCGTTGAGGTGTTTCCAGAGTTGGATGTTCTGGCGCGTCAGTGTATCACAGATAGACGAGATCTTCGTGCTGTACGCAATGATAAATCGGTTTCGGAAGGCGCAGGTCAAGTCTACATCGCTCCTTACGTATTAGCGCTTTGTGATCTTCTTTCAGAGGACGCCCGTCAGGGTGTCAATGAGCTGCGTGTTCGTGCAGCTTCGCAATCAAAGTATCGTCCATTGATCGCGGCTAATGAGGCAGTAAATGCGGAACCCTTGGCGACGATTCGGCATCTGAAACTTGGCGAGTGCACCTCGGCGAAGCCCGTTGTCATTGTAGGCGCCGGACCAAGCCTGAATTGGTGTTTACCTGCGATATCCCGATTCCGTTCTGACCTCATTATCGTTGCGGCCAGTGGTGCAGTCCCTAGCCTCTGGAAATCCGCTTTAATACCGGATTGGACGATTGCGCTCGAGGCCCAAGCAACTGTCGCACAAGATCTCGAGTGCCTGCCTGACGGTGCGAGAGTTGTCGTCTTTCCTTGGACAAATCCGGATGTGCTCAGCGCGAAGCGCTGGTCAATTGCCATAGCCGGAACTGACTTTGCACTAAACACGGGCGGCGGGACAACAGCGCTTACGGCAGCGGATTTTGCTGCGAAGATAAGTTGTGGTCACTTGTTTCTTGTAGGGATGGATCTCAGTAATTCGAGTGGTCACTATGCGCTCGGAGCATTAAGAGAAAATGCATCGGGTTTAGCGATCGCGCCTAAGTATGACATTATGCGTGATCGCTTCGATTCATGGCTGATCAGTCTTGCGCCCAGAGTCGTTAATCATGTGTTGCCGGCGGACGGTATCGGATTGATGGGAGCGAGGCACATTATGCCTCACGAGTTCGGCGAGTTGCTTGGAAAGAGCGTGACCGATATCAGAGAGACCGAGTTAGTATGATACGTTTGGCAAAAAACCGATCAAGATCATCTGCAAGTTTGCGAATCGTGCTGCCTACGCCGCTCTACGGCGGTAGCCTTCCCATTGCATACCACGCCGCGGATGCATTCAGAAAGCTTGGCCACACTGTTGAGTTGATGGCCCTCGATAATCACTATGCTCTCTATGCTCTGTGCGGAGAAGAAGCGCGTGATACGGCTACTCGCAGGTCCTTGCAAGGTGCCGTCGCGACACTACTCGCGGAGCTTGCTGTGGTGACAGCTGTAAACCGAAAGGCAGACTTGGTGTGGTACACTGCTCAGTCACCTGTCACGGCAGCGAGCTTGAGGAAGTTGCGCGAGGCGGGTATAAGGACGGCCTTTTGGTTTGTTGAAGACATACAGCGTTTTAACTACTGGGAACATCTGGCCTCAGAGTTTGATTACTTCTTCACGATCCAAGACGGTGAGGCAGAAAGAGTGATAGAGGCGTCAGGTGCACGCGTCGTAAGATATTTGCCATCTGCGGCTAACCCCGAAGTGCACCGGGTTGTTCGAGTGACAGAGGCGGAGAGGCGTCGCTTTGGTTCGCGCTATTCGTTCGTCGGTGCTGGTTATCCAAATCGTGTTGCACTGTTCGATCAGTTGGATGACAAGGATTTCAAGATCTGGGGCAACGATTGGCCAAAGGACTGGCAGGGCAAAGTTCAGGAAGGCGGTAGGCGCGTGACGCCAGAGGAGACTTGTCTCATCTATAACTCGACAGAGGTGAACATTAATCTTCACAGCAGCGTCTCGGGCACAATTCTCGAGCGGGGCGATTTTGTAAATCCTCGAACCTTTGAGATTGCGGCATGCGGTGCGTTTCAGATTGTCAATACTCAAGCTCCGCTGGGCAGACACTTTGAACTCGGAAAGGAGCTGATCGCGGTGGATTCCATTAAGGAGCTGCGCGACGCGATGCATTTCTACGCCGTTCACCCGGCCGCACGGTCCGAAATTGCGACTGCCGGCATGCGCAGGGTTTTGGCGGAACACACCTATGTCCATAGAATGTCAGACGCGCTGACTTGCATGGGTCTTGGTAGCTCAGCACTGAGTCAGAGAATCTCTCATCCGACAATTGCTGATCTAAAAGCAGTGGCCCTGGGTGATCGGGAAATGCTTACCTTTCTGTCGCAGTTCAAAGACGAAAGCCCGGCGCGCTTGGACGATTTAACTGCCAAAATTCCGGCAGGTACTCGGAACCTTACCCGACCTGAATTGCTACTGCTGTTGATGCGTGAATTCCGGCGCTGGGGAATCGAAAAGCAAGCCATCGAGTGATGTCTAAAGTCCTTCTAATCGCGATAACTCGCCTCGGTGACCTGATACAAGCGGAACCCGTGTCTCGTGCGCTCAAAAGAAGCGGGCGAGCGAATCATGTGACGGTGCTGGTCGAAGAGAGCTTCCTGTCCGTCGCAGAATCACTTGACGGCGTCGATGAGATCATGCCGATCAGATTCGCGCGAGTTCTCGGCACTCTGAGTTCCTCAAATCGACAGCTGCCATTGACAGAGTATGCGGTCCTGGAAAAGTTCTTGTCTAAAGAGAGCTACGAAGAGGTCTGGAATCTGACGCATACACGCCCCGCTATGGTGCTTTCGTCACTTGCGATGGGTCAGCGGAAGCACGGGGTAATGCTTGACGCTACTGGATTGCAAATTGTTCAGAATGACTGGTTGACCTATTTCTTCGCTTCGAATCTTGCACGTCCATGGTGTGCCCACAATTTGGTCGACATTTATGTCAATGCTGTTAACGGTCAGACTCCATTCGATGCGCGCATTCCTCGTTTGCGAGGAGTCAGCAACCGCGCTCGTCCGCTGCCAGAGCACTTGAACAATTGTGATGTGCTGCTGCACCCGGGTGCCTCCCAGACCGATAAACAATGGCCGATTGATCGATTCGTTGAAGTTGCAAAGTGGCTTGTCGAACGTGGCGCAAATGTCACACTGATAGGTGGTAAGCGGGAAAAGTCACTGGTCAGTCACTTTTGCTTGGGAGGACGACTGAAATCGTCTGTTGGTGTGACGTCTTTTCGTGAACTAGTCGAGTTATGCTCTAGCGCTGCTCTGCTGATTTCGGGCGATTCAGGTCCGGTACACGTTGCTGCAGCATGTGGTCTGCCTGTTCTTGCTCTGGAGGGAGGTAGCGCGCACGCGTTTGAAACTGCCCCTTACAACACCAATTGCTTCGTTATTCAGCCTCATCTGTCAGATTTGCTAAGTGCGACTCCGGACAAGTACCGTTGCTCTGCACCACCGGACCGTATTGAAAGCTCTACAGTTCTAAGCACTTTGCAATTCATGATCGGTGAAACACGCGAACCCATAGCAAATGAGCCAGTTGGCGTTTATCGCACAGCTATGGATCCGGAAACTCGAGGAATTGCATTATTCAAAGTATCCGGTCAGCAAAATGACTACGAACGGTTGATCCAAGGCCTGAAACTATTCTGGTGTCACGCACTTTCGTGTGATACGCCGACGCTAAGTGTTCCTGATCAATCGCGCCTCGGCCTTGAGTTGAGCCGTTGTTGCAAGCTGACGAGATCAATTGAGCGCGCTTCAGGTGATATGACGTGCCTGTCAGCGCTTGCATCAGAACTTAGTGCCGCTGAGGAGATGTTGGCAACGGATCTAAGCAAGAGGCCGCAGCTTCATCATTTGCAAGCGTTCCTTCAGATCAGCCGGGCAAGCGTCACGGCAGAGTCACTTGAGGAGCAGGCGAGCGCTCTTTCTGACCTCTACGGCAGACTGCGAAAGTCAGCTCACTACTTGGATTCGGACGCAGAGCGATACTCATCATCGGAAATGTCAAACAAACATACAAAGGCACTCACATGAAGATCTATCTGAATGGTCATGCCCTTGCTCGCGAGGCGGATGGACCTATGGAGATAGGGCAAGTCCTGAGCGAGCTTCAGGCAGAAATTCGAGAAGGCGGAAAAGTCATGCTGAACGCGGCTATCGATAATGTCCCGATCGAATACGGCTTTCGTCGCCGCAGACAGCTGGCGACTCCGGTAAACAAGGTCGAAAGACTTGATCTGGTCATCCAAGAGCGTGAAGCAGTCGCTGAGCAAATCTTGAACGATTCGTTACAAGTTCTTTGCGATGTTCAGAAGGAAGTCGGGCCACTTTCCACAAGTTTTCGTATGGGAGATGAGTATGACTCGAATCAGACCCTTGCCGATGTGCTGGAGCGCCTGAAACTGTCGTTGAATGGTGCGGCTCTGGTACTGCAACGAAGTGGAACTGACCCGGCCGTCTTTTCGCAGCTCAATGCGACTGGACAACGGCTGATGCCTGTTGTGGATCGTATTCTCGCGGCTCAGGCTGCCGGCAACTACGTCGCCTTGGCGGACGAATTGGAGTACGAAATGCCTGCCGTGTTGCGGGAATGCTATATCACATTGCTTGATCTGTCTCAAACAGTCCAGAATAGATCCGTTTCATAGATGAATCCGGAAAATTAAAGTTCAACGGCACGTATTCCGATAATCAGAGTGAAAGGAATCTGATCCATCTGGAGTACTTGACATGAAATCTGAAGAAATGATCGCACTACCAAGAGCACGCTCGTCAAAAGGTCCAAAACTGTTCTCAATCGGACAAGTTCACGCCATTACAGGGATACCCAAACCGACCATTCGGTATTGGGAAAAGGAGTTCGAGGACTATCTTGAACCTCTGCGCACGACCGGCAATCAGCGCCGCTACGACGAGAAGTCGATAGCCGATCTTGAGAAGATCAACTACCTCGTCAAAGTTCAAGGGTATACTTTGGACGGCGCGAAGCGCAAGCTTGAGATGCTGCGCAAAAGCGACATCGAGAGACCGCAGAGTAATGACCCGATTGCGGAATTGGCCCGCGCAATGTCGGATTATCTTTTGAAGAAGTCGTCCCGCGATTAGCGGGTAAGTCCTAACATCACGGGAGAAACATGAGCACAAGAATTAATCACAATCTGCTGTCCCTTGGAGCACAGCGATCAGTCTGGATGGCCCAAAACGACCTCGACTCGGCCGTCCAACGCTTGTCGAGCGGTTTGCGCATCAACTATGCGTGGGACGATCCTACCGGATTGGGCATCAGCGAGCGGCTACGCGCGTCGATTTCAGGTATGGTGGAAGCAGAGAAGAATGCCAGCTACAACATTAATATGCTGCAAACCGCTGAAGGTGCCCTTGCGGTAATTGATGAAAAGCTGGTGCGGATGCGTGCCATCGCCGTGCAGGCTGCCAATGGGATCCTTACGACTCTTGACCGACAGGTCGCCAATGTGGAGTTTCAACAGCTCAAGAGCGAGATGGATCGCATTGCACGTACCGCAAATTACAACGGCTTCTATCTGCTTGATGGTTCGCGCCAAGCGTCATCGATGAACACCGATCCAACACTCGCTTTGGGTTACAATGCCGTCTCGACCGCGGCTGAGGCTAACTCCATCAAGTTCCACATCGGCGAAAACAACGAGATCGGCAGAGACTTCTACTACATTAACATCGCGGGAATGACCGCAGGCGATCTTGGTGTGGACGCGTTGGACGTCTCCAATACTGCGTCTGCACAGAGCGCCATTGAGACGCTTATCGCAGCCATTAACTCCAAGGATACGACGCGCACCTTCCTCGGTTCTATGGTGTCACGCCTCCAGAATACAATTCTGAATCTGAAGATCGCGCGCGAGAACGCTACGGCATCGGAGTCACAAATCCGTGATGCCGATTTTGCCGAGGAAATGTCGAACTTTACGCGTGCCCAAATCCTGATGCAGACTGGTGTTTCCATGCTTGGTCAGGCCAATCAGATTCCGAACATCGTCGCCCAACTGGTCGGCTAACAATCCATGACCAGAGTTGCAAAGCACCTGCACGCTGATGACAGCGGTAATCACGGAGATCTGCCTGAACAGCTCAGGCGGATCTCCGCCGCTCTGTGGGAGGCGGCGATGCGACGTGATTTTGAGTCCATGAATACGTTCCTTCTGGATCGCGACTTCCTTCTGGAAAAGCTTGTACCCAGTGAAAGTCTGTCTGACCAGCATCGTCGCGAGTTATTGGCCGTTCAAGCCGCAGATCGCTATTTGATCAGACAGCTTTCCTCTGAGATCGCATTGCTGGAGACCAGATTGAAGGCTATCGATGCACGACGTGCGGCAGCTCGAGGGTATAGGCCAAACGCGAAGACTCAGCTTCGCATTTCGAAGGCGGTGTAACGTGTGCGGGTCGGTTGCGTTCTTGTCCCCGGCCGCTGATGCTTCCACAGTGCTGAAGCGTGCACTGGAGTTGCTCGAGTTTCGTGGTCCGGACACGCAGAGCTTTGCGCTTATTGAGAATGGTGGAATCGGTCATTGTCGTTTGATTTTGCGCGATGCGACTGGTGGTAGCCAGCCCCGCGAACTTCGAGACGGACGAAAACTGGCATTTGTCGGGGAACTATATAATGATGGCTTCCTGCGATCCCTGCTCGAAGTCAGAGGCTCTTACAGTTCCTCGCGAAGTGACACTGAAGTATTGGCCAAAGCTATCGAACTCTGGGGCGATGACGTGTGGTACAAGCTTGACGGGATGTTTGCGGTGACTCTGGTTTCCCGAGATAATCGCTCTCTTCAGCTTGTACGGGACAGTTTTGGAATAAAACCGCTTTTTTACTCGGTTGGCGACCACGGAGCTGCTGCTGCGTCAGAGCCTGCAGCACTTCGCAGCATGTTTGCCAGCCATGCGGCATCGGCGACCGGGGTGACCCACTACTTGCTCACCTCTCAAGTTATTCATCACAACAAGACGGTCTGGCAGGCAATTGATGCGGTTCCTCCCGGTCACTCCGTGACTTTGTCAGATCAGAGTGTAGTTGCGGTATCGTGGCGAAACGAGAACTCAGAGAAGTTGACATCTGTTGACCAGTCGGAAGCTGCGACAAGGCTGCGCTATCTTCTGAGCGAAGCGGTCTATCGACAACGTCAGGCTGATTTTCCCCTTGGTGTCTTCCTCTCTGGTGGTTTGGACAGTTCGTTGATTGCCGCGTTGCTGGCTGAACACCAGACTGAACCACTTCAAACTTTTGCCATTGCTT
Source organism: bacterium (assembly GCA_023382385.1). Lineage (NCBI taxonomy): Bacteria > bacterium. The sequence continues at coordinate 788,598 of JAHDVH010000001.1, read as the reverse complement.
TGCAAGGCGACTCGGAAGACCTTGATTTTGCCGATCGCATGGCAGTACACATCTCCGCAAATCACGTGGGCGTCGAAGCTACCCCGCAGGAGTTCTTCTCAGCAATGCGCGACCTCACAGAGAGACGCGCGCTGCCGGTTTCGCTTCCAAACGAAGTCTTGATTCACTTGCTCGCGAGGGTTGCCGCACGAAGTGTTAAAGCCGTTCTCTGTGGTGAAGGGGCGGATGAGCTCTTTGGTGGTTACCACCGCCTGCATGCAAAGTTGAGGAGCGTCAATAATGAGCGCGCAGCCCTAATAGATGCCTATCGATCTGCGACGGCTTGGTTCAGCCGAGAAGACTTGCAGGTCGCCCTGCGACTCCCCGTCAGTGTGAGCGCCTGGCAGGAAGCTGATCAGGTGTACCTCTCTGCTATGCTCGAGCATAGCATCGGTGCTGATCAAGTTCAATCGCTTCTCCTATATGATCACTTCCCGCATTTGCTCCTGAGGCTCGATGGAGCAACGATGGCGGCATCGCTTGAAGGCCGTGTTCCGTTCACTGATCCTGACGTCGTGCAATTTGCAAGAAACCTGCCGTCCGAGCTGCTGAAGCCGGTCTACGGACTTGAGAAGGCACTGCTTCGCAAAGCCGGTCAGGGTCTCTTGCCCGAAGCGATTCTCAGTCGTCCCAAGCGCGCCTTCAACGCCTCCCTCGCAATTTTATTTGCTAGCGAGGAGGGTCAAGCTGAGTTAAATCGCGCTTTAGGACAACCGTTCATTGCTAATCTTTTTCATCAAGAAAAGCTTGAGCGGATTCTTATTGAAGACTCCAGAAGTCAAGTCTTTCACCGTACTTGGCTGATTTGCTCTTTGGGTATGTGGTCAGACGTGTGCGGGGTCAGCGAGATTTGCTGACCCTAACCCCTTGTGCAGGGGCAATTTAAGTTCAGGTTTGCATCGCCGATAATTCTGATGAACCGCGCCGAAAGTGTGTGCGGAATTTCAAACTGAGCATAATTCGGTAACTTTCCTGAATAGCTCCCTCGGAGGAGGAACGCATGAGTACACGTATCAACCACAATCTGCTGTCTCTCGGCGCGCAACGCTCCGTGTGGATGGCACAGAACGACTTGGACAAAGCTGTTCAGCGACTGTCCAGCGGTCTGCGCATCAACTACGCTTGGGATGATCCCACTGGCTTGGGCATTAGCGAGCGTCTCCGCTCTTCGATTGTCGGAATGGTCGAAGCTGAGAAGAATGCCTCTTATAATGTCAACATGCTGCAAACGGCGGAAGGCGCGCTGGCCGTAATCGACGAAAAGCTGGTGCGCATGCGCGCTATCGCTGTGCAGGCAGCCAACGGAATTCTCACGACCCTCGATCGACAGGTCGCCAACGTGGAGTTTCAGCAGCTGAAGAGTGAAGCCGACCGTATCGCCCGCACGGCAAACTACAATGGCTACTACTTGCTCGACGGCACGCGTGCGGCGGCGACTGCAAGCACAGACACCACGCAGGCGCTGGGATACAACGGTGTGAGCAACACTGCTGATGGAAACTCCATCAAGTTCCACATCGGTGAGAGCAATAACAACGGCACCGACTACTACTACGTCAATTTGGGCGGTATGACGGCAGCGGACCTCGGTATTGACGGTTTAAACGTTGCGGACACGGCTTCCGCACAGTCGGCAATCGAAACCCTGATCGCCGCCATTAATTCTAAGGATACAGAGCGCACGTTCATCGGCTCGATGGTGGAACGTCTGCAGAACACCATTCTGAACCTGAAGATCGCGCGCGAAAACGCGACGGCGTCCGAATCGCAAATCCGTGACGCTGACTTCGCCGAAGAAATGTCGAACTTCACCCGCGCTCAAATTCTGATGCAGACGGGTGTCTCGATGCTGTCGACGGCGAATTCAATCCCGAACATTGTCGCGCAGCTCGTAGGCTAATCGGAAGGAACTCTCCCTCTGGTGTTCAGGCCGTCCGCGCTTAAGCGCGGACGGCTGGACGGGGGAGCCTTCTGAAAGAGGCCCTCAGTCCAGAACGATCACGGAGGAGCAATGTCACAGCCAGCCACGTCGGTTTCCGGGTTGGTCTCCGGTATCGATTGGGATACCACGATCAAACAACTCATGCAGATCGAGAGGAGAAGAGTCGACCTCTACGAATCGCGCAAGAGTCAAAACGAAACAAAGCTCAATCTGTGGGCTCAGATCCAGGGCAAGATCTCGGCGTTGCAAGGCGCCGCGCAGAATCTTGATCGACGATCCGAATTTGTGGTCAAATCGGCTTCCTCCTCCGATTCGTCCGTTGTAACAGTGCAGGCATCGTCAAGCGCGGCTCGCGGATCGCACACCGTGGAAGTGCTTGCCCTCGCCAAAGCTCACAGTATTGCCGCTCAAGGCTTTAACGACAAGAACAGCACCGGCGTCGGTGATAGTGGTGGAGACTTCGTCATTCAGGTTGGCGACCAATCCATTACAATCGCTGACACCGATCTCTCTTCTGCAACGACCCTTGAGCAGCTCCGAAATCTCATCAACAATTCGAGCGACAACAACGATTTGATTACCGCCTCAATTCTCGATGATGGTTCCGGAAGCGGAAGGTATCGGCTCGTGTTGACATCCAATCAGCCCGGCCTGAATAATCGCGTTTCAGTCACTACCAACCCCACATCTCTGGATTTTGCTAACAACGCGATTGACCAAGTCGAAACCGCGGCAGGGTGGAGTGGAACCTCTGTGATCTCTTCCGGCGGTATTTATACAGGTTCCGTGAACAAAACCTTCGTCTTCACGGTCGCTTCCGGCGGTACGGTCGGAGTGGATACTATTCAAATTGATTGGACCGATAGTGCTGGCAACAGCGGATCGTTTAACGTTGCGCCTGCCGATCTGGGTAATCCCATTGCGGTGGCCGAAGGCCTCGAGCTTACTTTCCAAACCGGCTCCTTGACTTCCGGAGAGACCTTTTCAAACGAGGTCTTCTCGCCGACACTCACTCAGGCTCAAAACTCAAATGTGCGTGTCGACGGAATTTACATCACTCAATCCAGCAACACCCTGGAGAATCTATTTGAAGGAGTCACCCTGAATCTGCTCAGTGCGAGCGTCGGCAAACTGGTGACGATCTCGATTGATAATGACAAAGAGGCGATGAAGTCGAAGATTCGCGGCTTCGTCGATGCCTATAACGCGGTGATGCAGGACATATCGACCTTCTCTGCGTTTGATGAAGAGAACGAAACGGCTGCACCTCTGCTGGGAGACGGTTTCCTTGCGTCGATCCGACGGGAGTTGTCTGCAGTAGTTGCCCAGCAAGTCGGACAACTGCCTTCCGGGCAGCAGCTTAACCGACTTGCTGACGTCGGTATCATGTCATCCTCCCGCAACCTGCTTACGATTAACGAGGGAAAGCTGTCCGAGGCCTTGAACGATAGATTCGAAGAGGTCGTGAACCTGTTTAGCCAGTCTTTTGAGGCAGGCAGCAACCGGATTGGGCTTGTGACGACAAATGAGAATAGTCGAGGCGGGACCTATTCTCTGGTCGTGAACTATGGTGCTGACGGTATGCCCCTCTCCGCGACCATCAATGGGCAAGCCGCAACAATCGATGGCTTGCTGATCCGCGGTGCAAACGGCTCTTCAGCTGAGGGGATAGTCCTCAGCTTCACTCCTGCGGGTTCGGGAGCGGGCACGATCGATACGACTTTCCGACTGGGTAAAGGGATCACCGAAGTGGTCGCAACAGCAGCCTCGCGAATCAATAGCGAAGAGTCAGGTGCCGTCTACTATGCGATCGACAATCTCGAAAAACAGAATCAGAATCTTGACCGCCAGATCGCCTCATGGGAAAAACGACTCGAGACCATTGAATCATCACTTCGACGTCAATACTCTGCCCTTGAAGCCTTGCTATCTAAAATGCGAAACCAAAGCAACTACCTCGCTGGAGTTTTAGGATAATATGAAAGTCGCTCCGAGTTTCACTACATATCGGTCTATGGATGCCGCCTGCAGCACTCCACAACTCGTCTTATTGCTCTGCGATGGCGCGATCCGTTATACTCGCGAAGCTGCAGAGCACATGCATGCAAATCGCTGGTCGGAAAAAGGACAGGCCATCGAGTCTGCCCTTGAGTGCCTGGGCGAATTGCGCAAATGCCTGAATCTCGCGGACGAATCAGACTTCGTGCGACAACTGGACAACACGTACAGCTTCCTGTCCACTAAGCTCTCTATCGGCAACGCCAGCCGGGACATCTCGCAGCTCCACCAGGTCGCCGAGGCCCTGACCCAAGTTCGTTCCGGCTGGTCGGAGCTTTTTGACCGGCTTCGGATGGAAGGCAGGTTGCCCTCCGGCGACTTCGCACCCGTCGGTTCTGTGCAGCTTGGCACAACGGTTGCTAATCACTCTGCTATAACACTTTAAACTCGCGAGCCAACATGCGCGTAGAATCTACACGACCATACGGCCTGCCCGTACAGACCAAAGAAACCACCGAAAATGCCCCGAATCGGACCCAGCGGGGGCCGGAGCGGACCACTAATGCCTCTGGAGATCATTTTGAACTATCGCCAGAACAATTAGTTACGCAGAGCCTTCTGGCTGCCGATTTGGGCAACTCTGTCGGAGAGACGCTGCCGTCAGAAAGGCTCGCCGAGATCCGCGGCAAAATCAGCACTGGGTATTACTTGACCCCCCAGGCGGCAGAAGAGACCGCCGAGTCAATTACCAGCTTTCATCGCTCAATTCGGAAGTAGCCGTCAGTTTCAGAGAATTGCGACCTAAACCGCACATTCTCAGTAGCCGCGAATCTTTTTGCTAATTCTCATGCTGTGCAGACTCAGCCTCGGCTTCCGTTAGCCGAGGCTTTTCTATGGTATGATACTTGCCAAACAATTTGCGGATAGAAGCATGCTGTGATAACTCGACACTTGATACCTTGTTGAAGAACTTTATTTCTGCTCCGCGCGTCCTAATCATCGATGATGACCCGGACATCTCGAGCGTCATTGCGGCCGCTCTTGAGGCTGTTGGATGCCGTGTGACGACGGAGACTAATGCCTTGCGCGCGGAAGACACCTGTGTGCAGTGTCAGCCTGACCTTATTCTCGTTGACATGATGATGCCGGGTCGTACCGGTCTGGAACTTATCGGGCCTCTGCATGAGCGGCGACCGCAAGCAATTATCTGCCTGACGACTGGCATGGGCGATCCGGCGATCTTCAATCGTTCCTTGAAGTCCGGAGCGTGGAACGTGCTCTGCAAACCGTACTCGCTGTCTGATCTGGCAGAGTTAGTCGAGCTAAGCGTCCGCCTCTCAGCAGCTCTTCGCGAGGAGACTCTGGCTGGTGCGGTGACCAGCGAATTCTCTCTCGAATTCCCAGGTGACCACCTGCTCGACCCGGCGGACTTGGCCCGACTGATTGCCGTGGCGGCCTCTGCAAACTTGGACTTGGACTTAGCCTATCGCAAGCTGCCGCTCATTGCGTCTGAGCTGCTGGACAATGCTCAGAAGCATGGCGCGGGCGGCAAGCCCGATGCTCGCTACGGAGCGCACCTTCACGTCGGAAAACATTCTGTGGAGTTACTCGTCTGGGACTCCGGCTGCGGCTTCGACGGTGCCGCCAGAATTCGTGAACTCAGCAGCACCGCGCCGAAGGGCAAGCTCAGCGGGTTGCAGTTGGCGACTTCGCTCGTAGACGAGATTCGGTTCGAGAAAACTCGCAGTGCCGTTACGGTCTGCTGGAAACTCCCGGCCGACCACGTAGAGGCCCAAAAATCATGAAAAGAATCCCGTTGCGCATCCCGAATCTCCAGTCGACGGGCGCGTTGCCTCACGTGCTGATTGTCACACCGGACGACGATGCTCGCGATCTCCTCTCCAGACAACTGGAGGCTGTGGACTCAATTCAAATTGTTTGTGCGAAGACTGCACCGGAGGCGATCAAGTATCTTAGCGAGCGTAGTCCTGCCGTTCTGCTCTGTGATGTCTCTTTGCCTGACCTGGATGGCTTTCAAATCTCGAGATTACTGAAACTGCCTTTCAGGCCGGGGACGGAGCTGACCCCCGTCGTGCTGTTCTCCGGGTCATATCGCGATGTGCTGGCTGAGCACGTTGCGCGGAAAGCCGGAGCATTTGCCTTTCTTAAATTGCCCGGTGACGCGCGGCTCGTTGCTCGAACCATTGAGCTCGCACTGCACAGGCTGTTGGCCAGCCCTGCGGACTGCCAACTTCTGACACATAAAGGGATCGTCCAAGTCGCCTGCTCTGACGATTCGCTCGCGCATCTGATTGTCTCCTCGGCGGAACAGGATGGCTGGCGGACCCAGCGCGGAATGTCCCTCCCGGAAATCGCGAAGTCGTGGAGTGAAGTCGAACCGCAGGTCGTCTTGTTTGAATTGCCGCGCAACGGCAAAACAGAAATTCCCGTGAGTCTGCTTAGTGAGCTTGAAGAACCGCCCGCTTTGATTGCTTTGCTCCGCCGAACTGAGTCGGACGGTTTGCTCGAATTGATGATGCAGGGAGTTGACGATTTTCTGGTCCTGCCTGCCCAGCCACCGCAAATCGTGACGGCGATTCGCGATGCAAGGTTGAAGTTCAACTTCCGAAGCATGCACGGACAGTTTGAGCAGCAATTCGAGAAACTTCGGGAAATCGGCGACTATCTGGATCTCGTGATTACTAATTCACATGAAGCAATCTTCACGTGTGACACGGAGGGCCGCGTTCGCCTGTGGAACAAGGGCGCTGAACGCGTCTACGGATTCACCGCCGATGAAATCATCGGAATGAATATCGATGAGTATCTGGATCCTCCGGGCTTCACCCGCAAGTCGCCGCATGTGGTTAGATTGCTCGAGCAGCGCGGCTCAATGACGGATCCGGAAGTCGAAAGAATGCGAAAGTCCGGCGAAATTTTCCCTGTGACTGCGACCTATACGCTGCTCCGGGACGCGCACGGCAAAGTGCTCGGATTCTCCGTCATCGAGCGCGACGTTACACCGATCAAAGCCCTGGAAAACGAAAAGATCAAATCCGCTCGCCTGCGGGCCATTACCCAAACGGCTGTCACAGCCAATGATCACATCAATACGCCCTTGGGAATCATCCTCGGCTATGCGCAGTTCCTTGAAATGAAACTCGCAAATGTGGATCAGCAGGATCGCGCCGCACTCGAAGTGATCCAGCAGCAAGTCCATAAGATCAAGGGCATCATGAACAAACTGAAACTGATCTCTGACCCCATCGTGAAGAATTATTCCATCGAAGGTGTCACGATGCTCGACTTGACAAAATCGCAACTCACCAATGAAGCGACAATTTAATTCTCTATAGATGAGGGCCGAATGGAAACACTGAAAAAGAAAGTTCTTGTCGTAGATGACGACGAAGTGATTCGCGATCTGCTGATCAACTTTCTGAAGTTCTCGGGTTATGAAGGGATGGGTGCGCCCGATGGTCAAAAGGCGCTTGACCTCGTGCTTGCTGATACGCCGGATCTGATCATTACGGACATTCACATGCCGCTGATGAACGGATTCCAATTGCTGCGTGCGGTCAAACGGCTGAATCCTGACCTGCCCGTAATCTTCATCACGGGATTCGCGCACTTCCGCCGCTTCTTCTCAGACAAGACGGCGCGTGCCGACGGATTCCTTGAGAAACCCTTCTCGCTCGAGTCCATCGACGGACTGGCGAAAAAGTTCTTGTAAAGGGTGGGTCAGCTTGACTTTTCGGCTCGGCTGAACTATCTTCGATGTAATGGCTGAACGGGAAGTCCTGATTGTTGACGATGATGCTCTTGCGCGCGAGGCTCTTGCCGAAGTGTTGCAGGAGCACGGCTACTCCGTATTTCTCGCCGGTGACGGCCAACAGGCCCTCGATCTGCTTGCCGCGCACCCCGCAATTCAGGTCTTGCTCACCGACGTCAAGCTGCCCGGGATGGATGGCATCGAGTTGTTGGCCCGCGTGCGATTAGCTCACCTCCAGACTCATGTTATCCTCGTCACAGCAATCGCAAACCGCAGTCTCGCTCTGCGCGCTCTCAGACACGGAGCCACGGATTTCCTGACCAAGCCGGTGGATGCGCCGGCCCTGATGCGCGTCGTCGAACGTTCTTTCTATCGTACTCGGCTCGACCAGCTCGCCGCCGCAGGTCAACAGGCGCTCGCGCGGCCGACCTCCGCAAGCATCTTTTGTGATGAGGCAGGCAAGGTCCTCGAGGTATCGCCGGACGCCGCCGCGCTGCTGGCGACCGATGCCGCAAGGCTCGTGGATCATCATCTGTGGGAGGTCGTCGGACATGGGGAACTTCAGGAGCTGTTCTTCTCCAATGAGAAACTTAGCCTCGTCGTCGAGCATCGTGACAGGAAGCTGCTCGTTCAGAGATTGATGGGGAACCGTATCCCCGGTGCTCTAATCCTGATAACTGAGATTACCGGTTTGAAGCGTCTTCAGAGAGACTTGAACTCTCTCAGGCAGGATATCGAAGCCAGAGTCGCGGAACGTACCCGCTTTCTCTCTGAAGAAATCGAATTCAACGAGCGCGTTCTCGATACCGCCAACGTGCTCATCGCCTACGTGAATCCCGATGGCAAACTGGAACGCTGGAACAAGTTCGCCGTCGAGTTAACCGGCATGCCCGTCGAAGATGCCGATTTGTGGTTGTCCAATGTCATCAGAGACGGCTCCTCTCCGCTCTCGGAGGTCTTCGACCCGCACCGCAATAGTGAGGTCGCGGGACGTGTCATAACTTTCGATAGTCCCGACGGTTCGATGCGCCTGTTGACGTGGAGCGCGCGCCGCTTTCGTGAAGGCCCGGGGCGCTGGGGAAGGCTGATTGTCGGAATGGATATTACCGAACAGAAACAGCTTGAGTCGACACTGCAGCATTACAACTCTTATCTCGAAGACATGGTTCGACAGCGTTCACGTGAACTGAAAACCAAGAATGCGCAGTTGATTCACACCGCAAGGCTCGCGTCACTGGGCGAAATGGTCGGCTCAATCGCACATGAGATGAAGCAGCCGCTCAATGTGATTGCGATTACCGCCGACTTGATCAAACTCCTGCGCAAAAACGGCAAGCTGACCGATGATGCACTCGAAAACAATCTGGACAAGATTCGCGGCACCGTTGAGCGCATGGCCAATACCATAAATCACCTGCGCGGCTTCACCCATATCGATGCCGCGACCTTCAAGCCGTTGACTGCGGAACAGGCTGTGAACGGTGCACTCGTGCTTGTAGGCGAACAGATCCGGCAGGATGATATCGAGATCGAATCTGATGTGTCCGGCGGTCTCACCCAGTTTAGGGGCGATCTGAACCAGATTGAGCAGGTCCTCGTCAATTTGCTGATAAATGCTCGCGACGCCATTCGCGAAGCTGCTCAAAATGGTGAGCTTGCACCTGAACGTCGCAAGATACGAGTCAGTGCAGTAGATGCTGATGATCCCAAGTGGATCTGCATCGAAATTCTCGACTACGGGATCGGCATGCCGCCCGAAGTCGTCAAGCATGTCTTTGAACCGTTCTACACGACCAAAGATGCGGCGCAGGGCACCGGTCTTGGTTTATCCATTTGTCTGAACATCGTCCGCGCGCATGGCGGCGATATTGAAGTGGAATCCACTCCCGGCGCAGGGAGCTGTTTTCGGATCTACCTGCCTCTCGACGTGGAAGCTGAAATTGCTCAGGATGGCTAATGATGATCTGTGAAGTTGAAAATGGGAGGTCACTGTGACGGGCCAACTCTCGTGGTTTGAACAATGGGATCGCGGCGTTTTCGATATGGTGAACAAGACGTTCACCAGCTCCTTCTTTGACGCGATCATGCCGATTTTCTCTGACCAGAAAATCTGGTTGATTCCTCTTGGATTGCTCTGGCTGTTCTTCATCATTCGCACCTCGCGGCGCGGCCGCATCATTGCGCTCTGCTGCTTCCTTGTCGTCGCCCTGACCGATCAGATTTCCTCGAGCGTCATCAAGCCCGCTGTGCAGCGCATCAGGCCCTGCAATGTGATTCCGCAGACCCACTACTATGACGACGGCAATGAACGCTGGATCTACACAGACAAATTCGCTCTCACGACCTACAAACCGTCGTTCAGCTTCCCGTCCAGCCATGCAGCCAATATGGCCGGTCAGGCTGTCTACTGGAGCTACTTCTATCCCCAGTTTAGTCCTGTCCTGTTCGCGTCCGCCTTGGCAGTCGGTTACAGCAGAGTGTATCTCGGACACCACTACCCGTCGGATGTGGCTGCGGGATATCTCGTGGGAATTCTCTTCGCACTTCTGATTGCCTGGCCCCTGCGGGTCTGGGTTCTACCGGACGAATAGACCTTCTCTCGTGTAGCGAGCACAAAAAAGCCCTGCCTCCAAGAGGCAGGGCTTCTGATTCAAATTATTCGGCCTTACCGGAACATCGCTTTGATCGAACCCCACGTCTGTTGAACAGCCGAGAAATTCAGCGACACTTCCAATGTTTCACTATACGTGAAAGTCCCGTCGCGGTTCACCAGCTTGATCCGGTAGAAGAAAGTCCTCTCCCGATCCACATCCAGTGGGCTTTCATCCGTAAATGAATACTCAGAGAACGAACCCCGGGCTTGCACCACCCCAACGGGCAGGAAAGACTGCCCGTTCGGCGACCTCTCTATGACGAAGCTCTGAAAATTGATCTCCTGACCGGTCTGCCACTCGAGGCGGGCGTGGTCAAACAGCGCATTCACGCTCATCGACAAAAGCTCCACTTCCGCGCGAGCCGCAGGAGCAAGAAGAACAAGCAGTGCCAGGATTGCAGTGAGTCGTTTCATCAAGGAATTAGGGCAGTTTCTAACCAGTTTATTATAGCAATCCCTTGCTCCAGAGTCAAGTATTCCGGGGACACTCCAAGGGTCCAATCACTTCATGCTCCGCAAGCTGCGGGCCGAAGGGAGGACCACTGAGTTAATCCCAGATACCTCTTTAACCTATTATTTTTCCTAAAATAAATCCGATGATTACCCCGACAATCAAGACTACCGTCAGGATCCGCGAGTTGACCACAGACTTCCCGTGTCCTCGCCCGGCAAGAAAGGCCGAGAAAAAGTAGCCCGCACCATTAATCAGCCAAACTACCGGAATCGCCAGCGCTTTCGCGATGAGAGGCCCGATCCATGGGATGAGTGCAATTAGCCCCAGTATCCCTGCAAAGGCTTGCGTCACTATCCCGACCAGCGCCGCCACCGCTGCGATGAGAGCCGCATCCCAGTCCGCGAACAGGCCGATCAGGACGATCAAACAGACTATGGCAAGCCCGACCAGCGTGCGCTTGTAAGTTGCCCAAAATACTGCAAAACTGGGGATATACATTCGCGGACGTTCTTTGGATGACGAACTAATTAACCGCTTGCCCAGTCCAAAGTCAAGTCCCCAATGGTTCGGCGTTGATTGCCGGAAACATAGTCAAAACAGGTAATTTCAAGCAATTTTCTTGCCTAAGAAGTTGCCCAGCCCTATAAGAGTTCGTATATTATCTGTCCTATGCACCTGCCGCCCGCTCGGACCGTTGACCTTAAGCCGCCGGTTTACTTTGTCTCGGATGCCCATCTCGGCGCCGAGCCTGAACCGGTCGCTTCACAGCAGCTTCACCGTTTGAAGCTTCTGCTAAGTCGTGTTCGGGCCGAACATGGCGCCCTGATCATCAACGGAGATCTCTTCGACTTCTGGTATGAATGGCAAACCGTCATACCTAAACAGTATTTCGAAATTCTGCGCGCCCTCAAGGAAACCACCGAAGCGGGGATTCCCGTCCTTCTGCTCCCGGGAAATCATGACTTCCGGCTGCACGGTTTTCTCGAACGCGAGATTGGCTTGGTCACGTGTGACGATGCCCTCATCGTGCAGATTGCCAATCAGCGCATCTTCGTATTTCACGGTGACGGGCTGCTCCGTCGTGATCACGGCTACCGATTCCTGAAGAAAATCTTGCGTAACCCCTTAGCTCAAAGACTCTTCCTCTGGCTGCATCCCGATCTCGGCATGTGGCTTGCGCGCGGTACTTCGCGGCAGAGCAGAAACGCCACGAAAGGTAACCCGTCCGAAGACGAAGATTACTTGCGTTTTGCCCAATCCGTGATTGAGCAGGGCTTTCAGGGCGTGGTGCTCGGCCACGCGCATCGGCCGGCACAGCTCGAATTTCGAGGCGGCACGTATATCAATCTTGGCGACTGGATTTATCACTTTACGTTCGCGCGCCATGACGGAAACAGTCTCTCGCTCTCGAAGTGGGACGATGCAACCGACGGAGCCTCAGCTTGAATCCGCCCAGCATGATTTGGAAAGTCATGGCCATCGTGCTGTCAGTCTGCTTGGCTCTCGCAATCGTGGCTTGGTCAACTTTTAGTTACTTGAAAAAGGGACTGCCCTCGGTAGAACAGCTGGAGAACATCAATCCTGCTCTGGCCACAAAGATTCTGGATCGCAATGGTGTGCTTCTCAAGGAACTCTATACGCAGCGTCGCAGCTACGCTCCGCTCCGGAATATGCCGCCTGCAGTGATACAAGCCTTCTTGGCTACGGAAGATCACAAGTTCTACGAGCATTGGGGAATGCGGCCCGTCTCGCTGTTTGTGGCACTGGCCAGAAGTGCGGTTACGCTCGACCTGACGCCGCGCGGTGCTTCCACAATCACGCAGCAGCTTGCCAAGAATCTCTATTTCAGTCCGCAACGGAGAATCACCCGTAAACTGCGCGAACTGATGACGGCCATCGAAATCGAGCGCTACTATTCGAAGGATGAAATCCTCGAAATGTATCTGACGCAAACGTATTTCGGTGCAGGTGCGTACGGAGTCGGAGCTGCGGCGGCCACATATTTCTCCAAGAACGTTTCGGAACTTGATGTCAACGAGGCGGCTGTGCTGGCGGCGATTCCCAAATCCCCGACTCGCTACAACCCCCTGCAATACCCGCAGAACAACATCGTGCGCAGGAATCTGGTCTTTGACCGGATGGCGGCGGTCGGGTACATTACGAAGGCCGAACGCGACAGTTTGGTGGATACTCCGCTGCCGCTGCGTCCGTCGCTGGATCAAACGCAGATCGGTATCGCCCCGTATTTCACGGAAAACGTCCGACAGGAACTGAACCAGCTCGGCAGACGCCACGGCTTCGACCCGTATCAGGACGGCCTGACGGTCTATACGACGCTTGATGCGCGGCTGCAGAACTGCGCGGAAACGGCAGTCGCAAAAGTGCTGCCGGAGCTGCAGGAGAAAGTCAACGCGATCTATCAGGTGTCTGGTCTGAAACTGCGCTTGAAGGAAATGTATCCTGACTCGACCACGGGGGCAATCCGGAAACTCGCCGGTGACAAAGCACTCGCGGACTCCATCGCGGCCGCCGAAATGCCTGTGGAGATTGCGTTCGTCGCGCTTGATCCGAATACGGGGCAGATTCTGGCCATGATCGGCGGACACGACTTCGAAGTGACCAAGTTCAACCGAGCCACGCAGGCCATTCGCCAGCCCGGGTCGTGTTTCAAGCCGTTTGTTTACGCTTCCGCGATTGACAAGGGTCTGCCGATCTCGACCAAGGTGTCCAACGAGGAGCTCGTCATTACACTCTACAATGGCGATCTGTGGGCTCCGCGCAACTTCTCCAATGACTACGGCGGAATGGTTGACCTTAGACAGGCACTTGCAAAGTCGCTGAACGTTGTCAGCGTGAGGCTGATTCGTGAATACACGACTCCGCAGGATGTCGCACAGCTTGCGCATCAAATGGGAATTACAACGAAGCTCGATCCGTATGACGCGCTGGCCCTGGGTTCTTCCGGTGTGATTCCGATCGACATTGTCGCAGCCTATCAGTGTTTCTACACACTCGGTGTGTGGTCCAAGCCGATAGGTGTGACGGGACTTGATGACAAGTTCGGGCAAACAATTGATCAGTTCCGCACCGAGCGCAAAGTCGTCTTGTCGGAGGAAACCGCTTTTCTCGTGCAAAGTCTGATGCGCTCGGTGAGCGATTATGGAACCGCGGCGTCGCTGCGTTCCAAGTACAATTTCCGTGTTCCGACGGCGGGGAAGACCGGCACGACGAATGACAACACGGATGCCTGGTTTATCGGATTCACTCCGCATTTATTGGCCGGAGTCTGGGTGGGGCTGGATGATCCCGCGAAGTCGCTCGGTCGCGGACAAGAAGGCGGCAAGGCAGCGCTGCCGATTTGGGCGGAGTTCATGCTCGCCGCTTACAAAGTGATGGATTATCCGGACGCTGATTTCAAGACGACGAAAAACGTCATTACTGCCGAAATCTGCACCGAGACCGGCGAGCTTGCCAGTTCGGGCTGTACAGACGTCCGTATTGAATACTTTGCCAGAAAAGCGGAGTTGCCTCCGCCCTGCAGTCTGCACGGCAGTTTTCGAACACCGCGCGGCCGCAAACCTTCCCTATTTGATTAGGCACAACTCAACTGTCGGTGGAGAGCAGTTTCATGGATAAGCTAAGAATCAATCAGCGCGGCGGTGCCACTCTCTGGGCAACGATTGGTGTCCTCGTGCTCGTTGCGGTCATTCTCGTCGTGCACTTCGTCACACGAATGGAACCTGCCGAAGTGCGCTCTTTTCAGGAACTGGTGAACCGCGTCGAAAAGCTGAATACGCAGATTTCCGAGCGTGAGCAGCAGATTTCCGGTTTGGTCAGCCGGTACAACCAGTCGCACCCGGGAAATGAGATTGACACGACGGGCATGTCCACGATGGGTTTGACGGAAGAACAGGCACAACTGCTGGCCAATCGAGTGGCGCAGGAGAAAGACCTTTCCTATCGCGGCCTCCTGCAGGACGTGATTGACGCGTCACGCGAGATGACCAAGCTGACTCAGGAGCTTGCCGAAGTCAAGTCGCGCCTGCGGCCTCCGGTGGTGGTGCAGAAGGGCGACACGCATCTCGGGATCGCTCTGAAGTTTCTGACCGAGGAAATCGGGATGAACGAAGAAGACGCGTTGGCGATGATCGAAAAGGAAGCACTTGTGCCCGAGTTGCTGGCGGGATTCGAAGTGTGGAACTACTACGGCGAAGGGATTTTCGGAACATTTGTGACGCAAGGTCAGGCGAAGATTACTCCCAATGAACTTGCCCGGGCCACGAAGCGCAAGATCGACTCTGAACGCAGAACGCTGATTCAGGAACGCAATCAGAAGCAGCAGGAAGTGGACGATCTCGAGGCGAGGAAAGCCGAGTTGCAGCAGCAGATTCGCGGGCTGGAAGAAGAACGCGCCGCGATGATGCAGCAGGTGACGGCAATGGCTTCGACGAACGACAGTCTTTCGCAGGAACTGAATTCACTCAAGTATCATATCGGAACATTCCGCGATCTCGAACGAAGCGGCGCAATTCGCAAACCCGCACTGGGGAAGTGGAATACGGGTGACATTGAAGCGGTCCGTCATACGGGGTCCCTGGATCTGCGAAAGGACGCGCGAATTGTGATCAATGCGTCGTCGCTCGGATTGGACAAAGTGGAGAGAATTCTGGTTTTTCCGCGTTATTACCGTGAAGATGACGATTATCGAATTGAACTTTCTCCCGACCGCAAGAGCGCGACGGTTATCTTCGAGAAGGCTTCGAAATTCAATCTCTCGCGGCTGGTGATTGCGGTGGGGTAGGGGAAGAGGTATGACAAGCTCTATGCGGCGGCTCGGCAACGGGCCGCCGTTTTCTTTTGTGGAGGAAGGAAAGTGGATTCGTCTGTATTGCGCTGGCTTGTGTTCGCCCCGCGATCGGAGTTACTTAAGTTGGTTCAAGACGAGAGGTGGTTGCTGAGTCATCAGAGCACAGAAGCGTGGGCGGGCCACAGTTGGCCAGTCTGCCCGGTTCCTCCGGTTCGGTGCTTTGGTTGGTTAGCTGGTGCTAATATAATACAATATTTACGAAAAGTCAAGTGTTTTTCGTAAAAATGTTGTAAACATTTGGGCAAATTGGGGTTAGAGGGTCGAGGTGGGTAAACAGGGGATCCTTCAACCGCAACGGCTTCAGGATGACGACGAAGTGTAGGCGAAGCGAGCCGTGGCGGATCCATTGCTTCGTTCGAGGACGAGTGTGGACACCCACAACGGCGATTCAGATAGAATGGCTATGAAGCTCTTGCAGATTCTTCGCGGAGCATATCCAAGACGGAGCGAACCGTTCTTCCCAGTTCCTTTGGGTCGGGCGGCTTTAACATCAACCGCGCTATTCCGAATTGGCGGCAGGTCGTGTCGTCAAACTTCTGAGTGTAACCGGTCATCAGAATGATCGGCAGTCCGCGGCAAATCGTTTGTGCTTCGCGCGCGAGGAGCATTCCCGTGATCTCGGGCATGGTTTCATCCACTATCAAGAGATCCACTTCGTCGGGATGCGCTCGCAAGTAATCGAGAGCTTCCCTGCCCTTTGTAATCACTGTCGCTGCATACCCGTAACGCTTTGCCAGCACATCCTTCAAGGCAACGGCCACATCTTCTTCATCGTCAACAATTAATATCCGTTCCCGACCGCCCAGCACGTCCTGTTCATCGTCATCCTGTTCAAACTCGTTGGCATGAATCAGTGGGAGATAAACGTCGAACTTCGAGCCCTTGCCGACCGCGCTGGAGACAGTGATCGCTCCACTATGGCTCTCGATGATTCCATGCACGACCGAAAGACCCAGTCCTGTGCCCTCGCCAACCGCTTTTGTGGTGAAGAACGGCTCGAAGATGCGTTCGCGAGTCATCTCATCCATACCACAACCGGTATCCGAGACCGAGAGCCGGACAAATTCACCGGCCGTTAGACGCGGCACTTCGCGCGCAGTTTCCTCTGTGACCGTCACCGTCTCAAGCACGATTTTCAAGATGCCGCCTTGCTCCTGCATGGCGTGGGCGGCGTTGGTGCCGAGGTTCATCAGCACCTGATGAATCTGCGAGGGGTCTGCGAGCACTTTGGCCGGGTCAGGCTGAATGTGCGCTTCCATGGAAATCGTCGACGGGAGCGAAGCTTTCAGAAGCTTCATGGCTTCTTTGACAATGGGTGAAAGCTCCATAGGAACGCGAACATGATCGGTCTGCCGGCTGAAGGTGAGGATTTGCTTGACAAGGTCTTTCGCGCGATGGGCCGCCGAGATGACGTGTTCTATGTCCTGACGAAGCGGGTGACTGTCTCCGAGATCGTTCGCGACCAAGTCGGAGTAGACGAGAATAGGGGTCAGAATGTTATTGAAGTCGTGCGCTACGCCGCCAGCGAGAGTGCCGATGGTTTCCAATCGCTGCACCTGCCGTAACTGCGTGGTAAGCTTCTCTCTTTCTGCCTCCAGCAGTTTACGATCGGTAATGTCCTGAATGGTTCCGATCATGCGCACGGCATTGCCTTGATTGTCGAACTCCAGATCCCCCAGGCCGTGCACCCAGCATTCCCGCCCGTCCGAGAATCTGACTATCTTATACTCTTTGTTAAAACGCTGGCCCTTGCCGATGACCTCTTCCAAGAGGTAATGCGCCATCGTTTCGCGCCACTCGGGATGCACAAGCGAGAGCCAATTTTCCGGTGAGCGGTCGAAAGCGTCGTTGATCCCGAAGATCTCGTCGAGCACACTTGAACTTGTCCACTTCCCAGCCGAAATGTCCAAGTCGTAGCTGCCCAGTCGTGCCACGAACTGTGACTCGCGCAGGAGTTCCTCACGTTTGCGCGATTCCTGCTCCGCGAGTTTGCGTGCCGTGATGTCTTTCCCGAAGCTTGCGACACCGATGACTTTTCCCAGATTGTAGTTTGGAACGGAGGTTACCTCAAGGAAAAGTTCAGAACCATCCGCGCGAGGAATATTGACTTCGTATTCCTGAGGTTCACCGTTCAGCGCGCTTGAGAAGATGTCAATGACACGCACGATGTCTTCTTCGTGGAGCAAGGGAACGAAACTGCGACCTATCAGATCGGCGAGCTCGAATCCTGTGACATCGGAGCATTTCTTGTTGGCGTAGACGAAGTTTCCCGCGGGATCCAACGTCCAATACATGTCATGTGAGTATTCGACGACGGAGCGATACTTGGCTTCGCTTTCCTCGACCAGTCGGTAGGAAGCGGTGAGACGGTCTGACAGATACTGCGCGAGCTTCGTACCCGCGATTGCGGCGATGAGTGCTGCGGCCAGGGGGACCAAAAAGTAAACCAGCGCACGGCTCAGCTCTGTTTCACTTGACCAGCGGTAGAGCAACTGCTGAACGAAGCAGGTGAAGATGATCAACGGGACGAAGAGACGGAGCGCCCGACTCTTTATCGTGGCTTCAAGAAACGGGCGCAGGACTGAGTCTGAACCGGCATGCACCAAGAGTCCCATGCCGAGCAGACAGAAGGCAAAGGCGGTCAGTGCTGAGAGCGGGATGACGGTTGAATGATACAGAAACGGTTCGCCAAGCAGGTAGGCATAGAATAAAAGCAGGCCCGAACCACCGACGAAGGCGCCGATTCTGCCCACCCATTGGAGTGTCCGTTTGTTCGGGTATGAGGCTGCGATGATTCCGATGCCGGAGAAAAGGAAGAGCGCTCCGGTCAGCGGCGACATGCGATTGATGATGTGGGTTCCCAAATACTCTTTAGCCGGAAACAGCACGTTCGCAAAAGTCAAGTCCGTCTTTAAAAAGAACTCCAAAGCCTTTAAGAGGCCGTAAATCGATATCAGCGAGACGCCCGCGACGAGAGGGATGCGCGATGGGCGCGAACTCTGCGCGTTACCGAGTGACAGCAGGAGCAGGCCGCAGAGAATGAACGCCACGGACGTGTCCAATGCCATGGGGATATACTTGTGCGAGATGCGCGTCACAAGATCGATATTGGCGATCCAACCGATGCAGGCGAGCGTTCCAATCGTCAAGACGGAGATTCCGCAGACGTTCCGTATTGACTCAAGTATAGACTTGTCGATTTTTCCGGTCATATATCCTTGCCCCCGGGTCAAGTGTGCGGCTGCGGGTCCTACTTGTTAGTTTCCCGTCGCCAGACTGCGATGAGACGTTACCTTTCATAAGGAAGCAGCATTGACCAGCAAGCGCAATTCTTACGCCAGACAGTACGCGCACGTGCAGGGACAATGACCTCAAAGATGAATAGCACAAATCACGGTTTTTGTCGAAGTTTCAAGAATTCATGATGATGATTTGCAGCAAAAGGGCTGTTTTATAGAAGCTCTTCGTGAGGAAGATTCTGCTTCCGAAGAGGGAAATACAGGCATGAGAGGCCGGTTTTGAGACTTCTTCTGTCCGCTTCTGGCAAAGGGTTGTATATAGCAGATGATAAAGCAGGATTTCGTCAGCGTCATGTCATGGCAAGTTCCGAATGCAAAAAAGACCGCAATGCGGTCCTCCAGTGAAGTTGTAATGTGAGGGACGCTATCTCCCGAAAACCTTCAGCCCCGACTTTCGTTGTTTGAACCACAAGAGGATCGCAACGCCGGCGAACAGTACGTTCGGCAGCCACATGGCCACCGCAGGGCTGACACTGCCGCGGTCCGCCAAGTCTTCACCTGCAATCAGAAAGACCCAGTAGATCAAGAAGAAGGCGATGCTGTAACCTGCAGATACGCCAATCCCTGAACGCCGCACCAACTGCCCGAGCAATCCACCCAGCGCTGCGAAAATCAGGCAGGCAGCAGGAATTGAGAATTTCTTGTGAATCTCGACCAAAAGTCGCGAGATATTTTTTGAGTTCTTGTCCGCATCAATCTTACGATAGCTGTCAATCTTGGCCAAGAGCATTTTGACGTCCATCTCGCGGTCACCGCGCCACTGTGTCGTCGTGCGGCGAAGTGACATGTCCGGTGCGTGGATACGGAAGATGGCCCGCTCAAACTGGATACGATGATGTTCGCCGATTCGAACCCGATCTGAGCGCAGAATCTCGCCTTCGCGCAGCGAAAACTCGAATCCTTCGAACCACTCTTCATACTTCAGCTTCCCCTTCGCCGCGATGACCGTTCCGCCGAAGCGCGGATCGTCATCCTGATAGACCATCACATCCGTGACTTCAGAAGTTTCGCCATTGACCTGCTGAGCGTATAGAACATGACCGGGAATATCGGACAGGAAGACGCCGGGTTCAAGCACCATCGCGGGTTTTAGTCTTCGAATATCTGTTTGCAACTGCCGAGAGCGGAAGTTCAGGTCTGGGAGGAGGTAGTTGTTGAAGTAGGCAAGCGCCAAGGACATGAGAAGTCCGAACACCAAGGCGGGAGCGATGAGCTGAAACGGCCCGACACCTGAAGAGCGCAGCGCTGTGACTTCGTTGTCTGAAGAGAGCCTGCCGTAAGCGGAAAGCACCGCGACCAGTACGGCCATCGGCACGGCCAGCGCGATCATCCATGCGAGATTCAGTCCAAAGAATTCAAGCACGGTCCAGATGGGCAGACCCTTGCCGACAATTCGCCCGAGCATCGTGAACACGAGATTCAGGATGAAGAGAAAGATTATCAGCGCGAGGCTGAAGAAGAAGGGTGGGATGAATTCCCTTGTCAGGTAGCGGAAGAGAGTCATGGTTCGGACCGCAAGTTAAGAAAACTGAAGGACATTTCCCAAACCTGAACCGCTTGCTTTTTTGCCGGAAATCGGATATACTTGCTGTTTCGGGGACGGAACGCCTCCGCCCGGAGGACTAGACCTAATTGGTAAGGCAGCGGTCTTGAAAACCGCCGGGCGAAAGCCCTTGGGAGTTCGAGTCTCCCGTCCTCCGCAAGACTAATGATAATATAGTCTTAAGAATCCAATTTGCCTTCTTCTGGAGAGGTGGCCGAGTGGCTGAAGGCGGCGGTTTGCTAAACCGTTGTAGGGGGTAAACCCTTACCGGGGGTTCGAATCCCCCCCTCTCCGCAAGTGTCGCACGCAAACTGTTGTAGATTTGCGACGCGATTTCATCGGGAAAATGTTGCGACTTTTAAGTGACGAGCCTGGCCTTTGCGCCGGGCTTTCTTGTTCATAGGAAGGGTGGAAAGCCAGGGAAAAAAGTGGTGCCATGATGAAACCGATGGCGTTCCGATGCTTGCGAATTCCTTCGATCGGAGTTATCTTATGCGGTAGATAATTATTCTTTAGCAAACTACTTATTGCCCGCATTCTAAGCGGCTACTTCGAATCTACTGTTCTTATCCCGAAGGTTGCGCATGACCTGATGCATTTGACCAATCTGCGCGATCGCAAGTTATTAAGAGCATACTGTGTATCTACTTCGTGTAATCTACCCCGCTCTAATGAGCATAGCGCGTACTTTTGTGCGCAGAGAATCTGGTCGCGAGCTTAGTTTCCAACGTCGTATGCGAGCGGCGGACTGGAAAACGCAGCTTTCGTACAGTCGTAAACGGGCGATAGAATACGCCAATCATATGGCGGAAGTCAGCCCGGCCTATCGGAAACTTCTCAGACAGTGGGAGGTTTGCCTGCCAATTCGTGAAGAGAATTGGCAGACTCTTCCAACACTATGCAAAAAAGACCTCCAGCAGGATCCAAACAGCTGGTTCAACTCAACTCTGCAACCCGACAGCGTCAGTTGGAGCAGTACTTCCGGTTCGTCCGGCGAGCCGTTTCGCTTCCCGGAGACAAGAGAAAGCCGGATGGCGGAGTTTATCTCAGCCGAGCTGAATATGCGGGATATTGGGTGGAGGCCCGGGATGCCGGAAGCGCTGATAAAAGTGCTTCCTCCAAAGATTACCGGCCTTCGTCGTTGCATACGGCAGATGCTGGGAACACTACCGGTGTCCTTTTCCGCAATTAACTACAGGGCTGACGACACACCGATGATCGTTGAAGCGATCAATCGTGCTGGTGTTCAGTACTTGAAAAGCTATCCGACCGTGCTGCTTCTTCTCGCGGAGGAGATGCTTAAACGCAATCTTCGATGTCATGTCCCGATGATTATCGTGTTTGGGGAGGGGCTAAGTCCGGCACGAGCGCAAGTCATTGAAGAGGCCTTTCAAGCAAAAGTCCATCGCGACTACGGCGGCAGCGAGGCGATGCATATCGGCTTTCAGTGCACGAAGTGTCCCAGCTATCGCTTGGATCTCGCTCGGTTTTATGTCGAAGTGCTTGACGGTAATACTCCAGTGCCCTATGGACAGGCAGGGGAGATTGTTGTGACGTCCTTTCGAAACAGCGCTTTCCCCTTTGTCCGTTATCGTATGGGCGATGTGGCCGCAATGATTGACCCGGAAACGAGGTGCCCGTGTGGTGGTGGAGTATGGAGACTTGGCGAGATTCAAGGCCGCATTATTGATGTTATCTACACCCCGAACGGCGAGCGCCTTGACGCAGCCTTTTTGGTTGTTGTGATGGAGCACGCGCATGATCACATTCTGGCATACAAGTTCTTGCAGCGCGAGCCGGATCTTGTAGAGGTGCTTTATGTCCCTCGCCATGAACGTGCGATGCAACATCTTGCACCGATCGAGAAGCAAATTGTCGATCGCGTCAAAGGAGGACTGCGTCTAACCTGGACGTCAGTGCCGGAAATCAGCCCTGACCCATCTGGGAAGCGGAAAATTCTTGTCCCACTAAAGCAAGAGTGGAAGACTTCGGTTGAGTGAAGGTAGCGACTTGAAAGAGTTGAATATCGTGCGTATATTTTGAGTGTGTGCCTGCGACAATTATTCGTACACATTCTATTCTTTCTCCAATTTCCCGCAAAGCCATAACCAAAGCCCTCAGTTGTCTGCCCACGCCCTCTTGCCACGCATTGGTTTCCAACTTAGGAGGTTGACGCGCAAGCTGACCCTGCCTGACGCATTGCCCGGTGTGTCCGTGTTGCTTGTAACTTGGAATCGTGCGCGGTTTCTTGACCTTGCACTGCGCGCGCTGGCAGATACAATTCCTGATGAACACGAGGTCCTGCTCTGGGACAACGCTTCGGCAGACGACACCCCTCAAGTAATTGAGAAGTGGCGGATGAGTCGGCTGCAGTTGAGGCCGTTCCGATCTCCGCGAAACATCGGTACGAACGGTTTTGCCGAGCTTGCCATCCGAGCACGCCGCGAGCTGATTTTCGAAATGGACGACGATGTCTTTTTGCTGCCGCAGGATTGGTTTGAGAAGCTCAAACGAGCTTTTGAGCTGTTCCCGAATTATGCCTACATCGCTCTGGATGTCGTGCAGGACGACTTCACGAATGGTGCGAAACCGCTGCCGAGCCATTATGAATCTGAGACCTGCGACGGAGTGACTATCGAGTTTGGTCCCACTGGAGGGTGGGCGACGGCAACTCCCCGAGAGTTTTACTTCTCGACGAAAGGTTTTTCATATCGGCCGCATAAGCCATATTTCCCGGAAGACGGTTTCTACAACCGCGTGGTGCGCGAAAGTGGAAAGCGGGCGGGAATTCTCAGCGGAGTGCGATGCTACCACGCTTCAGGCCCTAACTGGAACGCCGCATTTGGAAAAGGGAAGCTGCATCTGCAAAAGATGACCTCGCATGGGGCTGTGCGCTCCGATGATTTGGTGAGCAGAGAAATTGGAGATCAAGTCCCTGATCCGAAGATCTTGGATGTTTACCGCGAGCAGCTATGTCCGCAGCAGAGGCAGAGCACAATTTCGTGACGAGGTGTGGAATACACCAGTGGGTAGCAAGATCCCCTGTTCACAGAAGAACAGAGGCACATCAATGAGGATTTCTTCTTGGTTCTGAGTTCGCCTGACCACACAGATCTACGCGAGAAGCGGCGTGCCCTGATACGTATCTGGTTCTCGGCTGCGCTCATGCTGGCAGCTGTGGTGATCGGGTTGATGAGCTGGCTGCGAAACGAAGCTTCTGTATTGATTGTGACATCGTCGCCGGTCGGAGCGGAAGTCGTTCTGAACAATCGTCCGACGTATGTTCACACGAACGCGTATATGTCAGGCTTGCCGGCGGATTCTTTTGTCGTTACGTTGCGGATGGACGGTTACCGACCGGTGCCGCATGAACTTTCGCTGCGGTTGAACGCCGGAGACACGACGCGGATCACATTTTTTCTCGCTCCTATTTCGCAAAACGATGACCGAGAACTGCCGCGATCTGACGGCTTGCCCTACAAGTGGCAATGGCGGTATGTTCGCATGAACTCCGAACCTCCCGGTGCCGAGATCGTGATTGACGACGTGCGCACCGGTTTGTTGACACCGGCAAATGCAATCTTTGAGCGTGGTTTGCATCACCTGCAAGCCCATTGGCCCAACGGCGCAAAAGCGTATAAAAACCTTTTAATCAGTCCTGAGTCTTCACAGCCGGATGTCATGTTCCGAGCGGCAACCTACATACAACCTAATCAATGAGTCGCCGCGAAGTCACACGCATCGAGCCTCGCAGTGCCGTACGAGTCGGTTTCTTCATCGGCCTCGTCATCGGGTTGCTCTTTGGGCTTTACAGCGCGGCGTTGCTCAAGGGAATGAGCGAATCGAGTCTAAGCTTGCTCGGAGGTGCAGACGCTGCACAAATCAAATCGCTGGGCAGTGTTTCAACGATTTTCCTGATGATTTTCATGGGACTGATCGGTGCGCTACTGCATTCTCTGATCGCCGGCTTGTGCGCGATAGTCTATAATCTCTCCGCGCGGATGTTCGGCGGACTTGAATACCATGTTGAAGAGATTCCCGAGTCCGGTTCCACAACGAGTGATCATGCCGAAAATGACTGAAACACGCGTTCGCTTCGCTCCCAGCCCCACCGGCTATCTTCACGTCGGCGGAGCGCGCACTGCAATCTTCAATTGGCTGTATGCGCGCGCAGTCGGCGGTACGTTTCTGGTGAGAATCGAAGATACCGACCCGCAGCGCTCACGCGGTGAACTGGCGCAAGTGATTCTCGATGGCTTGAAGTGGTTAGGGCTGGAATCTGATGAAGAGATAGTCTACCAGTCGGATCACAAGGAACGATTTGTTGAGATTGCACACGAACTTGTCCGACGCGGCGCAGCCTACCATGATTTCACAACGATTAGTGAGCTGGAGCAACTGCGGGCGGATTCGCAGGCAAGGGGTGAAGCGTCTTTTAGATTCAAGGCGGATCTTGCGACAGTACGTGCCAATGCGGAAAGCAGACTGAAGAGTTGTGATCCCTATGCCATTCGCTTTTCGGCGCCCCCGGATGGCATCGGGTGGGACGATCTGGTTCACGGACGAGTTGATTATAAGGGCGATGATCTTGAAGACTTCGTCTTGCTGCGCTCAGACGGATCCCCCACGTATCATCTGTCGGTAGTCTGCGACGACCATGACATGCGCATCAGTCATGTATTGAGAGGGGATGATCACATCTCCAATACACCCAAGCAGATTGCGATCTATCGGGCAATGGGATGGGACGTCCCGCAATTCGGCCACGTGCCGCTCATCCTTGGTCCGGATAAGAAACGACTATCCAAGCGAACGGGTGCCGCTTCAGTCGGCGAGTTCCAGCAGAAGGGATTTCTCCCACAGGCACTGTTCAACTTCCTGACCTTGTTGGGATGGTCTCCCGGTAAAGGCGACCGTGAGATCTTCTCGCGTGAAGAGCTGATTGGTGTGTTTTCTCTTGAAGGAATTCAGGCAAGAAGCGCGGTCTTCGACGAAGCGAAACTCGAGTGGATGAACGGTGAGCATTTTCGTGCATTGGACGATGATTCTGCGGTGAACTATCTGTTCGAGCATTCCGGAAACGCGAGTGTCTCTCTCGCATCGTTGCGGGCCGCGCTGCCACTTGTCAGACCTCGAATTCGCATGCCGCGCGACCTCTTCGAAGAACAGACCTATCTGTTTAAGGATCCCGGCGAGTATGACGCGAAAGGTGTGGAAAAGCACCTGAGCGATCCGGCAATTCTGAAGAACTTAAGCATCTATGTTGCAGACCTTGAAACGATTCCGTTCGTGGCCGCCGATCTGGAGGCAAAACTTCGCGGGCGCTGCGAGGAGTGGGGTGTGAAAGCGGGGCAGCTCATTCATCCGATTCGTCTAGGATTGACAGGCAGGACGGTCAGCCCCGGACTCTTTGAAATGATGGAATTTCTCGGCAGAGAGACCGTTATTCGCAGGTTAAACCTCCTCTTGAAAGTGCATCTTCCCGCGTGACTTTGCTGGATAGATACATTCTCTCCGCCTTCGCGCGGAGTTTTTTCTTTGCGATGGGCGCGGCACTCCTGATTTTCATCACGATTGACCTCGTCGAGCATCTGGACAAGTTTGTCGATGCCGAAGTCGGATTCGACCTTGTCGCAAGATACTACTTTCTCTATGTGCCCTACATCATCTATCTGACGATTCCGGTCGGTGTGCTGCTTGCTACGCTCTTTTCCATTGGAGGCTTTGTCTATCGCAACGAACTGACCGCCATGCAGAGCTCAGGCGTAAGTCATTGGCGAATTCTTGTCCTTCTGCTCTGCTTCGCCGCGCCGCTCGCCGGTGGTGTCTGGTACCTTGGAGAGAACGTCGTACCGCGCTACAACTTCGAACGCAAGGAGCTGTACAGGGTTGAAGTTCGCAAAGGCAAAGGTTCCGTCTCCTCGCGACAGGGCAGAATCTATCTGCAGACCTCTCCGACGGAATTTCTGAAGATGGAAAGCTACGATCCGAAATTCAGAACGGGTTATCGCGTTCAG
Organism: bacterium; assembly: GCA_023382385.1. Taxonomy (NCBI): domain Bacteria; species bacterium. The sequence continues at coordinate 762,014 of JAHDVH010000001.1, read as the reverse complement.
CTTCAGCACGTCGAGGAGGGAAGAGTCGTCTGGCAGGTGGAAGCCGACAGTATGATGTTTCACGATGACGCTTGGACCTTCCGCGGCGCGCGCAGAACGGAATTCAGGGATCGCAGCATTGCCGTCAGTAATCCGGACATGTATGTGCGGCCCGACTTCCAGTTTACCCCCGATGACCTGATACGTGTGAACATCGAGCCGGACGAAATGAGCTATCGAGATATCCAAAGTCTGATTGGCCGTCTGCAAGCGGCCGGCATTCGGGGAGCGCGTTGGTCCGTCGACCTTGCCTTTAAGTTTGCACAGCCGTTTGCGACATTCATCATCGTGCTCTTCGGAGTGCCCTTTGCCGCGTTTCGCCGCCGCGGCGGACTTGTGCTCGGTTTCGGATTGTCACTGCTCGTTTGCTTTATCTATTTCGGTCTTCAGCAGGTCGGCAAGATTCTTGGCTACGGCGGCGAACTCACTCCTTTCTGGGCTGCCTGGATCGGTAACATCGTGTTTGGCGTGTTTGGCCTTGGCCTCGTGTGGCGCGCGCCGAAGTAGCAATGCTTTATGAGAAATGAAAGAGGCCGCATCACTGCGGCCTCTTATTCTTGGTCAAACTCTTGCTTACCAGTGAATCGAATGTCCTATGCCGAAGGAAAGTCCTCGTGTCGCTGAAAACAGCCCTTCGTGCCATGCACAACCAAGATCGAAGTCGTAGTGCTTCGTTCGCACTCCTCCGCCCACCGAAATCCGAGTTCCCAACGGACCGCCCGTTCCCAGTCCGGCGCGTAGCAGCAGCACTTTGGTCGCAGAATACTCTCCTCCCAGCGCAATCTCCGCGCCAGCCTTGCCCTGTGCGGACTCTTCGAAACGCGCACGAAACGTTGACAACAGAAGAGCACGGGGAGCCAATTGATATCGACCGGACAGTTCGAGAGTTGCAGGGATCTTTGATTCGATGCTGCCGCCTGCGATTGAAGTCGTGCTGCTTCGGAATGCACGCTTGACGTAGCCATCATCATCCAGTGAATCGACAATCACGCCTGCAGAATCCACTTCGAAGGCATCAAGCTTCGCTTCGTTAACAACCCACGTTATGCTACCGCCGATCTGCTTGAGTGCCACGCCGAGCGACCACTTGTCGTTGATATCGGCCAACATGCTCAGATCAAATCCGATGCCGTCTCCTTGGTTCGAGTTGACACGTTGCACCGCTCCGTAACCGGTGAGCAGGGAGTCCGTCGCTTGAAGTTCTCCGACGGCGTCCACTACCTTGTCGAGATGCTGACCGAGATAGAAGTGGAATCCGATCCCGCCATACAACCCCTTGATTTTGTCTTGCTGAAATTCGTAGGCAATGGCGACTCCGGCATCCAGAAGCGCATACTGTTCGCCTCCCAGGTCTTCGAGTTTGTAGCCGCGATTAAGCTGATTCCCGAACAACGCAAGCTCGAAGAGTTCGCGGTCCGCGTTCACGTTCAGCGCGTATTCTTCGGAAATCTGGAACGCCATCTTCTTGTACACGCCGCCCAAAATGGGCGCCGAGGCGATCGCCGAGACTTTGAGGCCGTCTGAGGGAATACTGCCCAGGATTTCGCGTTTGTCGGTCGCCGACAGGTAGCGATCTCGGCCAATCTGATCATTCCACCGATTGACGCTGAAAGAATTGTTATGCGCACTCGCCGTGAAACGCGGCAAATCTATTCGCCATGTCATGGAATTGGGTCGCGCAAGGACAGCCGCGTTGCCGTGCAAAACATCCGAAGAGTGTTCCAGTATGTCCATTGCACCGGCCAATCCCAATTGACGGCCAGATGGCGCCTGCGCGTAGAGTGCCGTAGCGCACAACAGAATTACGAGGAACTCTTTCACTCGATTTCTCCGGGTCTGACCGTGTATACAATTCTGGCGAACGGTTGAACCGCGACAAAGTCTCGCCCTGTCAGAACCAATGTGTCGTTGTGTGCCGCACTGATGGCGATTTGCGTGCGAACGAAGAAGTGCTCGGACTTGAAGAAGTTCAACCATCGCTCGTCAAGCGTGACGTCAAACGAAAGTTGACTTGCGTCTACTGTCATTCCATTCACTACGGTCGGAGCAGGAATCAGAACGTCAAAAAGCGTATCGGCATCGGTTCCTGATTCCTTTTGCAGTCTCGCGCTGTCAAATCCGGCCACAAGGAAGCACCTTCCGTCTGTCGGGAGATGATTCCAAATCCGAATCGTTGCCGTGCCGCTCTGAATGTCCTCTAAGTCCCGTGGCGACACTCGTTCAATCTCGCCCTCAGGCTCAATGTCCCCGGTCAATTCCACAGCCAACGCCGCTCGCAATTCAAGCCCGACCCTGACACGTGCGTTGTTATAGACCGCGATTTCGCCATGCAGCACGGATGTTCCGGAAACCGTCAGCAAATCGGGATAATCAGCAAGTAAGGTCGCCAAGCCGTTAATTGTCGCGAGTGAATCGTTGACAAGAGATAGATTGGAGATGCTAACGACGGTGTCGCCTACAGTCTCGCCGCCGAAACTCGTATGTGCAGTAATCTCTGCGTCCAAGAGTCCTCCGATGCCTTGTTCCACGTGCAACAATGCTGCAACATCAAGCGGACGCGCTTTCTCCCAACCTTGCGGAGGACGGTCGATTTCGACTTGTGTGTCTTCTATTGGCAATTCAAGATTATTCAACGTTCCCGCGAAATACTCAATTGGCAGCCGCTCAAACTCTACTCTCGCATAAACGTGTTCGTTGCCGGAAACAAAAGCACGTCGATCGGCTGTCGCCGGAGTATGCGAGATGATTTGTCCGGTTATCTTTTGATCTTCGTCCTGACTCGGTCGCAACCGGTAGTGTGCCAACGGGATGACCGCGACATCAGAATCCCCCGGCATAAGAAAGCGTTTGACTGCAAGTGTGTCGTTCAGCCTGCTCACAAGATTCGGAATGCGCAGGGTTACAGTGTCAGCGAATTGGGACTGATTTGCCAGCGTCACGATCATGTTTCCTGATTCGATGATTGCAAGATTGATGCGATGACGCTGCTCGATGGATACTGCGCTGTCGCGGACAACCGTTTGCACAGGAACAAATCCGTAGAATCTTGAGGCGGTTACTGTGTCCACTCTGACGGAAACGGAAATGCGCGACGCCGAATCAACGGAAATGCCCGTGCCGCCCTGACCTGTGGCAGAGAGGGCAAAAGTGAAGTCGGAAACCAATATGGCCTCCGCAAGTGATACGCGATCCACAAACTGCTGATCGGGGTTTAGTGCGCTCACGTCTGCAATGACTTTGCTGCCTGCGCGCAACTGAAGCCCCGTCACCTCGTAGGCAAGACGATTAATGATAACAATGGATATGGTCGCCGTGTCCACTTCAAGACTGTCATACCCTGCCGGAAGCGGCAGCGCGATGGTGTGTTCCAGCGCATGAGGCGGTATGTCCTGAACTGTGCCGTGCAATGCCGCGAGACCGGGATTCAGGGATCCCAGTGAGTAGCCGAGCAGTGTGTCGTAGTCGAGCGGTGCTTCGATCGCAGTTAGATAACGATCGATGGTGCGTTCTACCGGAGATGCGTATAAGCTATCGCCGATTTCCGCGAGCAGACTTGCCCATGCACTGAAATACATCGTACTGTCGTCGCTCATGCCGATGCCCGAACCGTTCGCGCGTATCACACTGTCCGGATCGGCAAGCTCCCACATCCCGTACGTCCGGACTCCGAAAGGAACATTCAGATCCACGTCCCACCACATATCGCCCGGCGGTTGCGGAATTTCACATCCCGCCACGATTGTCATCAAGCACAAACACAAAAGACGGAGCTGCCTCCGTCTTTTGCATACTGTCGCCGTTGGACAGCGCATCAGGTACCCATCTCCCAATTGGAGAGGTATTTCTTCTGATCCGGAGTCAGCTTGTCAATCTTGATCCCCATCGTCTTGAGTTTCAAATTGGCAATATAGTCTTCGATGGACTTCGGTACGTCGTGCACGGACACGTCAAGCTTTTTGGCATTCTTGATCGCATACTCTGTGGCCAGCGCCTGCGTGGCGAAGCTCATGTCCATGACCGAAGCCGGGTGCCCGTGTGCTGCGCCGAGGTTGACCAGCCGCCCTTCAGCGATCACGTTGATTTGATTGCCGCTCGGCAATGTATAACGATCCACATACGGGACGACATTCTTTTCGACGCGCTTGGATATTTCGGCGAGACCTTTGAGGTCCAGCTCAATATCAAAGTGACCGCTGTTGCAGACGTAGGCGCCGTTCTTCATCTTTTCGAAGTGCTCAGGGCGAATTACGTGCATATTGCCTGTCACAGTGCAGAAGACATCGCCGATTTGAGCCGCCTGCGCCATCGGCATCACGCGAAAACCATCCATTCGCGCCTCAAGCGCGCGAATCGGATTAATCTCCGTTACGACTACTTCGGCTCCGTGTCCCTTGGCGCGCATGGCGAAACCCTTGCCGCACCAGCCGTAACCCGCAACGACCAAAGTGCGACCCGCAATCAGCATATCCGTTGCACGCACGATTCCGTCGAGTGTGGATTGGCCCGTGCCGTAACGATTATCGAAAAGGTGCTTGGTGTCTGCATTGTTCACGGCAATCACGGGGAACCGCAGCTTGCCCTGCTTGGCCATCGCCATGAGCCGGATCACGCCGGTTGTCGTTTCCTCGAGTGAGGCGACGATCTGATCGCCGTATTCGACATGGGTCGTGTGCAGCCCGTGAACAAGATCTGCGCCGTCGTCCATCGTAATGACCGGATTGTGGCGCATTGCCGCATCGAGGTGCTGATAGTAGGTCTTGTTGTCTTCACCCTTGATCGCGTAAACGCGCACGCCGAAATCCTTGACGAGCGACGCCGCAACGTCGTCTTGGGTTGAAAGCGGATTCGAAGCCACCAGCACAAGTTCGGCGCCTCCGGCCTTCAGAGTGCGTGCGAGATTCGCTGTTTCAGCAGTCACATGCAGGCAGGCCGACATGCGCATATTCTTCAGCGGCTTTTCCTTTTCAAAGCGCTCACGAATCTCGGCCAGCACGGGCATATCACGATCCGCCCAGAGAATTCGATTCTTCCCCTTGGGTGCCAAGCTCTCGTCAGCCACATGGTAGCTCGCGGCTGCCGTCACGGATTGTCCCTTCTTCACCTTCGTCGTTGTCGTAGCCATGAAACCCCGTTTCTTATGCTAATGAACTTATTCTGTCTGTCTTTTCCCATGTAAACGTCTCTTCGCTGCGGCCGAAGTGTCCATAGGCCGCCGTCTTGCGATAGATCGGACGGCGGAGGTCGAGAGCTGTGATAATTCCACGGACCGTGAGGTCAAACGCCTTCCGCACTTTCTTCTCAATCTCTTCATCCGGAAGAATTCCTGTGCCCTTCGTGTCTACCATGATGGACACCGGTTCGGCCACTCCGATCGCATAGGCAAGCTGAATGGTGCATCGCTCGGCCAAGCCGGCAGCCACAACATTCTTGGCAATCCAACGCGCCGCATACGCGCCGCTGCGGTCAACTTTTGTCGGATCTTTGCCGGAAAAAGCGCCGCCGCCATGAGGCACCCAACCGCCATAAGTGTCGACGATAATCTTGCGACCGGTAAGTCCCGCGTCACCTTGCGGGCCTCCGACCACGAACTTGCCCGATGGGTTAATGTAGATTTTGCAGTCACTGCTCATCTTGTAGCCGGACAACACTGCCGGGAGCAGATCGCGCTTTAAGTCCGCCTCGATTTGCTTGCGCTCTGCGCTTGGATCGTGCTGTGTCGAAATGACGACCGCCACAATTTCCGTCGGCTTTCCGTCCACGTATTTCACCGAAACCTGCGACTTCGCATCGGGGCGCAGGTAGCCCAGCTTCCCGGCGCGGCGCATGTTCGCAAGTTCATGCACCAGCTTGTGCGACAAGACGATCGGAAGAGGCATCATCTCCGGTGTCTCCTTGGACGCGTAGCCGAACATCATGCCTTGATCTCCCGCACCGTCGGCGTCCACCGCCTGTGCAATGTCGGGACTCTGCTTGTCGATCGTCGTGATCACTGCGCACGTCTCATAGTCAAAACCATACGCGGCGTTTGTGTAGCCAATATCCTTGATGACACCGCGTACAAGTGCCGGAATGTCCACGTAGGTATGAGTCGTAATCTCGCCGCCGACCAGAGCCATACCCGTCGTGACAAAAGTCTCGCACGCGACACGTGCCATCGAATCGTCCTTCAGCATCGCGTCGAGAACCGCGTCCGAAATCTGATCCGCAATCTTATCAGGATGTCCTTCACTGACCGACTCGCTGGAAAAGACAAATGTGCTCATGGATGGTTGCTGCTGCTCCGTCGTGAAAAGTGAAATGCTATAGCTCGTCGCCTATACCTTCTATGATGGCGCTGGAATCGCCCAAATTGTAACGGTGAAACATTCCCTTCACCACCGCGTTATTGCCGACCAAGGACCCGGCCACTAAGGCCTCCTCGACTCGCGCGCCCTCACCTAAAATGGCATCCCGCACCATCGCGTTGCGTACTTCCGCCCCTTGGCCGATCGTTGCAAATGGACCAACGATTGCCTGCTCAATGATGGCCTCGGGATGTACAAACACCGGCGGGATAAACACCGCGCCCTTGCGCTGCGGCAAATCGCCGTTTAACTTCGCAAGCAAATGACGGTTCGTTTCAAGAAGAGTCTCGGGTTTCCCGCAGTCGAACCAGTTATCCACCGGAAAGGTTGTAATCTGAGTTCCACTCTCGATCATCAGCTGTAGGGCATCGGTTAGCTGGAACTCCCCGCGGGTCGTCAAGTTGCGCTCGAACAGTATCTCAATGGATTCTTTCAGGGCCTGCGCCTGCCGGATAAGATAAATTCCCACAATAACCAGATTTGAGCGCGGGTTCTCAGGTTTCTCAACAAGACGCGTGACGATGTGGTCGCGCGTCTCAACGACTCCGAACCGGCGCGGATCTTCGACCGTCTTCACCCCGATTGCGTTGTCAGCCGATTCGCTCAACACACGTTTGAGGTCGAATTCAAATATCGTGTCGCCAAGTATGACCAGAACTTCCTGATCCTCGGATGTCAATCCCAAATGCACGGCATGAGCAAGTCCCCGAGCTTCCTGCTGAACCACGAAGTCCGCGGGAATCGCGTAGTGCTTACGCACGTAGCTCTCAATCAAATCGCCCATCGCACCAACAACCAATGTTACTTGGTCTATGCCGGATGCGATGAGATGATCGAGTATATGGCCGAGAATGGGTTTCCCGGCCACGTTGAGGAGGACTTTGGGCCGGGTGAAGGTGTGCGGTCGCAAACGCGAACCTATCCCTGCGACCGGAATGATTGCTTTCACTGAGGACTTACGTTTTCTTAAAGTCTTGTAATCTACAGATTTCGACCGTAAATATCAAGACCCTGTCAGCAGCTCTTTAAGCCCCGTAATTCTCGGGATTTCCATCGGGTCCTCTGCTTTGAGGATCGCTAAGTACACCGTTGCCGCATCCAGAAGGAGCATCAGTCGAATTCCTTGTGACAGCCTGCCCCTACTGTCCGGGAACATCACCTGAGGGTCAAGCCTGACTGATGCCACACCCATTTGTGCGAGCATCTCTTCCATCGGGCCGCGCGGGTCGGCAAATGTTCCTGTCATACCCCAGCTGCCGAGAAACATCACGAGTGGAGGAGGCAACACCTGCGCAAGGTGGCCAAAGGCCTCCACCTCGTTGTGCGCAAGTTCCGGCAAATCCGCACTATGCGACCAGACCTTGCTGTTTTCCGCGAGCTGTGCGCGAAGTCGAAATGCCAGTGCCGGTCCGAGCAGACCATCGCATGTGTAAATAACCGGCGTGCGATCCACCAACTTTACCGCAAGGTCGAGGGCCGGATTCTCCTCGCGCGTCAACGTCGCGTAGCGCGCGGCATCCGCCTGCAGCTTCGCCAGCGGCCAAGAATCTATGTCGGGATTGTGAAAGCCATAGGACCTCTGAAACAGGCGATGGAGTGCACCCAGCGAAAATCCCACCGCCGCTCGCGGGGGGTAGCCGCCCGGCAGATTGAGGTAGGGAATTCCGGCGGACGTCGCTTTTTGCTCGAGCCGTCCTCCGCTGGACACAGCCAGCCACACCTGTCTCGGATCCACTTCGGTGAGAGCTTGAATCGCTTCAATCGTATTGCCTGAATAACTGCACACCAGTCTGGGCAAGTCCGACACGCGTGAATGTCGCCGCACAAAAATCCGTCCGTACATCGCCGGCGGCTCGAGACCGAAGGCCTGCAGCAAGTCCCCCGACACCGCGCTCCCGCCCAACCCAAACCAGTCCAGCTTGGGTTCGTCAAGCATCTGATGATGCAGCAGAAACTCGTCCGCGATCTCGTGACCGCGCTCAAGCTGTCCCGCGAGTTCCAGCGTCTTGCCCAGCATGTCGCCCGGATCCAGCTGCTTGAGCCGAGTCTCCGTAAGATTGATTGCTTTTGTTGTAATGGTCATGTTGTTAGAACCAAATCGGCAAATCCGCGAATCGCTTCTTCAATTCGCGCTGCATGTATTGTTGAATCTCCTGTGACGTCGCCATCTTCATCGCCTTGCGCGTCATCCGTCTGCACTCCTCGTACGACAGTGTGCGGATAATCTTCTTGATCTCGGGTATCATGGAAGACGTCATCGAAAGTTCGCGCAACCCCAACCCGATCAACAACGGTATCGCCGTTGGAGTTCCGCCCATTTCTCCGCATATTCCTACATCGACGTGTCGCTTTCTGCCGGCATCGACCGTCATTTCGATCAGCCGCAACACCGCCGGATGATAGCTCCTGTAATATGCGGCCACCTGCTCATTCGCGCGGTCTGTTGCCACTGTGTACTGAATCAAATCGTTCGTTCCAATGGACAGAAAGTCACACTCCTCCGCCAGCCGATCCGCAAACACCGCCGCAGACGGAATCTCTACCATGATGCCTACCGGAATGTTGGGGTCAAAGGCAAGTTTCCGTTGCTGTAGCTCCAGCTTCGCTTCGTCGAGCACGGTTATCGCTTCCCGCAATTCCTCCAACCCGGAAACAAACGGGAACATCACTCTCACGTTCTCGCGCGCGGAAGCCCGCAAAATGGCACGTAATTGCGCCCGAAACAAGTCTCGCCGTGACAAGGAGACACGGATCGCGCGGTATCCGAGAAATGGATTCCTCTCATCCCGCAGATTGATGCCCGCATGATACTTGTCTCCGCCGAGATCGAACGTGCGAATGACAACCGGATGCGGCGCCATGATTTCTGCGGCCTTATCATAGACGCCGAACTGCTCATCTTCCGTCGGCGTTGTCTCTCGCGTCAAGAATAGGAATTCACTGCGGAACAACCCGACGCCTGTGCCACCGTGAGAAAGCACCAAGTCCGCTTCGCGCGGCAATTCAATATTGCCCCACAGCTTGATCTCGTGTCCGTCGGTCGTCACAGCCGGCTGACCGCGCAATCCTTCCAGAATCCGTTGAAAGCCGCGAAACCGCTCACGCTTCGACTGATACTCTGACAGCGATTCGGCGGTCGGATGTAAAATAACTTTGCCGCTGTTGCCGTTGATAATGATCGCGTCGCCGCTGCTCGCTTTGGCTGTCGCATCTCCGATGCCGACTACCGTGGGAATGTCCAGACTGCGGGCGAGGATTGCCGTGTGCGACGTCAGCCCGCCAATATCTGTGGCGATCCCGTGAACCAGCGTCCGGTCGAGGTTCAAAGCTTGAGTGGGGGAGAGGTCCTCCGCGACCAGAATTACCTCATGAGTCGGATGATCGGGAATCACATCCCCTTCACCGCGCAAATGCCTGAGCAGCCTGCTCCGCACATCGCGCAAATCCGCCGCACGCTCACGAAAAACCTCGCCCGCCGAGCGGCTGATCAACTCAATCATCTGTGCAAACGCGTCATAGATAATGTATTCGGCGTCGAACTGCTCGCGCGCGATTCTCCCGCGAACCTGATCCTGAAATATCGTGTCCCCCAGAATCAGCAAGTGCGCGTCGAAGATCTTGCCCACCGCAATTCCGGCCAGGTCCAGCGCCCGATCGCGCGAGCGCTCTATCGCGGCTTGTGTCGCTTCGATCGCGTCGTTGAGCCGGGCCAGCTCTTTCGGCACTTCCGCGGGCGCGAGCTTGCGCGGAAGAACTTCCGGCTCTTCGTAATTGATCAGATGCACGCGGCCGATCGCTATCCCGTGCGACGCCGGAATACCGCGCAATATCTGCTCCTTCTTGCTCTCGCTGCCCACGACTCTTACTCCTCGTAAAACTTGTTCTCAAACAGCTGGACCAAATCGTCCATTAACGACTGCTCGTCATCGCCGATACACTCGATCGTCAGCGAGCTGCCGCGCGCCGCTGCGAGCATCATCACTCCCATGATACTCTTGCCGTTGACGCGCATCCCGTCCTTTAAAAGATACACGTCGGCGTTATACTTGGCCGCAATCTTCGTCAGTTGTGCGGCGGGGCGGATGTGCAGCCCCAAACGATTGAGGAGGGTTACTTCCTTCTGGATCACGACTGGTGTCTGGTCATAGTTGATTCAGGTAATACAAACCGAATGTGGATAAAACCGTGAAAAATGCCGCCGTCAAGGTGCTCACACGCAGCCTCGCTCCGGCCAGCATGATGAGAAAGCCCGCACCGAATTGAGACGCACCGAGTGCGCCGCCGTTCACAAACACCCCAAGCGAACCCGCCAGCGCGAAAGCCGCAGCAAGAATCCCGAAGATCCGCAATCCCTTTTTGAGCTTGATCAGTCCGGGATGCGCGGCAAGCTCTGTCAAGCGCTCCCGCAGTTCAAATCCTCGTGCGAACGCCCACTCGCGGAACATCCAAAGTGTGCTGTTGTATACAGCCAGGATGACCAGCGTGATCCACGGCCATACGTCTTGCGCATACGGGCCCGCTACCAGCAGGAAACCCGCTGCCACCGCCAGCAGCCCGGGTTTGAACCGCTCCCAAATCAACCCGTCCCCGATGGCTCCCATCGGCGTTGAAATCTCCCGCTTCCATGCCGCAAAATCACTCAAGTCAAGAGCATCATCAGACGTCAATCGCCCGGCGATTGCCCCCAGCCCTGCACTGGAAAACACCGGATGACCGTTGATGTAGCTGCCGGCCGCGCGAATCTTCGGTTCAGACAAAGGGGATTGTTTTAGCAACGGACGCAAGGCGAGCAGATAGCCCGGCCCCTGCATCGTGCGATAGTTCAGGAAGAGTTGCAGCGCAAGCGAGCGCAGCAGGATGCTCTGTTTCGGAACACTGTTCATCCCAAGAGCACTCCGCCAACGGCTCCCAGACCAATTACCCACGGCCAATCCTTGCGGGTCGTCAACTGCAGCATCGCTGCCGCCGCTCCCGCACCCAATAGTCCCGGCCAAAGTCCTGCGCAGAGCGCGTCTGTTGCCGCAACGATGTTCTCTCCTGGACCGAGCGCGTAGAACTCGCCAAAGTAGAGCCGTAGCATAAAGTGTCCGGCAATCAAGCCCGTCAAGGTAAACAAGGCTCCCGCTACGACGTGCACACCCAGTGCGGCCAACGTCCAGCCGCGTGCCGCAGATTGGTCATCGCGCGCGCACGCTTCAATGAATGAAGCTGCAATTCGATTCATAACCTTTCGCACAGCCGGCGCAAGTTCCCGTCCGGCATGCGCAAGCACCAGCCCCAAACCCGTGCACAACAGCATCACCATCCATGACGGATCGCCGCTGACTTCCGAAGGCGCCACCCGTGCGGCGGTGGCTGTTGCGATGATCGCTCCCAGATTCCCTTCCGAGAATTTCGCCGCGCCGATTTGCAGATTCGCCAGCCACAGAAGCTCGAACACAACTCCGAAGAACAATCCGATCTCCGGCCGACCGACCATCACGCCATAAGCCACACATGCGATGATTGGTTGCCCGAGCAATGTCTGTCCGAGGACAGACGTGTCCAAATAGACAACCGTTCCCGCCAGCGCGCCCAGCCACATCGGTCAGAAAGTCCGGTCGATCATATAGTGCGCCCAGTCCGACAGCCACTCCCGATACTGTGTCTGTGGCAGCGGCTCAAGATGCTTTAGCCCTCGCTCCACGTGTGCAGTCGCGCGGCGTGCAGTCTCTTCCACTCCCCCCAAAGAAACAAACAGCTTCGTCACTTCCTCGATCTGATCCTGCGGTGCGTGCACATTCCCCAGCGTTTCGTCAATCAGCTTGCGCTGCCTGGCATCGGCCCGCACCCATGACTCGCGTGCAATCACCGTTCGCTTGCCTTCTCGGATGTCCGCGCCGACGGGCTTGCCCAGCAGTTTCTCGTCCCCGACCACTCCGAGAATGTCATCCTGCAGTTGAAACGCCGCACCGCACGCGCTTGTGAATTGCTCCAGTGTGCGCACCAGCGGGTGTTTCAAATCCGGTGTGTTCAATCCGATGGCCGCGCCCGAAGCTCCAGCAAATTCGTAGAGCGCACCCGTCTTTTTCCAGAGCATTTCCTCAATCTGTTCACTGCTGAGATTCTCGATGGGCTCTTTGGAATACTGCACGTCCAGCACCTCGCCTTCCACCAGTGTGCACAGAACGCGCGTGTCCAGCTCGTTGATCAGAGTGAGTGTCACTTCCGGTGCGATCCCGAACTTGCGCGTCAGCTCCGTCATCAAACTGATTCCCCAGCCGTGCTGCACGTCGCCCGTCAGCACTGCGATCGAAACCCCGTAGTGCGCCGCGTCCCCGCCGTTTCCAAAACGCGCAATCGTTGAGGGTTTGACACGAAATCGCTCATGCACCGTCGGCGCGCCGCGCCGCAGCGGATCGCGGTCAATAATATCGTCATGCACGAGCGTCCACGTGTGGAAAATCTCCACCGCCGCCGCCGCGCTGATCGCCTTCTCTTCGTCGCCGCCTACCGCCCCGCAGCAGAATAGCATCACCGCCGGGCGCAACCGCTTGCCCCCAGACTCAAAGTAGCACGTGACGGCTTCCCGCATGTCCTCGGGTGAAAATAAATCCAAATATCGCGGTGACAGCACATACTCCTGCACCCTCGCCACCCGATCTTCTATCGCCTTGAATAGTCTATCCGACAAGAAATTCTCCACTCATATCTCAACTAACTGCAAAAAAACAACAGGTTGGAAATCTCCCAACTCAATATAATACATGAAATTCCAATAACTTGCAACCATTTGAGGACCCGACTTTCGGGCGGCAGCCAATCTGGCTCCGCGAATGCCTTTTCCGCCTCTCGGACTTCTCCTGTTCACTCGTAACTTCAGTGCCAATCTCCCCTAATTTCATATTGAACAAATGTATAATAAAATTTGTGTTTTGGGAACAATATGCTTGACATCCGCATTCAAAAGGTATATATTAAACGCAGGATTCGCGCTTCAACTGATGTCCATACGTGAAAAACGGCGACCCGTTGCCGAGCCGCCGTTCAAAGTCCTCTTGGAAACGCTTACCGCAGATTCTTTCCCACCGCAAGCTCCAGCGCAATCAAACTCGACTGATACTCTAATTCCTTCTGCAAATGATCCGTCTCCGCGCGCTCATAGGTCACCTGTGCGTCGCGCAATGAAAGAGCAGAGGTGGCTCCCAGCCGGTAGCGCTCCCGTTCCAATTCGAGAGTCCGATTCGCCAATTCGCGATTGCGGCTCGTCGTCTGCATCTGGTCATAGACCGTCTCCAGATTGCGGTAAGCCTCGCGCACGCTCTTCTCGATCGAAAGTCTAAGCTCGCGCTCAGTCTCTTCTGCTCTCCGCAACTCCACCCGCTTCGACGCCACGTCGTATTCGCGCGCAAATCCGTCAAACAAGTTCCAACTCAGACTGCCGTAATACGTCGTGTTGCGGTTGCGCGGGTTCAAGGTGAACGGCTGATCCGCTCCCGACTGTTCACTCGCAGCCCGCGATGCGCCGATCGAAACTCGCGGCAGATAGGCACCCTTCGAGTAGTTCACGTTATGCCGCGCCTGCTTCAGCCGCAGCCACGCGATTTCCAAATCCGTGCGATTCTGATAGGCGTCCGACACCATCTGATCCAAATCAAACTGATACGGTGACAAACTGCCCGCTTCGGCTATCGGATAACGGCTGCGCAAGTCAATGCCGAGCGTCTGATTCAAGTCCTCGCGCCGCTTTTCAAGTTCACGCTCTGAACTCGCAATCGTGTTCTCCGCAGTTCCCAGCTCAATCTCCGCCTGCAACACATCCAGCTCCGTCACCGCACCCACTTCAAACCGCGCCTTCGCCAAGTCGTAGGCATCCTTGCGCTGATCCCGCAGCCGCTTGCTTAGTGCGACCACCTTCTCCATCGTCAGCACACCAACAACCTGCTGCGCGACACTCCGCGTCAGCGACTTATGTGCGTCGGCCACTGTCAGCGTGTTGATCTTCTTCTGAGCTTGGGCGATTCGATACAGAAAAATCCGCTGCCCACCCTCAAACAACGAAAGATTGGCATTCAAAGACCACGAACTGGAACGCGACTTTCCTTCACGAGGCTCCTGCGTCACCATGATTGTATCGAGCACCAGATTCCCCGCACTGTCCGGCACAATCACCACGTCCTGAAACGTCACCGGCAGCGACGACACACTGCCGTCCGGATTGACGAACGTGCGATTCTCAAATTGCGACTCGGAAAAATTCAATCCCAGAGAAATCGACGGTAGAAACCGGCCAATTGCCGCCATGTCGCCGGGTCTGTTCAGTTTCAGTGCCAGTGCCGACTGCCGGACCTGTGGATTCTGCCGCAGGCCAATGGCCACCAGCGAATCGAGCGTCAGCGGCTGCTCGCTATCCACCCTTACCAACTCCTGCGCGCGGACCCCTCCGCACATGATCCCCAACATCATCACCCACCAAATTAGCTTCCGCACGTCAACACTCCAAAAACTGGTCTTTGATTTCATAAAGGTATTGCAGGACGGCATCGTGCTCATTGGGCACGCGACCTTCCAAAATGGCCTCTTCCAGCGCCGTCTTAATCTTTCCGACTACTGGACCGGGCCGGAGGTTGCAAATCTGCATGATTTCGTCCCCTCTGACCGGACTCTGAAAGGCCCGCAGATGGTCCGATTCAATGACCTCAGCAATACGTGCCTTAAGCTGTTCAAATTGAGCAAGGTAACGCTTGACTTTCTTGGGGTTAGCAGAGGTTATGTCCGCCCGGCACAAGGTCAGCAACTCCTCCAAATCCTCACCGGCGTCCACAATCAACCTTCGGACTGCTGAGTCGGTGACCTCCTCACGGGTCAGATTGATCGGCCGCATGTGCAACGCCGTCAATTTCGACAGTTTCTCGGTCGTCTTCTCAGGCAGTTTCAGCTTCCGGCCGATAGATTTCAACATCCGGCTGCCAATATCCTCGTGGCCGTGAAAGGTCCAGCCTTGCTCTGGAAAGAATCTCTTGGTTCGCGGCTTCGCAATGTCATGCACCAATGCAGCAAATCGCAAAACCGGATCAGGAGTCAATTCTGCAGTTCGATCCACAACCAACAGCGTGTGATCAAACACGTCTTTGTGATGATGCTGCCCGATTTGCTCCACTCCCGCAAGCTCAGCGATCTCCTTGAACACTATCTGCATGACGCCCAATTCATGCATAAGCCGCAGCCCAATGGAAGGCTTGGAAGTGCCAAGTAGCTTGATCAGCTCGTCGGTAATGCGTTCCTGACTGACAATCTTTAAACGCGGAGCCATTTCGCGGCAGGCGGCCTTGGCATCCTCCGAAATCTTAAACTCAAGCTGCGCAGCAAACCGCACCGCGCGCATGATTCTCAGCGGGTCTTCGGAAAACGTCTGCAGCGGGTCCAGCGGAGTCCGCAAAACCTTCCGCTCAAGGTCGCCGAGTCCGTTGTAGAGGTCAACCAACTCCCCGTAACGTTCGGAATTCAAACGGACGGCCAGCGCGTTCACCGTAAAATCGCGGCGCGCGAGATCATCTTCGAGCGCACTCTGCCAGACATTCGGTTTACGTGACTGAGATTCATAAGACTCCGCACGTGCCGTCACAAAATCCAACTGATACCCGCGATAAGGCACCATTGCCGTCCCGAATCGTTCAAACAACACGGGATTGCGCACGCCGAATTCTTTGGCAACAGTCTGTGCAAATGCCACCGCGTCGCCGATCACGGTGAAGTCAATATCCTTGACCTTCTTCCCGAGCAGTCTGTCCCGCACATATCCCCCGACTGCAAACACTTCAAGCCCGTGTGCGTCCGCAAGCCCGCCGATGCGGTCCAGCGTTCGAGATTCCGTTCGTTTGAGGATGCGCAGAGCTGCTCTGTGACTGACTTTCGTCACTTCTGCTCCTCCCGCAGCAGTCTTTCGCGCATCGCGAACAGCGGTTCGCTGCGGCGCTCCAGCGTGTAAGGCGTGGCCTGTGCCGCTAAGCCCGCACGCGCGTAACTGACTGCTGATTCCGAGTCGCCCAGCATGTCGGAACACTCCATCAAAGTGCGATATAGTCCTATCACTTCATAACCGTTGTTTAACTCGTGTGTCTCATACTGTCGGAGCAGGATCAAAGCCGTGCCGCGCGCGGCTCCCCATTTCTCCGTGCGCTTTTCCAGGGAAAGCTTCGGCATCAGGAACGTCCTGCTGTTGGGAAATCGCTCAAGCCCTGCACGCACCATGCTGTCTGCCAGAGTATAGTTCTTCTCCTGCAGCGCGAGCCAGACCATCGATGAGAGTGCCATGAAGCGCGAAAACCTTGCCCTCTCGAGTCCGAGCATCAAGTCCTTCCAACCCTCGCGCTTGCTCGGAACAAAGGGCAGCCATCGCAAGACTCCCAGGTTGCTCGCAGCCGTGTAGCGGTAGGCGCCCCGCCCGACGTACGCGTCGTAAAACTCCGGATCCAAATCGATGGCGCGATCAAAATGAGTTCGCGATGCCATCAGTCTGCGCACACCGTCAATCACTTTGCCTTGCCGATGCCGCGTCAGGCCCGATAGTGAATAGGCCGCGCCGGTCAAATACTCTCGCTCAGCCGCCGCTGAGTCGCGCGCGCGCTTCGCCCAGTTCGAGCATCCCGTCAGGCACTGTTCAATCAGGTATTCGAGTTCTGCCGTTCCCAGCGTGTCCTCAAAATCAGTAAGCTTGGCGTAAATAACGCTCGCCTTCGCATACGGTACGCCGGGATGATCCCCGAACTGATTGGCAATTTCACGGACAACCTCATTGGCCGCAGCATAATGCTGGCCCAGCAAGGTGTCAAACAGTGCCTCATAGCTGTCCAGCGGGGATGCGGCATAGACCGGCCGTCGCAGGGGCAAGAGGCCCGCACAACAGCAAAGCAAACAGATGACTAACGGTGGAATTTGCCTATTCACAAGGTTTTCAATAGCTTTGACAACTGAAGTTAGGACTATTCAAGCAAAAAGCAAGGCCCATACCGCTCCAATTAGTGAAAGCAACCCGTCTTTGCTCTGGCCTTCCGCATTGGAATTTACTATATTTTAGAGAGTTTATAGGCCTACAGTGTGCAAGTTTTGACCCATGGGAATGATATAGAGTTCGAATGCTAAGTCAGTGTCCGTATTTCGTTCGGTTTATCTTTATCCTTTTGTTTGCTTGTGACTTAGCATTATCTGCTGAGTCAACGGAGCAATTTATACTGGTTTTGGACCCCCCGAGTGCGGCTATTTCTGCTGCCAGAATCCCCGGAACGGACTCGCTGTGGCTGGCTCGTGCACACCAATTCGTCCTGAATTCGGCTGTCGAGCACGCGGCTCATACTCAGGAGCCAATTCTCAAGAGGCTTCACGATTTGCAAGCCGATGGGCGAGTCTGGGACATCCGGCCCTTCTGGGTAGCCAACGCCATCAGCTTTCGATCCACTCCGCTCATTGCAAATGAGCTCCGCTCGTGGCCCGGTGTGCTCAATGTTCAACCGGACCTGCCGTTAGAGCCCATCCCCATTCTGCCTCGTGACTCCTCTCGTTCACAACGTTCCCTCGACGAAGACGGTGTTTCCAATGCGCTCACCTCGATTCGCGCCTCGCGCGCCTGGCAGCTCGGGTTGACCGGTTCAGGTGTATTGGTTGCGAATTTTGACACGGGAGTCAATGCGACTCACCCGGGATTATCCTCGCGCTGGAGAGGGAATTCCGGCTATCCGGCAAACCAATGTTGGTTCGATCTGATCACTCCTGTGACGCCGACGCCCGGAGATGTCGACGGTCACGGCACGCAAACCATGGGAATCATCTGCGGTCAGGTTACCGCTGATACCGTTGGGGTTGCGTGGAATGCACAGTTTATCGCTGCCGCCGTGGCGGGCGGAAGCTCCACAATCTCGAATGCGCTGCAGGCCTTTCAGTGGATCATTGATCCTGATGGCAATCCGGCCACATTCGATGACGTCCCGCGCGTGCTCTCTAATTCCTGGGGATTCTCCGGCGGCATCTCCGTGTGCAACGACGTCCTGTTTCAAAGCATGGATCTTTGCGAAGCGGCGGGCATCGCCATCGTCTGGGCCGCAGGGAACGAGGGACCCAATCTGGGTTCCATTCGTAATCCTGCAAACCGCGCAAATAGCCCAGTTTCGGCTTTCGCAGTTGGTGGTTGGGACGACCTGACCAATGCCGTTTGGGTTTCTTCAAGTCGTGGTCCCAGTCCGTGCTCTGAAGATCCCATCCTTCGCATAAAGCCCGAAGTCGTCGCACCTTCCGTCAATGTGCGGACCACGCACGGAAGCTCATCTTTCGTGCAAAGCACCGGGACTTCATTCGCCGCTCCGCTTGCAGCTGGAACTCTTGCGCTGATGATTGAGGCCAATCCGATGCTTGCGCCCGATTCCTTGCTCGAATTGTTGATGTATACGAGTGTTGATGCGGGATCACCCGGGCTGGACAACACGGCGGGCTATGGAAAGATTGACGCTTTGTTGGCGTGTCAGGCCGCGCTCACGGGGTTGGGATGGGTTCGGGGTGCTGTTCAGAACACCCTCGGACAGGCTATCAATGCTGAGATTCTTGTTGTGAATCATCCGCATCACAGCTTCACGAATACCAGCGGAGTCTTCCGTCAGGCGCTGCCGGCATATCACCCCTTTCAGCTGCAGGTTGTTGCATCCGGCTATGTCCCGCAGCTGTTAAACGTCTCAACCTTGCCGCAGGATACATTGGAGATAACCATTACGTTAGCTCCGACCGCTCAGGGGATTCTGACCGGCAACGTCATTGACTGCCGCGGCATGCCCGGTCCGAATGCAACAATCTCTATTCCCGGTCAGCAGATTACTCCTGTTGTCACGGATGGGAACGGCCGCTTCCTCATGACATTGAATGCCGGAACGTATACAGTCGCGTGCACGACGTCATATTGTAACGGCATGCTCGTTCCGGATGTGCAGATTCAAACCGGTGCGATTACGGATATCGAAATCGTGCTCACTCTCAATCCCGCATTCCTGTGTTCGGATGAAGACCCATGCGGATACTTTCTCTGCGATAGCTACGACTTTGGTGGGCCGACAAGTGTCTATTCCTCCGTGTCGCCGACCGTTGGCGGAAAGGGGATTATTCACAATCTGCCCGATGACGGCCATGTCCCTCTCTCCCTGCCGTTCGCGGTGACCTATTACGGCCAGACCTACCAGCGTATCTTTCTGAACTCAAACGGCATTATCAGCTTCGTGCGTTCTGCCACGGCATATAACAATCAGCAGCTTCCATACGGCACGACACCCTCGCTATACCCCTTCTGGGATGACTTCAGCGACCCGATTGGCGGGCACATTCTCTCTGACTATGACCCGTCGCATGGCACGTATACGCTGGAATACTACGAAGTCCCGCACTTTATCGCACTCCCGCCGCCCACCGACAGTGTGAATTTTCAAGTGGTCTTTTACGACCCTGCAGTCTATCCATCAGCCAGCGGAAACACGTTCATCGAGTTTCGCTACGGCCGGGTGGACCGCAACACGAGCGCAACTGTCGGCATAGACGCAGCAGCAAATGGTTGCTACGTGCGGTACGGCTTCAACGGCTTATGGGAGTCCCATGCCGTTCCGGTGATGGGACAGCTTTCCATTCGCGTCGCAGACAGCGACTTCCCTGCAGGCATTCCGTCGTTGCATGTCGAACCGACCTCGCTTGCGCTCTGGCTCGGTGTTGGCGAAAGTATCGATACCACATTCCACATCTATAATTTCGGAAGTTCGGCTCTCGCGTATTCGATAGGGAATAACTCCACTGCGTTGAGTTCTGTTTCCGGCGCTCCTCATCCGGACAATGCGGTCGAGTGGGAGGAACACCCAAAAGGATACATTCCGCCGCGCATTGAGCAGATGACGGCGACTCTTGATGACCCCATTCCTGACATTCATGGATATGCGTGGAGAACGTCGCGCAACGATAACAGCATCATCTATCAGTTTGACGACATCTCCGGGATCGGTACAAACGTCGGGCTTACGCGCGACGACACGACCTCTTATCCGCGTCCGCTGCCGTGGGAATTTTACTTGTACGGCCGGCGGTTCGAGCAGTATTCCGTCTGTTCCAACGGATTCATTTCCTTCTGGTCGCAGGTCCGCAATTACATCAACGATCCTCTGACACAGGCCCGTGATCCGTATTATACACTTGCACCGTTGTGGATGGATCTGGATCCCACGACAACCGGTCAAGTCCTTGAGCACTATGACGTCGTGAACGATCGTTTCATCGTGCAATGGAATGAAATTCCGCCACACGGGGCGCAGCCCAGTCAGAATATGACTTTTCAGGCAATTCTCTATCCAACCGGACAGATTGACTTCGTCTACGAACATCTGCGGGGTTCGCGCAGTTTGTATACGACGGGCATCAAGGGCGGCAGAACCGGCGAGTATCTGCAGCTCTCCTACAATGGAACGCTCGTGGACAGCCTGATGACCATCCGCTTCTTGCGACCTGACACGAGTGCGGCGTCGGTGCGCATCCTTGCGGGTGCACAAGGAGTTGTCCCTTCGCAGGGAATGCAGGAAGTCAGGCTGCGATTCAAAAATAATTCACTTGCGCAAGGCCTCACGTCGTTCCCGTTGACCATTCAAACGTCGGCTCCGGATGGCGGAGATGTGCAGTTTCTTGCCGCAGTGCAAGGTGGCGTGCCGTTCGAACCGCGCACCGTGATCTCCTGGGACAGCAGTATGCTAAGACTACGATGGTCCTCCCACCCAACCGGCGCGTACAGCGTCTGGAGTGCGCTGCCCGGCGACTCAGTATACTCTCTGTTGACCGCGCAAACTACGGACACGACACACTCGGTGTCTTTGCCTGCTGACCCGATTCGCCTTTACGTTGTTACCCTCGCCGGATCTCCTGCTCCTGTTGTGGCATCGGATTCGCGCTCTTATGATTTGGAAAAATCTGTTACTCATTAGCCCTGTTCGAGGTGTCAAATGATTAGGTCCGCTTGCTTGCTTGCTCTGCTCACGATAGGACTGACTGTGGCCTATGCTTCAGACTATGCACACCATGCCTTGATTCGCGTATACGGTAAGACTCCGGTTCACGAGAAAGCGCTGTTGCAGGATGACCGCTTGGATCTTATGCCGCAGGATGCAGAACCCGGCGTGCTGGTTGCGGCCCTGCCGGGCGACTTTGCCTATCTTGAAGCTCAAGGATACACTTGGGATGTAATCGAACCCGACCTTGAAGAGTTTTATGCCCGTCGCGCGCGAGAAGAAGGATCTCTCGACGAGATGGGGGGATACAAAACTCACTCCGAAGTTTTGGCCGCGATGGACTCGATTCACGCGCAGCATCCCGATATCACCACCGCACGATTTGTGGTCGGGCGGACGATTGAAGGGCGTGACATCCACTGCATGAAGATCAGTGACAACCCGGAAGTGGATGAGGACGAAATTGAATTGCTCTACAATTCGCTCATTCACTCTCGTGAACCGGCCGCGATGGAGCTGCTCTTTGTCTTCATGGACTACCTGACAAACAATTACGGTGTATACCCCGACGTCACATACCTCGTGGATAATCGCGAATTCTACTTCATCCCCTGCATCAATGTTGACGGCTATCTGTACAATCAGCAGACCAATCCCAACGGCGGCGGCATGTGGCGCAAGAATCGGCGCAATAACGGCAACGGCAGCTTTGGAGTTGACTTGAATCGAAATTGGGGCTTCAACTGGGGATATGACAATAGCGGCTCTTCGCCAACACCCAGTTCAGAGACCTATCGTGGAACCGGCCCGTTCTCTGAGCCGGAGACTGATTCGCTTCGCAGGTTTATTGAATCGCGCGACTTTGTCTTGGCGATGAACTATCACACTTATTCCAATCTGATTCTCTATCCGTGGGGCACTCAGTCCTTCCAGGGTGGCTTCACACCCGACAATCCGGCTTTTGCGATGATGGCCGACTCCATGCAGTACCTGATTCAGCAAGTCAATGGTGCAGTCTACGATGTGGGTCCGCCTTGGCAGCTCCTGTACAATGTGAACGGGGATTGCAACGACTGGTGCTACGGAGAACAGTCCACCAAGAATAAGGTTTATAGCTTCACTACTGAAGTCGGGAGCGCCTCTGACGGCTTCTGGCCGCAGCCGTCGCGAATTGGGCCTCTTGCCCTGGAGAATCTTCCTGCCAATCTGTTCGTTGCGCGCTATGCGGAATTTCTCGTGCCACCCGACTTTCGTGTCACGAAGATCTTTCAGGATCAAACCGACGTGAACGGCGATCAGGACGGAGTTGTCGAACCCGGTGAAAGTGTGGCCATGTATATTCACTTGCGTAATACCGGCGCGCAGAACCTCGATGCGATTTCCGGAGTGATTTCCACAAACACGCCGGGCATCACGGTTGAGACGGGCGCTGCCTCTTGGCCAGCACTTCCGACACAAACCTCGGATGAAAACACGACACCCTTTGTTCTGAACGTGTCTGCGGGATTTGCTTCACCCGGCGCGATTCTCTGCGAGCTTCATCTAATGACTGCCAACGGTCTCGATACGACCCTCTCCGTGACGGCCGTAGTCGGCAATCCGGTGTTTGCGGACAATATGGAATCCGGCGACAACGGCTGGACACACTCGGGGACGAACGACCTCTGGCACCTCTCTACACGACGCTCTGCGTCCCCAACGCACGCGTGGTACTCCGGGAATGAAGGGACGGGCCAATACCCCAACAGCATGAACGCTATCCTGACATCACCGCCGATTCTTCTCGGCAACAATCCGGTCATCTCCTTCACCCATCGCTATGCTCTTGAGACCGGTTTTGACTTCGGGTTTGTCGAAGTCGATGACGGAACCACGTCGCAAATCGTCGCCGGACCTTTCACGGGCAACAACGGCACCTTTGAATCGGTTACTGTGCCGCTGGCGCAATTCGGACCGGGAAGTATTGTCCGTATCAAGTTCCGCCAGACGAGCGACGGGTTTGTCACGGACGAAGGCTGGTTTGTGGACGACGTCACGTTGGGAACCGCACCGACCATTAGTCCCAATCCCGACCTCGTGTTGGTGGCGATGGATACGAATAGCACCACCGACCGCAACGTCATCATCAATAATGCCGGTGGTTCCGATCTTGTCTATTCTGTGATTTTCCAGAACGGAACGGCGGCTACCGACACGGGCGGACCCGATTCCTTCGGCTATCGCTGGCAGGACTCCGATGATGCCTGCGGTCCCGCCTACACGTGGTTGCCGATTGGTGCGTTGGGTACGCCGCTAACGTGGGTCGAAGGTGAAGGTGATTTGTCACGTGGTCCGTACTCGCTGCCCTTTGAGTTCCCGTTCTACGGAGAACTGTATGACCGGATCTGGATCAACGCGAACGGCTGGGTGAGCTTCATCGACTCAACCAGCACGGCATATCTCAACACGTCGCTTCCTTCTGCGAGTGCGCCGGCGGCGGCGATCTTCCCCTGGTGGGATGACTTGAAGCCGCAGCTTGCCGGAACGAACGTGCGCTATTGGAACAACGGTCTCGACTCTGCCGCAGTGCACTTTGAGAATATTCGCGCAGGCACGGCCCCGACACAAGGCACATACAACTTCCAGCTGCTGTTGACCGCGTGGGGTGAATGTCGCGTGTTCTACGGAAACATGGGAACAATTCGGCTGACCAGCGCGACCATCGGAATCCAGAATGCCGCGAAGTCTGTGGGCTTGACCGTTTTGAATAACCAAGCCGGTGTCGCAAGCAACGAAGCTCGGCGTTTCGCGCTCGGTCCCCGTTGGGTGTCTGTGCTTCCCACAAGTGGAGTTGTTGCTCCTAACTCGGCGGACACACTGCGGCTGCATTTCCTCGGTCCCGAGCTCTGTGGCATGCCCAGTCTTAGCGGACTGATTGTTCGCAGCAATGATCCTCGCTCGGCTGAGATAACGATACCCATCTCCGTGTCTGCGGATGTCTCGCTCGATGCTCCGGCCGAGCTGACTATCTACCCGGACGGCGAGAACATCTTGCTTCGCTGGCAGCCCGTTGCAGGCGCTTCCTCGTATGATGTTCTTTTCTACTATGAAACCGGAGGGTTGCCCACGATTATCGGAACGACCGGCTCAACTTCGTATACTCACGTTGATGCGCTGGATGTGCCGATCGGATTCTATCAGGTCGTTGCGCTGCCGTGAGGACTTACTTGTTGTCTAACCGCCTTTGCGTCTCGATAACATTTGTTCTGCTGGTTTGCTCGTCGGTCACGTGGGCCGCAACACGCAAGCCGGCCTACGCTCCGAACGTCATGATCGCAAGCGCCGACACGCATGCAACGCGTGCCGGACTGCAAATCCTGAAGGAAGGCGGGAATGCCGCCGATGCAGCCGTCGCGGTCGCATTCGCACTCGGAGTGTCGGAAGGATACTCAAGTGGTATCGGAGGCGGCTGCTTCATCGTCGTGCACATGGCGGACGGCCGTTCCGCGGCAATCGATGGACGGGAAGTTGCACCGAGTCGCGCGTCACGGCTGATGTTCGTGCCGCGCAAAGATTCAGATCGCACAGATTTGTCTCTCTACTCCTCGCTCGCGGCGGGTGTGCCGGGTGAAGTCGCCGCGCTCGACTTGCTGGCACAGGACTTCGGGACGTTGCCATTTTCGCAATTGCTGGAGCCTGCGGCATCACTTGCGGACACCGGATTCATCGTCAATGACTACTATTCCGGAGTCCTAAAAGTCTATGCGGACCGCCTTGCGGCTGACCCGGGTTCGCTGGAGGTCTACTTCAACGAATGGGGCGCGCCTTACGCGAGCGGAGAGCGTTTCGTGCAACGCGACTTGGCGGAGACGCTGCGCCGCATGCAGACTCATGGTGCCGCAGACTTCTATTCCGGTGAAACCGCGCGCCGCTTCGTAAAGTTTATGGAGCGAAGCGGGGGAATAATCGGTGAACGTGACTTAGCCTCGTATCGGGCCGTCAGGCTTGAGCCTCTACGCGGAAGCTATCGCGGGTTTGACGTCGTGACCATGCCGCTGCCGAGTTCAGGCGGCGTTCACCTGCTGCAAATCCTGAATATTCTGGAGGGATTTCCGCTCTCTTATCTCGGTGCCGGCTCGTCAGAGGCCTTGCACTTGGTAGCCGAGGCTATGAACCTCGCCTTTGCCGACCGCGCGGAGTTCTTGGGAGATCCGGCGTTCACGCCTGTTCCAGTCAGCGCGTTGATTCATAAGGCATATGCCGACACGCTGCGCAAGGCGATTTCACGAACCTCGCATTTCAGCAATCCCGCGCCCGGCGCCGCATGGGAGTTTCAGTCGCGGATTGAACACCATACGACCCACTTCTGTGTGGTTGATGCCGATGGCAATGCGGTGTCGGTGACTGCCACGGTGAACACTCCGTTCGCAACCGGCATAACTGTTCCGGGCACGGGGATACTCCTGAATAACGAAATGGATGACTTTGTCACCCAACCTGGAAAGGCGAACTACTTCGGGTTGGTCGGCAAGGCAGCAAACGAGATCGAGCCGGGCAAGAAGCCCTTGTCATCCATGACTCCGACTGTCCTCTTGCGCGACGGCAGGCCGTACATGCTGGCGGGCGGAGCGGGCGGGCCAAGAATCATCACGGCGACCCTGCTGGCAATCCTGAATTCGGTGGATCACGGGCTGGACATTCAGCAGTCCGTTGACCTCCCCAGAATTCATGCTCAGTGGACGCCTGATCGCCTCTTCATGGAGCCTGAACACACGTTCGATGTTCAGCGAGGACTCTCCGAACGCGGCCACATCATCGAGATTGGTCCAGCTAAGTCCCGTGTTCAAGCTATTTTGGCTGACACGTTGCGGGGAGGATGGCAGGGCGCCGCCGACAGCAGAGGAACTGGCGCGGCCATTGGATTCTGAGCAATATGTTCGACGCATATGTAATCCGTATTCAGGCTTGTTGACAATCTGCCGAGAGCTTATTATCTTTAGGCTATGTCACCCATAGGAAAATACCCACTCGACATTGGCCCCCTGATTCGTGCGGCCCGCAAGCAAACCGGGATGTCACAGGAGGCACTGGCTTCACTCGTCCACGTCAACCGCTCCTACCTGTCGCTGGTTGAGAATGGCCGTTCATCGCCTACGCTGGAGTTTCTCGAGAAGATATCCTCCGGTCTGAACTTGAGCATCGAGGAGCTAATCCTCGGGCGAGAGGCTTTCCGGCACATCACGTACACTCCGGAACAGGGCTACGTCTATCGCGGCTTGCAGGAGTTTCTCGAGGACCGCGAACAGCTCTTGCTGATGAACCCGACGGAGAGTGAAATTGCGGCCCTGAAAGCCATCCGTCTGCATCCGGATCACGATCCCACCAAGCGCTTCTTTGTGGATGCGTTGCTCGATCTGCGCCGGACTCGCGCGCCGGAATAGCACAATCCAGTTTGAGTCCCAATCAGGAGTGATTCATCGTCATGCTCAGCGTTAGTACGCGTCGGGACAACGACACGTTAATAGTCGAGCTCGCCGGTAAAATGATGGGCGGTATGGAACCAAAGGAGTTTCATACGCTCGTGCGAGATGCAGTGGAAGGTGGCTGCAAGAGTGCCGTCATAGACCTTTCCGACGTCGAATGGCTGAACAGTTGGGGAGTCGGACAGCTCGTTTCCGCATACACCACAATGAAGAATCGTGGCGGGTTGCTGGTGCTTTCCGGTTGCTCTCCGAAGGTCATGACCGTCCTTCGACTAACCCGCTTCGACAACGTGTTCAGCTTCGAGCCTACTGTGACGTCGGCACTCGAAGTCTGCAAGCGGCAGATGCCGCCGGCACATTAAGTTCTCAAGTCCGATTATAGAATTTTAAGATACGGAACCTGCACAAGGAGTTATTGCAACATGAAGGTCAAAACGTCCGATCAGAACGGCATTTATATCGTCGGGCTGTCGGGAAAGATCATGGGTGGACCCGAATCCGCTCAGTTTCACGATGCCATGAAACACGCTCTGGCAAGCAGCCACAAGCGAGTTGTAATTGATCTCGGCGAAGTCGAGTGGATGAACAGCTCGGGAATCGGGTTGCTTGTTTCTGCATACACGACGCTCAAGAATGCCGGTGCCGAAATGAAGCTTGCGCGCACCACCGACAAGATTCAGTCCCTGCTGGTCATCACCAAGCTGAATTCGGTTTTTGATAGTCACGACAGCGTCGATGCCGCCATCAAAAGCTTCAGCTAAATCGTAAATCTCCCTTCGCCTGACTGTGGCTGTTCACTCTCCTATGACTGATTCGCCTCGAGATGTTGAACGGACACTCCAGAGTCTTGACGAACTGGAGCGGCTCGCGAACGAACTGAGCGGTGATCTGGTTGACCAGCACTTGGATCCGGCCAAGGTCGAGTCTTTGGCAAAGCTTACGGAGTCGCTTGCCAAGGCTCGCAACTACCTTCGTCTGCAGGCCGAAATCGAACGCGAGCGTCAGGAATACCGCACACTCGAAGAAGTCTCGCTACGGCTTTCGAGTGCCGCGGAAGTTCGCGATGTACTCCGCGCCATCCTTGAGTCTCTGCGGCAGGTCGTCCGATATGACGCCGCAGGAATCTTTGTTTTCAACCGGGAACTCGGTATTATTGAAGTAGACATGCTTGCGGGCTATCACGGCACGCAGAAGCGCAGAGTCTACTCCAAATTTCAAGAGGGCGTCAAACAGGGGGAAGGCATTGTCGCGACCGTTGTCTTTGCCGGTAAACCGCTCTACGTTCCTGATGTGACAAAGGATCCGCGCTATGTCGAGGTTCGCCCGACCACGCGATCTGAACTTGCCGTGCCGATCTTCGTTCGTGACGAACTGATCGGCGCGTTCAACCTTGAGTCCGACCAGACGGACGCGTTCTCTGTTCGTGATTTGCGAATCTTGAAGACCTTTGCGAGTCATGCGGGTGTCGCGCTGGAGCGTGCCCGTGCGGATCGCCAGCGGCTCCATACGCGTCGAATTGAAGAGGAACTCAATTTGGCGCGCAAGATTCACACCGGCTTCCTTCCCAAGGCGATGCCGGAATTCGCGCCCTATGACTTGGGTGGAATGAACTTCCCTTCGAGTGAAGTGGGCGGCGACTACTACGACTTCATAAATATCACTCCCGACGACCTCGGGATCGTCATGAGTGATGTCGCAGGCCACGGAGTGGCTGCGGCACTCCTGATGGCAAACTTCCGCGCCTGCATTCGCATTGAATCCCGGGCGCATTATGCCATCGAAACCATCCTTGGCCGTGTCAATGAGTTTCTCGTCGAGAGCAACCCTCCCGACAGCTTCGTGACTGCGGTGTACGGCGTACTCAGCCGCAAACACCACGTCTTGACCTACGCCAATGCGGGACACAATCCCCCTTTGCTGCTCCGGGTCGGTGAAGAGATGAAACTGCTCGACAGCGGTGGACCAATTCTCGGTGTTCTTCCTGAAGCGAAGTATGCGGAGAGCCAGATCCATTTAAGGCCGGGTGACTTGCTGGTGTTCTATACGGATGGTGTTACGGAAAGCCGTAACGAGAATGGTGATGAGTTTGGGATTGAACGGCTCGCGGAGTTAGCGCAGCGCTACCGCACACTTTCCGCTTATGAAATGACCCGGCGAATGAGTCATGAAGTGCACGCATTTCAGGCGCCGGATTCGACTGTGGATGATTTGACCTTGTCGATTGTGAAATATGACCCAGCCGTTAAGAACTGAACAACTCGTTATCCCCTCTTCGGTGGATCAAATCGAGAAAGTTGACGAGTTCGTCGAGAGTTGTGCTGCGTCTATGGGATTTGAGCAGGATGCGCTTGCCGATATCGGAATTTGCGTGACCGAGCTCGTGATGAACGCGATCGTCCATGCGCACAAGGAACAGGCGGAAATCCCCGTGCACGTCGACCTTGAGTGTCATCCGGATGGATTGCGCGTGAGGGTTCGCGACCACGGCCCCGGTTTTGACACCGCCTCCGTTCCTGATCCCACTTCGCCGGATCACCTTATGCAGGATCACGGCCGTGGAATCTTGATTGTCCGGTCAATGATGGATGATGTAGTTTGCACGCGGCTTGATGACGGAATGCAGGTGACCTTTTTCAAAAAACTCCAGTGACCGTCGTATGCGCACTGCGATCTACCCCGGCACTTTTGATCCCATCACCTACGGTCACCTTGATGTCATCGAGCGCGCCGCCGCGTTGTTTGAACGAGTAATTGTCACGCTCGCAATTCATTCCCAAAAAGTTCCACTTTTTTCCACGGACGAGCGCCAGAAGCTGATCGAGCAGGCCACTTCGCACCTGCCGGGAGTTACAGTTGGAAGATGCAGCGGATTGCTGGTTGACTATGCACGCGAGAACAACGCGGTTGCCATCATTCGCGGGTTGCGCGCCGTTTCAGACTTTGACTACGAGTTTCAGATAGCTTTGGCAAATCGTATGCTCGCGCCGAGCATCAGCACGGTCTTCCTGATGCCGGGAGAACAGTACACGTATCTCAATAGCTCGATTGTGCGTGAAGTCGCTCGGCTTGGTGGCTCCGTGGAAAGTTTCGTTCCGCGGCACGTCGCCGAGGCTTTGGCCGAGAAATACGGGAAACCCAGATCGTGAACCTGCGGCCGCAGGTCTCGTTTGAGCTGGCTGCGAGTCTTGTGTTTATCGTCACGCCCTGCCGGGCGTTTTGTGTTTTGATGCTCAACCGAACAGTATCTCATTAAGCTTAATTTTACATCATGCGTTTTCCTGCCGAACCCTTCCGCATTAAAGTTGTCGAAAAAATCCGCCGTACGACTCGCGATGAGCGCGAGGAACTTCTCAGACGTGCAGGATTGAATGTTTTTCTAATCCCGTCCGACGCTATTTACGTTGACCTCTTGACCGATTCTGGCACAGGCGCGATGAGTGACCAGCAGTGGGCCGGGCTGATGATCGGCGATGAAAGCTATGCCGGCTCGAAGAGCTTCTTCAAGTTTGAAGCCGCCGTTCGTGATATCACGGGCTTCCCGTTTGTGACTCCGACGCATCAAGGTCGGGTTGCGGAGAATCTGCTGTTCTCGACCATCTGCGAGAAAGGCAAGACGGTTATTGCGAACACGCACTTTGACACTACGCGTGCCAATGTCGAGATGAATCACGCTGTGGCGCTTGACTTGCCAGTCAAAGAAGCGTACGATCCGCAGCTCGGGACCCTTTGGAAAGGCAATATGGATCTCGGCAAACTGGAAAGTGAGCTGAAATCCAATCGTGACAATATCCCGCTGGTTGTAATGACGGTGACGAATAATTCGGCGGGCGGTCAACCGGTGTCCATGGAGAATATCCGTGCGACGTCACGTCTCTGCAAGCAATATGGCGTACCGTTCTTCATTGATTGTGCGCGCTTTGCGGAGAACTGCTGGTTTATTCACGAATTCGAACCGGGTTACAAAGGCAAATCAATCATCGAAATCGCCCGCGAGTTGTTTAGTCACTCAGACGGCTGCTGGATGTCTGCAAAGAAAGATGCGCTTGTCAATATCGGTGGTTTCATCGCCATGAACGATCTTGATCTCGCGCGCAAACTCCAGCAGAAACTTATCCTGATTGAAGGATTTCCAACTTATGGGGGGCTTGCCGGACGAGATCTGGAAGCCGTCGCAATCGGACTCTATGAGGGCATGGAGAGCGAGTACTTGCAATACCGCACTGCGCAAGTGAGATATCTCGGTGAAATGCTGCTCGAGTCCGGCATTTCGATCGTCCGTCCCGTTGGAGGGCATGCCGTGTTCATTGATGCGAAAGCCTTTTGTCCGCACTTACCCGCTGAACAATTCCCGGGAGTTGCGGTCACCGTCGCGCTCTACCGCGAGGCAGGTGTGCGCGGCGTTGAGATCGGTTCACTGATGTTCGGACATCTGGATCCCAAAACGGGAAAGCACGTCGCTCCGCCGCTGGAGCTGGTGCGACTTGCCGTGCCGCGACGCGTTTACACGACCGCGCATATCACCTACGTTGCAGAGTCTCTTGCCGATCTCTACAAGAATCGCGAGAAAATCAAAGGACTGAAGCTCACCTACGAAGCTCCGGTATTGCGGCACTTCACTGCAAGAATGGAAGAAGTCGACTGACCACGGAACCAACAGTCGTTATCACAGGTTGCTCAAGCGGAATTGGCCGCGCCACGGCATTCTGCTTTGCACGTGCAGGGTTTCGAGTGGTTGCCACGGTTCGGCACGAATACGAGCAAAAAATCCTGTTTCAGGAGTTGCATCAATGCTCGCTTGAGACTCTCGTGGTTCGGTGCGATGTCACGCGTGACGACGATTTGCTGGGTTTGGTTGATTCTGCGCTGGAGCGATTTGGAAGTATTGATGTATTGGTCAATAACGCCGGTTACGGGCAGTTCGGCGGCATCGAGTTGGTAACGGCAGCACAGGCAAGGGCGCAGCTTGAAGTTAATACGATTGCGCCGCTGCGGCTTGCCCAACTTGTCCTGCCGCACATGCGGGAAAAGGGTAGAGGGAAAATTATTAACATCTCCTCGGTTGCAGGGCGTGTCGTGCTTCCGTGGGGAGGATGGTATGCGGCGTCAAAGTTTGCACTCGAGGCACTAACTGATGCCATGCGGCTCGAGTGCCGACCGTTCAATGTGCAAGTTGTTTCCGTCTTGTCCGGCCCCGTTCAGACTGACTTTGTCACCAAGTTGCAAATGAGTGAACCCGGTGCCACCAGTCCTGAGTTTCAACACAGGATACACGAACACGCACAGGCACGCCGAAAGCGTTCTCGCGAGGGTGCATGGACTTCGCAGATGACTGCCGAGCTTCTCCTGAGCATAGCCAGGAGTTCCAACCCGCGCACACGCTACGTGACGACGTCAGTCGGTAAGGCCGCCGTCCTATTGCGCAAATTCCTCCCTGATCGATTGTGGGATAGGTTGATTGTTCGAGCTTACGGTGCGCAGAAAATCTTTAACAAGCCGACACCATGATCCGAGCAGTTTTTTTTGACTTTGACGGCACACTGATTGACTCGATGCCTGCACATGTCGTTGC
>JAHDVH010000001.1:300000-429510 GCA_023382385.1 bacterium | reverse complement strand
GCTCGACGATGAGCAAGAGCGCTTCGGCCAAGAATGCTTCGGCCGGTGCCTGTGATCCGGCGATGTGCTCGACGATGAGCAAGAGCGCTTCGGCCAAGAATGCTTCGGCCGGTGCCTGTGACCCGGCGATGTGCTCGACGATGAGCAAGAGCGCCTCAATGGCGTCCGGTTCGTCCTGCTCGTCTACGAATGCCAGCAAGGCATCGGGCGGCGCGTGCTGCATGAGCAAGGGTGCAAGCGCATCTATGGCTTCCAACGAGACTTGTGCGTCGAGCGCGGCCAAGAAGGCGTGCGGCGATAAGGGCTACTTCAATGCTAATGTCTACAAGATTGAAAATGGCACGATGTACGCCGTGTCGGATGGCAAGAAGTTTGTCGTGACCGACAAGACTCCGTATACGCAGGTGGGCAATGCTCGTTTCTACTTCGCGGATGACGAGTGCGCGATCAAGTGCAGCCAGACGATGGCTTCAAAGGCCGACAGCTACGTTCACGAGACTGCTCAGCTGGCTACGTTGGAGTCCAATGTGAAGACGGAAGGCGGCAAGAAGATTGCTACCTGCAATATGTCCGGTCACAGCTTTGAAGTGACCGCTGCTACGCCGGCAGTTGTGGTTGACGGTCAGAAGACCTACTTCTGCGGCGAAGGCTGTGCGCACAACTACATGGGCCTGTAATCCCAGAATTGTTGCATATTTCGGAGGCCGCGCCGAGAAACGGCGCGGCCTCTTCTTTTTGCTCAAGCCCATTGTAAGATACTGTAAATATTAACATAAGTGACAAATCAATCTGAAGACATTGGGCAGCATCTCTTCCCAAATCGCTTGACAGACTGAGGGCTGTTGCGTATATTTCGGGTTCGCGCACATTGCCGAGGGCCTGTGGCGCAGTTGGGAGCGCGTCTGAATGGCATTCAGAAGGTCAGGGGTTCGAATCCCCTCAGGTCCACCAGACGATCCCGGTTTGGTATTGGGTTCTTTCTCGCGGGAGTAACTCAGTGGTAGAGTTCCACGTTGCCAACGTGGCTGTCGCGGGTTCGAATCCCGTCTCCCGCTCTAACCGCAGGAAGTTGGCCTTGCCGTGGAATAAGGTTAGGCTTCGCAAGGCGTCTCTCTGTGCGAACTCCGCCTGATGTCCTGCACGGCGCCGTAGCCAAGTGGTAAGGCGGAGGTCTGCAAAACCTCTATTCAGCGGTTCGAATCCGCTCGGCGCCTCCAAGCCGCATCCGTTCCGCGAACATACTCCTGTTGGCCGGGATGGTGAAATGGTAGACACAGGGGACTTAAAATCCCCAGGGAACAAAATTCCCGTGCCGGTTCGAGTCCGGCTCCCGGCACAATAGCCGTCAGTCGCGATCTTACTGCCGCCTGCTTCGTCTGCCCTTGCGGTCGCGCGTACCGGCTTCTGCCGGTTGATTTGTTTTTGGGCGATTAGCTCAGTTGGTTAGAGCGCTTGCGTGACATGCAAGAGGTCACTAGTTCGAATCTAGTATCGCCCACTACCCAGCGTGGACGCTGGACCCAATGGTGACGCTGAATGAAGTTCTGTCTTGTTGCTTTGCGTTTCGTTTCATTGGGTTGTCGCATGCAGTCATTTGTAAACTGGGTTAACTGTAGTTACCGTTCGTAGAGGTACTCACATGTCCGAACTTTTGCTCGAACTAATCGACGGCAAAGCCGTCAAGGCCCAGAGCGGCGCCAAGCCGATAGACCTCCTTCCCGATGGGCAGGAAGTCGGCGCGCAGGGAGTCTTGGCCGCCGTCGTTGACAAAGATATCTGGGACTTGCACCGCCCGCTCGAACATGGCGGCAAACTGAAATTTGTCACCTTCGAGCACCCTGAAGGCAAGTTCGTCTACTGGCACTCGGCGGCGCATCTTATGGCACATGCCATCAAAGAGCTGTGGCCCGAGTCACAATTGGCAATCGGCCCTCCCATAGCAGATGGCTTCTACTATGACATCGATTCCCCGCACGTCTTCACTCAGGAAGACTTTCCTGTCATCGAAGAAAAGATGCGCGAAATCGCCAAGCGGAACTTACCGCTGGTTCGCAAGGACTTAAGCGAAGCTGACGCTGTCTCGCTCTTCCGGGGGATGGGTGAGGGCTACAAACTTGAACTGATTGACGGCCTTGAAGAAGGGCTGACTGTCTACGAGCAGGGTAACTTTGTCGACCTCTGCCGCGGGCCGCACCTCGACCGCACAAGCCGGATTAAGCATTTCAAGATTCTTTCCGTGGCCGGCGCCTACTGGCGAGGTGACGAGAAGAATAAGATGCTCCAGCGGCTCTACGCGACCGCCTATCCGAGCAAAGAATTGCTCGAAGAGCATCTTCATCGTCTGGAAGAAGCGGCCAAGCGCGATCATCGCAAGCTTGGTAAGCAGCTTGACCTCTTCAGCTTCCACAATGAATCGCCGGGAGCTGTGTTCTTTCACCCGCGCGGCCAAATCATCTGGGATGAGATTACGCGCTATTGGCGCGCCAAGCATGCCGCTGCGGGATATAGGGAGATTCGTACGCCCTTTGTGATGAACGAAGAGCTCTGGCGAAAGTCCGGGCACTACGACCATTACAAAGAGAATATGTACTTCACGGTCGTGGATGAGCAGTCCTACGCGCTAAAGCCGATGAACTGCCCCGGACACTGTCTGGTCTACGGTACGCATCAAGTGTCCTACCGCGACTTGCCCTTGAAGCTCTGCGAACTCGGGACGGTTCACCGCTTTGAAAAGAGCGGTGTGCTGCACGGCTTGTTCCGTGTCAGGGTCTTTACTCAAGATGACGCGCATATTTTCGTGACGACCGATCAGATCGAAGAGGAAGTCGCGAAAGTCGTCAGGTTTATCTTTGACATGTACCGCGATTTCGGTTTCGAAGAGTATCGCGTCGAACTCTCGACGCGTCCCGAATCACGGGTAGGTTCTGATGATGTGTGGGACAAAGCGGAAACCGCGCTGGAGAATGCACTGAAGACTCTCGGTGTCGAGTTTCAACTCAATCCCGGCGACGGTGCATTCTACGGCCCGAAAATCGATTTCCACATCAAGGACGCGATCGGCAGAACGTGGCAGTGCGGAACCGTGCAATGTGACTTCTCGATGCCGGACCGCTTCGGCCTCGAATACGTGGGATCGGATGGCGGACGGCATACTCCGGTGATGATTCACCGCGCACTGCTGGGATCGATGGAGCGCTTCATCGGTATTCTGGTCGAGCACTATGCAGGAGACCTGCCGCTGTGGCTGTCTCCTGAGCAGATCCGGATCCTGCCGGTATCCGATCGTACTCTGGATTACGCGGTGAAGGTGACCGACGAGCTTGTATCGCGCGGCATTCGCGCAAAGCTTGACGACCGCAACGAAAAGCTGGGCTTCAAGATTCGCGACGGCGAATTGAGCAAGATACCTTACATGGCCGTCATCGGCCCGAAGGAAGTTGAAAACGAGCAAGTCTCTCTCCGTCGCCGCAAGGAAGGCGACCTCGGAGGACTGTCTGTAGAAGAGACAGCCTCGCGACTGCTCACCGAGATTAGAAATCGCACGACGCATTAGATTCAGGAGGAACTCTGCGCACACCGCCAACTACCAGTAAAGCAAACTCGACTCGTATTAACGAAGGTATAGTCGCTCCCGAAGTACGGGTCATTGGTAGTGATGGTCAGCAGATTGGCGTCATGCACCCCTCCAAGGCGCTTGAATTGGCGCGGCAGGAGGAGCTGGATCTGGTGGAGATAGCATCTGCGGCAACTCCCCCTGTCGTGCGAATCATGGACTTCGGGAAGTACAAATACTCGGTGTCCAAGAAGGACAAGACCTCCCGCAAGAAGTCTGCAAGCTCGACAGTCAAGACCATTCGCCTTTCTCCCGCCACAGATGACCATGACCTGCTGACAAAAGCTCGGATGGTCAAGCGGTTCGTTGAAGAAGGTTCAAAGGTCAAAGTTATCATCTGGTTTCGTGGCCGCATGATCACGCACCAGGAGTTCGGGGTTCGCATGATGCAGCGGATCGCTGAAGAAGTCGCCGAGGTCGCAAAGCCCGAGGCGCCGCCCAGAATGGAAGGGCACAATCAGCTGGTCCTGATGTTAATTAGAAAGTAACCGGAAATAGAGGGTCACATGCCCAAGATGAAAACCAAGCGTTCGATGGCGAAGCGGTGCAAAGTCACCGGCTCAGGGAAGATTGTCTTCTACAAGACGCGCCGTCGGCACAAATTGACTCACAAGACTACCGCCCAGAAGAATCGCTTGACGGGCACGCAGACCTTTGTGGGTGGCGAAGAGGCTAAAGTCAAGAAGATGATGGCAATGGCCTGAGAGCCTCTGTCGAGACATGCTGCGCCGCATTGCGTCGTTCAGTGTGTCGGACGAGATTTGATTTGAACATTTATCGTATTCAGGTATAACCATGCCAAGAGCAACAAATAATCCCGCCACACGCCGCCGGAAGAACAAAGTCTTCAAGGCCGCCAAGGGCTATATCGGTCGCCGCGGCACGCTGATTCGTGCGGCTACCGAAACTGTGGAAAAAGCGTGGGCGCGCAGCTTCGGCGACCGTCGCAAGAAAAAGCGCGTCTATCGGAATCTGTGGGTCGTTCGCATCAATGCCGCCGCCCGTGAGAACGGTTTGTCCTACTCCCGATTTATAAACGGGCTGAAACAACAGGGAATCGCCCTTGACCGTCGTCAGCTCGCGGAGTTGGCCGTGCATGACCCTCAAGGCTTCAAGCACTTGACCGATTCGGTCAAGGCTGCATAGCCTACACAGGCCCTCCAATTTTTGTGCTAATGTTGACGGGCGGTTCCTGCACGGCGGGAATCGCCTTTCTCTATTTTCGAACCACGGCGGATGATGAGAGAAGAAATTGATAACCTGCGTCGCGAAGCTTCCGAAGCACTTCAAACCGCTTCGGACCTCGCCGCACTGGAACTTGTTTCAATAAAATACCTGAGTCGCAAAGGGCTCGTGGCCAACTTGTTCAAGCAGCTCGGGAAGGTCGATGCGGCGGAGCGTCCGGCTGTCGGCCAGCTGCTGAACGATTTGAAGCAACAGCTCGAAGCTCTGGAAGCTGAGCGCAGGAATGCTCTCACTCCCAAGTCGAAGGGGCCGGATATTGATACGTCGCTGCCGGGTCGCGGCACGTGGGTGGGAGGGTATCATCCGTTGACGATAGTCATGCGTGAGATTACCGACATCTTTCGAAGTATGGGCTTTCGTGTTGCAGACGGTCCCGAGATTGAGCTGGTCAAGTATAATTTTGACATGCTCAACACTCCCGCGTGGCATCCTTCGCGTGATGAGAGCGACACGATTTATCTGCCGAATGGCTTCGTGGTCCGAACTGAGACATCGCCGGTTCAAGTCCGCACGATGGAAAGGCAGGACCCGCCTGTGCGCATCATTTCACCCGGACGGGTCTATCGACGCGACCGGCCGGACGCTACGCATTCTCCGATGTTCCATCAAGTGGAAGGGTTGTATGTGGACAAGGGGGTGACGATGGCAGAGCTTAAGGGGACGCTGCTTGCGTTCTACAGAGAGTTGTTCGGCCAGCAGACGAAACTGCGGTTTCGTCCGCACTTTTTCCCGTTTACAGAACCTTCCGCCGAGGTGGATATCACATGTCCGTTTTGCAAAGGCGATGGCTGCCGTATCTGCAAGTACACAACGTGGCTGGAAATGGGCGGCAGTGGAATGGTGGACCCGAATGTGCTCTCAGGTGTCGGTTACGACCCGGAAATCTACTCGGGTTTCGCCTTCGGACTGGGAATAGATCGGATTGCCATGCTGCGCTTCGGCATTCCGAATATCAGACTTCTGTTCGACAGCGACGTACGTTTTCTGAAGCAATTCTCCGGCATTACGCCACGCTAACTAACCTTTATTATGCTGATCAGCTATAAGTGGCTTTCCGAATTCCTTGATCTGCCTGTGTCGCAGGAGCAGCTCGCCGACGTTTTGACGTGGCTCGGGTTGGAAGTTGAAGCAGTCAACACCTACGCTCCGTTGCTTGACAACGTGGTGATTGGCGAAATCGTCGAATGTGCACCCATTGCGGGAACCGACCATCTCTCGATTACGCGGACGAACGTAGGTGGCGAGTCGCTGTCTGTCGTCTGCGGAGCGCCGAACGCACGCGCCGGACTGAAAGTTGTGGTCATGCTGCCGGGTGCCAAGACCGCTGAGGGAATGACGATCAAGAAGGCAAAGTTACGCGGCCACGAATCGCACGGCATGCTCGCTTCCGAGCAGGAGCTTGGCTTGGCTCCTTCTCATTCGGGAATCATCGAGTGTCCCAAGGAGTGGGAGGTTGGCGCTTCAGCTGCGCGCTACCTGCAGGATACAGATACGGTTTACGATGTGGAAGTCACGCCAAATCGTCCGGATTTTCTGTCACATATCGGCGTGGCACGGGACATCGCTGCGAAGTTCAAGCTGCCTTGGCAACCCAAAGCATACACCCTGCAGGAGTCATCTCGCAAGGCGGCGGATTTCGTGCGGGTGAAGATCACTGCACCCGAGGCCTGCCCGCGCTACGTCGCACGAGCGGTGACCGGACTCAGAATCACTCCTTCGCCGTTCGACGTTCGCATCCGACTGCTGCGTTGCGGGATTAGACCGATTTCCAACGTCGTGGACGTGACCAACTATCTGATGCTCGAAACGGGACAGCCGCTTCACGCGTTCGACGCGCGTTTCATTGCGGACAGAGCGATCAATGTTCGCTATGCCGCCGCCGGCGAAAAGTTTGTTACGCTGGACGAGAAGGAGCATAAGCTCGCAGCGCACGATCTGCTGATTGCCGATTCCAAGCACGGAATTGCGCTGGCGGGTGTAATGGGCGGGCAGAACAGCGAGATTCGCGACGATACGAGCGACGTGATTATCGAATGTGCGTACTTTGATCCCGTTCACATTCGGCGAACGGCGAAGTCGCTGGGTATGTCCACTGACTCGTCCCGCCGTTTCGAGCGCGGTTGCGATCCCGGTAATGTGCCTTATGTCGCTGCCGCCACGGCATCGCTCATGCAGAAGTGGGGTGGAGGAGAGGTTTGGTCGGGAGCTGTGGATGAGTATGTGCGACCGATCACGCAAGTTCAGATCTCATTCAGACCCGAGCGTGCGTCCGCGTTAATTGGAATGGACTATCAGCCGGAGGAGATTGCGGAGATCTTCGCTCGTCTAGGATGCGAAGTTAACCGCCAGAAGACGCCATGGCAAGTCAATGCTCCTACTCATCGTCCTGACCTTGAGCGTGAAGTTGACTTGATCGAAGAAGTAGTTCGCGTCCATGGATATGAACAGATTCCAACATCTGAATCCGGCAAAGTCGTGCTCACCGGGCAGGATGATCTTGTCGTGCAGGTTCGTCGACAGGTTGAAGATGTGCTGGTGTCGTTAGGCTTCCTGCAATCCGTATCTCTGTCAATGTGGAACCCTGAACCGCGTCTGGACCCTCCTGGATTACCACTGGGTGTTGAGCTTGCAAACCCGGTCACAGACGAAATGAAGTTTCTGCAGGGTAGCGTCCTGGCCCCCATATTCCGGGCCGCCGCCGCAAATTTCGAACGAGGCGACAAGGATCTACGCCTGTTCGAAACGACCCGCGTCTTTAGGCAGGGCGAAGTCGGCGATCCCCGAACGTGGGAGCGTCAGGTTGTGGCCGGGCTAATGGTTGGTCGCCGCTATCCACAGGGCTGGAGCCAGCCGAAGGATCCTGTCGACTTCTTCGATCTGAAGAGTGTGCTGGAGTTTCTGGCCCTCAAGCTTTCCCTTGACAAACCGGAAATTTTTTGCTATGATCTTGATACCGTTGGTTTTCTGAGCGGTCAGCTTCGTCTCAACGGCCTGAATGCCGGAGAGTTCGGCATCTGGCCACGTGAGGAATGTGCTGTTCGCGACATTGACGCCCCTGTCGCCTGGTTTGAGCTGGATTTGGGTCTTATGGCGCAGAGCCGCTCAAGCGATTTCGCTTTTCAGACACTTCCGCGCTTCCCAACCGCTTGGCGTGATCTTTCCGTCATCGTCGACAAGACCGTCCCGTTTGCCGAGTTGGCTGTAACTGCACGGGAGGCTGGCGGCCCTACTCTATTGAAAGTCTGGCCGTTCGACGTCTTTGTCAGCGACAAACTTGGTACCGGAAAGAAATCCGTGGCATTTCGACTTGAGTTTTTGCATCCCGATAGAAGCCTTGATGCCGCCGAAGTTGATGCGGCGATTCAATCTATTGTCTCAAAATTGCAGCAAAGACACTCAGCCTCACTGCGCTGAGTTCTTTTTTCACCTCAGACCTGAACAAGCTCTTGCATGGATATCCAAACTTTTGATGCTCTCGACCAGAAAGTAACGCGACTTCTGACAAAGCTCAACGAACTGCAAAGTCAGAATCGCGAGTTGGAAGGGCTGGTTGAGACCCTCCGGACGCAGCAATCCGCCGCCGCGCAGGAAGTAGATGCTCTTCGCAGGAAGTGCGCTTCTCTGGAAGAGAATCAGCGGGATCCGCATCGTGAAGAACTCATTCGCTCTCGTATCGCAGCGCTGCTTGACAAACTTGAGGCAGCCTGAGGCCGCATTTGAATAGGTGCCGACCATGACCGACTTACTTCGAGATAGCAATCAGGAAGAAGCTGTGGTTGTGACGATCTTTGATCGGGCCTATCGATTGCAACGGACCGCTGAACCCGAGTATTTGCATCGGGTGGCGGGAATCGTGGATGAACGAATGCGAAACGTTCACACGATGGATCGATCGCGGCCTGCCAGCGAACTTGCTGTGCTCGCGGCGCTGCAACTCGCACACGAACTGACTGAGGCTCAGTCTGAATTGTCCGATCATGAAAGTTTGGTGACGTCAAAAGCACGCAGGCTCGAGAGCGTGCTCGATGAGAAACTGCGCGAGCTTGGCGCTTAACGGCATTCTCCTTCGGTTCTGAGTTGATACAAAAAGGACGGATTACTCGAACAGATACTTGGTTGATTAAACAGTCATTTGACAAAATCCCTGTCTTGGCAGATTCTTGATTCAAGAACCATTAGTCTAAGAATAGGGAGTCTGACTCTGGCGTCTATCACAAGCCTAACCCGCTTCGGCGGGCTCCCCCCGTCTTTGGACGGATGTGGATAGTGGAAGTGAAAACCGTGCAGGCGGATTCCCACCGTGTTGTACCAGGTTCTTGGTACCACGTTCTGCCATTCAGGGATTTCTTTTTTTTCGGGGAGCATCCCATACATGGACAATATAATTCTCGTCGTTGCGCTTGCCGCCGGTTCCGGCATCGCGGCGTTTCTTATCGGCTGGTTTCTCAGTCGATCGATAACCAAAGAGCGCATTGCTGCTTCCCAGCAGGAAGCTGAACGTATCGTCGCCGACGCCCAAAAAGAGGCTGAGACGATGTACAAAGAAAAGATGCTCGAGCTTCGAGACGAGCAACTCCGCCAGCGCACCGCGCTCGAAAATGAAATCCGTGAGATAAGGGACGAACTCGCTCGGCACGAACGTTCTTTGAAAGACAAGGACGCCAATCTGCGGAACGTGCGCGACGAAACGGAACGCAAGCGTAAGGAAGTCGATCGTCTGCTCGGCCAGAATGCCCAGAAAGAGAAACGTGTCGCCGAGCTGGAAACCCAGCTCGAAGAGACTCTAAAGCACGCTCAGGCTGAATTGGAACGGGCTGCCGGATTATCGAAGGACGATGCGCTCGAACAGCTCAAAGAGTCGCTGCTGAGTGAGGCGCGTGCGGCCACGGCAGACCTGATTAAGAATATGCGCGATGAGGCCAAGGCAACTGCCAATCGTGAGGCCCGTGAGATAATCGTCTCCGCAATTCAGCGCTCCGCGGCGGACCACAGCGTCGAGAGCACGGTTTCCGTCGTCCACATTCCCAATGACGAGATTAAGGGCCGCATCATCGGCCGAGAAGGCCGCAATATCCGCGCTTTCGAACAGGCCACCGGCGTAGACATTATCGTGGACGATACTCCTGAAACCGTCGTAGTGTCCGGCTTCGATCCCTACCGCCGCGAAATCGCGCGTCTTGCGCTCGAACAACTCATGGCAGACGGCCGCATTCATCCCCAGCGTATCGAAGAATTGGTCAAGAAGATCGAAAAGGAGATGGATGAGAAGCTCATGCAGATTGGTGATGCCGCCTGCCTTGAGGCTGGCGTTACCGGATTGCATCGCGAGCTGATCAAGTTGGTCGGTCGTCTGAAATACCGCACGAGCTACGGCCAGAATATTCTGCATCACTCCATTGAGGTAGCGCACCTTTCTGCCTTAATGTGCGCGCAGCTCGGTTTCGACGCGAAGATGGGGCGCCGCGCAGGTCTGCTTCACGATATCGGCAAAGCGATCGATCGCTACACCGAAGGAACGCATGTCGAGATTGGAGTCGAGATTGCCAAGAAGTATCGTGAACCGAAAATCGTGATCAATACTATTGCCGCGCACCACAATGATACTGAGTTCATTTCTCCTATCGGTGTTTTGGTGCAGGCGGCGGACGCGATTTCCGGAGCACGTCCAGGGGCACGTCGTGAAACGCTGGAATTGTATGTGAAGCGGTTGCAGCAGCTCGAAGAAATCGCTTCCAGCTTCAAAGGCGTCCAAAAGACGTTTGCAATTCAAGCTGGCCGTGAAATCAGAATTATCGTTGAACCGCAAAAGGTCAGTGATGCATTGGCCGAAGCGCTCGCGGCAGATATTGCGAAGCGGGTTGAAGAGGAACTCGAGTATCCCGGACAAATCAAAGTCACCGTATTG
This sequence comes from bacterium, assembly GCA_023382385.1. NCBI lineage: Bacteria > bacterium. The sequence continues at coordinate 418,747 of JAHDVH010000001.1, read as the reverse complement.
AGGGAGTTTGTTGCCACCGGCGTTGCCAAGTAAGCCTGCGGGCGCCAGTCGTCTGCTATTCATCGGAGATGTGTATGGAGAGCCCGGTCAAAAGGCCGTCACAGCCTTGCTGCCCGGGCTCCTTCGTGAAGTCTCTTCAGATGTGTGTGTCGTCAATGCTGAGAACTCAGATGGCGGCAAAGGGCTTTCTCCGAGCATCATTCGCAAGCTGTTTGATGCCGGCGCCGATGTGCTGTCTGGCGGGAATCACACGCTCTATCGGGACAAGTCGCTTGCGGCAATCGCAGAGAACAGCCGCGTGCTGCGCCCGTTGAACTTCCCTGATGAGGCCCCGGGAAGGGGATCGGCGATTGTCGAAGTCTCCCCGCGCGTGAGGTGGGCGATTATCAATCTCATCGGCCGCGCGATGATGCTGCCCTCAGACGATCCGTTCAGACTTGGCAAACAGGCTGTGGAACAGTGTCGCGAACAGACTCTACTTGTTTTGGTGGATTTCCATGCCGAAGCGACTGCCGAGAAACTCGCCCTTGCGCGTTTTCTTGACGGCACAGTCACCGCGCTGATCGGAACTCATACGCATGTACAAACCGCAGACGAGCAGATTCTTTCCGGTGGTACCGCCTATCTTACCGATGCTGGCATGACAGGTCCTCATAATGGAGTAATCGGTATGGACACGGCCAGCGCGCTGCATCGCTTCCTGCACCCGATGGCAGGCGGGCGTTCTGGCGTGGCGGACGGCGATATCATTTTGCACGGTGTGCTTGTGGATGCAGACATAACGAGCGGGAAGGCGTTGGGAATTCATCGACTGAAACGCCCGCTGGCATGAAAGAGATTCGCACGGTTATTGGTCAGGCATGGCTGGGTGGATCGCAAACCGAGCCAGTCCGCGTGCGTATTGAAAGAGAGAGAATCGCGTCCGTGGAACGAGGGTTGTTTCAGGATAGCTCGCCTGACACTTTCAGACTCGAACCGCAGCAGGTCCTATTGCCCGGGTTTCATGACGCCCACCTGCATCTGCTGACCGGTGGATTGCAGCTTGCGCAAATTGACTTCACCGGCGCCACTACAGTTGACCAGGTCTTGGGAAGAGTTTCGGATTTCCTGTCGCACCGTAAACCGGGCCGTGGCGAATGGATACTCGGTTTTGGTCTTGAGCAGACGGAAGTGAGTGTCACTCGACTGGACTTTGATCGCGTTTCTCCTGATGTGCCGCTCTTTGTTTGGACGCATGATCTGCACTCAGCGGTTGTGAACTCGAAGGCCCTTATTGTTGCGAAAATAGATGGCTCGGTAAAGAACGCGGACGGCGCGGTCTTCGAGCGCGGCGCTGACGGAAAGCTGAACGGCGTGCTGCGTGAGTCCGCTGCATACCGTGTATGTGATTACATTCCTGAACCAGATCACATCCAATGCCGCGAGGCATTCTTGCGCGCACAATCGCTTGCGCATTCTTATGGAGTGACAGCGGCGAGTGCCAGCGTACGTCCGGGATTACTTCCGCACTACCTCGACCTTGCGGATTCAGTTGATCAGTCTATTCGACTTAACATCTGGAAAGTTACGAACGACTTTGACTTTGAATCTGATCGATTTGAACCGCGAAAATCAGCGATGTTTCGCTATGCTTGCTTCAAAGGATTTACGGACGGTGCGCTCGGGTCTCGCACGGCCTCATTCTGGCAGCCCTACGCCGACGATGCGTCGACAACCGGCTCACTGCTGGTCCGTGAGGGAGTTTTAGCGAGGTTCATCCGCGCCGCCCATCGCGAAGGGTACCAAATCGCGATGCATGCGATCGGTGATCGCGCAAACAGCGTCGTGCTTGACGCGATTGAGATGGCTACATCAAACGGAATTGGACCGGAACTTCGTCCGCGGATTGAACATTGTCAACATCTCCGCGATCGGGATATGCCGCGTTTCTCAAAACTCGGAGTGATCGCTTCAATGCAGCCTGTTCACTGCACGGCGGACATGAGTTTCGTTCCGCGCAGATTGGGCGAAGAGAGAGAGAAGGGTTCTTACGCGTGGAAAAGCCTGCTTGATGCGGGGGCAATGCTTGCGTTCGGTAGCGACTGGCCTATCGAATCGATGAACCCGATGGAGGGTGTTCATGCGGCCGTCACGCGGACGAGAGCGGATGGCTCGCCCGCCGGAGGTTGGAATTCGCAGGAGTGTATTTCGGTTGAAGAAGCGTTGTGCGCGTACACCAAAGGTGCGGCCTACGCTGCGGGGTGGGAAAAAGAAACAGGCGAAATTGCGGAAGGAAAGCTTGCGGACCTATGCGTGCTGAACCGTGATCCTTTCATGTGTCCTCCGGCAGAGTTGCATGACCTTAAGGTCGTACGAACGCTTGTCGGCGGAAAGACTGTGTTTTCGCACGAGTCTGATTAGCCGTTGTTCTCTTTCATCCACTGGATGAAGTCAGCCAAGCCGTCATCGAACTTGACGTCGTGACGAAAACCAAGTTCACGCTCAGCGAGGGTTGTGTCGGCAAAAGTTTGAAATACATCGCCGGGCTGTTTCGGAAGATGTTCAATCTTGAGAGGGCCGACTCCCTTTTCGATTCCCGCCAGCAACTCGCGAAGTTCGACGGGTGAGCTTGACCCCAAGTTAAAGATTCCGTAGCGGCCTGATTCGGCATGTACCCAGTTCAGCGATCCATGAATGCCGCCAACGATATCTTTGACATGGGTATAGTCGCGGCGGGATGTGCCGTCACCGAACACCGGAATGGATTCTCCGTGAAGTGCCTTATGGACGAACTTGCGTATGGCCAGGTCCGGCCGCTGCCGAGGTCCGTAGACGGTAAAGAAGCGCAGACACGCAATCGAGAAGCCGTAGAGATGCGAATAGACGTGAGAAATCACTTCTCCTGCCTTCTTGGTCGATCCGTAGGGACTTAACGGCCTGTCGGTATTGTCCGTTTCGCGAAAAGGCCCACCGTCGCGATCTCCGTAGACGGATGAACTTGATGCGAACACAACTTTGGTGACGTGCTGTTTTCTGCATAGCTCGAGCAGCTGCACGGTCGCGTCCACGTTCACTTGAGCGTACAGTTCGGGTTGCTCAAGGGACGGCCTAACCCCTGCGCGCGCGGCGAGATGCACGATCGCGTCCGGCTTGGATTCCGCAAAAGTGCGCTCAAGCAGTTCTCTGTCCCGTATGTCGCCCTCCACAAACCTAAAGTTCTGGGACTTCAGGGATCTGCTTAGATTCGCTTCCTTGAGAATACGAGGATAGTACGGGTCGAAGTTGTCGTAGCCGATGACCGTATGGCCACTGTCAAGCAGAGACTCCGTCAGGTGTGACCCGATGAAACCGGCCGCGCCGGTAATGAGTATCTTATTCATAAGTTTGGTTTGCCCCATTCTGTGCAAGGCCGGGGCCAGTCAAGATAGGGGAATTTTGATAACTTTTGCAACTGACCCGACCTGTCCTCTTTCATTCTTTATTAAATATTTGATATATATAAGTTTAATGCAGATGTCAGCAGTCTCTTGAGCGCACTTCCAACTTGACTATTTGCCGTGCAGAGTGTATGTTTATGTTCTTGCTTAAGCAGGCGGATGCCTGTCAGATTCCGGCGGAGTAGCTCAGTTGGTTAGAGCACGGGAATCATAATCCTGGTGTCGGGGGTTCGAGTCCCTCCTCCGCTACGCACTCATTCAGCCGCCGGCACTTTTTCCGGCGGCTGTTTTGCTTCGCACTGTGGCCAGATTCCAGAAGTCTTATCACAAACTTGGATGACAAAATGAAACTCGGTGAGTGGCCAAAACTGGTTTGCGTCGAATGCGGCGCGGGAGAGCTATCGCCCTCGGAAGATAGCTATGCTTGCCTGACGTGCGGTGCTCGCTTCCCGTTGCATTCCCCTTCAAAAACACCCGTTCTTGTGAGTAGCCGTTCACCCTTGGACATTCGGGAAATCCTCAGTCACACTGTGGCCAGCGAACAGCTTGATCTGCGGGTCGCAATGGCACATTGGAAGACAGGTGCGCTGCGTGACTTGTTGAACCAGTCGAAAGGCAAGACGGTTCTGAATTTCGGCAGCGGTGATGGCGGAGACCGTGCCTTTCTCGAACAGGCGGGCTACAAACTGGTGAGTTTTGACATTTACCCGGGTCCCTACACCGACGTGGTTTGTGACGGGCATGAACTTCCGTTTGCAGACAATCAGTTTGATCTTGTGGTCACAACTTCAGTGTTCGAGCATCTCTACAACCCGTTTCAGGCGGCCAAGGAAATCGCCAGAGTATTGAAGCCCGGTGGCACACTCATCGGCTCTGCGGCATTTCTTGAAGCTTATCACGCGAATTCCTATTTCCACATGAGTCACCTCGGTCTGACTGAGATCTTCAGCAGAGCAGGGCTGACAGGAATCGAGATCTTTCCGGGCTGGTCGTTTGTCGAATCACTGAACGGCAGATTCTGGCTCTGGAACAACTTTTCGAAGATTAACCGTCTGACGAGACCGTGGCGACGCTTTCGCTATCTCGTAGGCATGGCCCTTTGGAAGTTCGCTTACAGTTTGAAAGGCAGAGCCGTTCCCGACCGAGTTCGCTTGGGCTTTTGCGGTTCGTTGGTATTCAAGGCGGTAAAACCCGGTGCTGTCTGATATCGAACAGAGATTATCGGTTGTTCGATCGGAGCAAAGGCTCCTCTTGGCCGTATCGGGAGGGGGGGATTCCCTTGCGATGCTCCGATGGTTTTGCACTCAAAGCCATTGGAAGAGTCGCATCGTCGCCGCACACGTGCATCACGGACTTCGCGATGATGCAAATGCTGTGGCCGATTTGGTCCGTCGACAAACTCAGCTTCTGGGGGTTCCACTGGTTCTGGAGCACGTCGACGTCCCTTCTGAATTGGCTCGAAAGCCGGCCTCAATCGAAGCCGTGGCCCGCCGCCTGCGCTATGAGGCGCTGGAGCGACTGCGCAAGACGTCGGTGTGTGAGTGGATTATTACCGCCCATACGCGCGATGACGACGCTGAGACTGTGCTCATGAAGCTGCAACTTTCCTCCTCATGGTTCGAGTGCACGGGGATTCCGGCAATGAGGGACAGAATCCTGCGACCGTTTCTTGGAGTCTCAAGAGCTGAGCTTCGCAGCTTGTTGTCCGCTGACGATTTGATTGACGACGACCCCATGAACACAGATACCCGTCATCGTCGGGTGATTGCCCGTCAGACATTACAAGGATTGGCCGATTTGCAACCTGGGATTGTAGAACTGCTTGCGGACCATGGTGGTCGAGTTCGCAAGGTCTGCGATTTAACTGCAAGTCTTGTAAAATCACATAGAAAGAATCTTCAAAAGGCAATTTGTGGTCGCGTCCAGAGTGTTGAGAAATTGCCGAAAAACCTGTATCTTGAAGGTTTAGATTTCGTATGGGTGGAGTCTGCACTTCAACAAACAACTGGCCACTCTGATTTTCGGCTCGCAGCACCCCAGAGGAGGCAGGTCAATCAGTTTGTGCGCGGTCGCGCTCCCGAAGCTTCCTTAGAACTGCCTTTCGGATACACCTTGTGCCGAGGCGGGGGAACGTGTTGGATTTCAGGCGAAAAGTCTCCTCCCTGGCAGGCGCGGGCGGATTGGGACGAAAAGCAGCTATGCCTCATCCAAGTACCAAGTGCCGTGAAGTCAGTTTCAAACGGAGTGATGCTGCTGGATCCCCAGTCTCTTGAAGGTTCGCTGCATGTGCGGACGTGGGAGGCTGGCGAGCGATTTCGGCCGCTCAACAGGAAGACAAGAAAGATTTCGGACTGGCTTCATGACATCGGAATTCATCCGGCGTATCGTCGAGAGTGGCCGGTTATCGCGGATGACAATGGGGTTGTCGCGGTTCCCGGTCTTGGTACCAGCGGCCGAGTTACTCCGTGTCGCGCCGGCGAGCCGACACTGAAGATTTGCTGGCATGCGCAAAGTACTTCTTGATGCACACATATCCTGAGCATATCATTTTAGGCGAGCCGCCGCGCCGCTTTTCACGTTTGTTAAGCCGCGCGGAGATCGAACGCGCCGTCGTGCGTGCGGGTGAAGAGATCGGATACAGATTCGAAGGCGAACAACCCGTCTTCATAGGTGTTTTAACCGGTTGTTTCATGTTCATGGCGGACATTGTTCGCGCGGCTGGACTGTCTTGTACTATCGATTTCATCAAGTTGTCAAGTTACGGGGACGGCATGGAGTCGGGAAGAGTCAGATTGATCAAAGATATTGACTGCGACATCCGTGACCGTCACGTTATCGTCGTCGATGACATTGTTGATACCGGCAATTCATGGGACTTCCTGAAGCGATTTCTGATGGTGCGCAATCCCAAGAGCCTGAGCATGGCGGCTTGTTTCCGCAAACCCAAATCAGTCAGAGCCGGTGTCGATGTTGATTTTGTTGCAGTCGACTTGCCGGACAAATTCGTGATTGGGTATGGGCTGGACTACGCCGGCACGGGACGTCACCTGCCCGACCTGTACATCTTGGATGAAATCGAATCACCATGAGCGACAATCAATCCCCTAATCCGAATCAGCGCGGGCGCGGCCCGAACGATGACGAACCGCGCGTTGAATGGCGCAAAGTGTCGCGGTTTCTCTATCTTCTGTTGCTCGTCCTGCTCGCCACTGTTGTCGTCGCACAACTTGTGACGCAGCGCACAGCCGAACAGGTGTTGACCTATTCCGCGTTCGAGCAGGCGATCGAGGACGGCAGGGTTCAGTCGGGGATTGTTCGGGATCAGAGCTTTCACGGCAAAATGAAGGACGGCGCGAAGTTCGTCGTCACGCTGCCACCGACCATAGACAGCGCGCTGATGCAGCGCTGGAAAGACGCTGGAATTGAACTCGATTTCAAAATCAAGCGTCCTGACTTAGGGCAGTATTTGCTCGGACTGTTACCGTGGCTGCTGCTGCTGGGTTTCGGGATCATCTTGATTCGCCGCATGTCCAACATGGGACCGCGCGGCCTATTCCAGTTTGGCAAGAGCAAAGCGAAGGTCTACTCTGAAGCGAGCACAAAGGTGACCTTTGCCGATGTCGCGGGAGCTGATGAAGCAAAGGAAGAGCTGCACGAGATTATTGACTTCCTGCGCGAACCGAAGAAGTTCGTTCGTGTGGGTGGAAAGATTCCGCGCGGTGTTTTGCTGCTCGGACCGCCGGGAACGGGAAAGACGCTGCTTGCCAAAGCGGTCGCCGGGGAAGCCGGAGTGCCGTTCTTCTCGATTAGCGGTGCCGAGTTTGTCGAGATGTTTGTTGGTGTTGGCGCCAGCCGTGTCCGTGACTTGTTCGAGACGGGCAAGAAGAATGCACCCTGCATCATCTTCATCGATGAGATTGATGCGGTGGGTCGCCACCGCGGAGCAGGACTTGGAGGCGGGCACGATGAGCGTGAACAGACGTTAAACCAGTTGCTGATCGAGATGGACGGATTTGAGGAGAACGACGGAGTTATCCTCGTGGCCGCGACGAATAGACCGGACATTCTCGACCCGGCTCTCTTGCGTCCCGGCAGATTCGACCGTCAGATCGTCGTGGACCGGCCGGACGTGCGAGGACGTATCGGTATCCTGCAGGTGCACTCCAAAAACAAACCGCTCGCCGATGACGTGAATCTGGAGATAATCGCCAAGAGCACACCGGGAATGGCCGGCGCCGAACTGGCAAACTTAATGAACGAAGCAGCTTTGCTCGCCGCAAGGCGTGACAGCGATCGCGTGACGATGGAAGATGTCGAGGCGGCAAAGGACAAAGTGATGATGGGGATTGAGCGACGTTCGGTTGTGATTCCTGAGCACGAGCGCCGAGTCACGGCGTATCACGAAGCAGGGCACGTGCTTGTCGCACTTTTTACGCCTGATGTCGATCCGGTGCACAAGGTAACGATTATTCCGCGGGGACAGGCACTTGGGCTTACGCATTTCGTCCCGCTCGATGACAAGCGAAGCTATTCACGCAAGTATCTTGAAGGTCAATTGTCCACGCTGCTTGGAGGACGCGTCGCCGAGGAAATCGTGTTCAACGAAGTGACAAGCGGTGCGGCCAATGATCTGAAGCGCTCGACCGAAATCGCCAAGACGATGGTCACGCGCTGGGGGATGAGCGAAAAGCTCGGTCCCATCACCTACGGCCAGCAGCACGAAGAGGTGTTTCTTGGCAGGGACTATACTTCCAATCAGGATTACAGCGACGAGACGGCGCATGCAATTGATCAGGCCGTCCGCGAGCTGGTCGAAGGAGCGGAGGAGCGCTCTCGCAGTATTCTGACGAGAGAGCGTGCTCGTTTGGATAAACTCGCGGAGACCTTAGTCGAGCGTGAATCGCTGACTGGTGAAGAGATACACGATTTGCTTGGTCTGCCGGTATACAACGGCAAAGCGCCAGAGGCCGTAAAGTAGTGGAGCGGAACGAAGAACAGAAACTGCGCGAAATGATTCGCAAGGAACTCGAAGCTCGTGAAGAGCTTCGTTCCAAAGAGCGCGTCGGGGAGTCTGCCGAAACCGCACTTAGTTTTGCCGAACGCCAGCGCATCATTGACGATGAGATTCGCAGATTTTATGAATCCAAAGGCAAATACCGTCGCTACGAGAATGAAGACGGAGAAGTTGAGTGGCTGACCGATGCGGAAATCGCGGAACGCGAACGGCAGATTCCCGTCGATGTTGAAGAGCTTGAAGCGGGGCAGCGAAAAGTCCGAAACTATTTCCTGATCAGCACGATTCTGGTGTTTGTCGTTGGCACTTTGTTGTTCCTCTTGCTTCGACAGCAGCATGGAAGTGTTCAAATTCTGTCAAATGTCGCAGGTGCGACAATCTACTTGAATGGGCAGGCAACGGAGTTCAAAACGGATCATGTCCTGCGTAACTTGTCGCCGGGACCGCACCTGATCAGTGTTGCGAAATCCGGTTATGGCGTAGTCGGCGAATCGACGCGGAAAATCGAAGTTCGTGCAGGCAAAGAGGAGATTGTCACGTTCAATCTTGAACCAAACCAGCGGAAAAATGGACAAGGCCAGAATTGAAGCTGCCGTCCGCGAGATTTTGGTCGCGATCGGAGAAAACCCGGATCGTGCTGGCTTGAAAGACACACCGAAGCGGGTGGCTTCGATGTTCGAAGAGGTCTTCTCAGGTATCGGTTCCAATCCGGCAGAAACGATTTCGCTTTATCCTGCCGAGAATGCGACGGAGATGATCATTCATCGGGATATTCCGTTTTACTCGATGTGTGAACACCACCTCCTGCCGTTCTGGGGATTTGTTTCAATCGCGTACATTCCCTCTAACGAGCAAGTTACAGGGTTTTCCGCCTTGGCGCGGGTGGTTCGTGTTCTGGCACAGCGGCCTCAGCTTCAGGAAAGCATGACCACAGCCATCGCGGATACACTAATGGAGAAGCTGAAACCTATGGGCGCATTCGTCGTCATTCGAGCGCAGCACCTGTGCCTGATGATGCGCGGAGAGCGGGTTCACGGAAGCTGGACGGTGACGTCCGCCGTGCGCGGAGCATTGTCCAAGCAGGCAACGCGGATGGAAGCTCTAATGCTCATGGATGGCCGGACCTAAGACCCGCGCCTTTCGGCACCGCCGTGGCAGTCTTGAGCTTGGTGCGCATACGCACCTGATGGGAATCGTGAATGTCACACCGGATTCCTTCTCTGACGGCGGAAAGTTTCTGCAGGCAGAAGCCGCATTTCAGCATGCGTTGCGGCTCGCCGCGGAAGGTGCACGAATCATTGACCTCGGCGCGGAATCCACACGCCCGGGCAGTCTTGGCACTTCGGATGAGATTCAACTGGAGCGCTTGCTGCCTGTGCTTGATCTGTTACACGGACAGACGAATAGTATTATTTCCATAGACACGAAATCCGCGAAGGTTGCACGCGAGTGTTTGGTGGCCGGTGCGGATATGATAAATGACGTGTCCGGCTTGGCGGAAGACGATGCGATTGCAGAAGTGTGCTCCGAGTTTGGCGCCGGGTTGGTTCTGATGCATATGCGCGGGCAGCCCCAAAACATGCAATCCGACCTGAGTTACCAAGATGTTCTGGGAGAAGTTCGGGAGTTTCTGGCCGACGCGGTCGAGCGTGCTGTGAGTCGCGGCGTTGCGCGCGAGAGCATTCTGGTCGACCCCGGACTCGGTTTTGGTAAGAGCTTTGAGCAGAATCACTTGTTGCTCGGAAACCTCGGAGACCTTCAATTACTTGCCGCAGGTGTGCTGATCGGACCGTCGCGCAAAGCGTTCACGGGCGAGTTCTCGAATCGTGCTCCCGACAAAAGGCAATTCTCAACGGCCGCAGCCGTTGCCATCGCGGCGCTGCACGGAGCAGACGTGATTCGAGTCCACGACGTTGCGGAAATGAGGGAAGTGGTTCAATTGTGCGACCGCTTCATGGATGTCAACGATGTCCGACCAGATTAGTCTCAAGATTGCCGAGCTGACCGCCGATCATTTGCACCACGTGCTTGCGATTGAGCGTGAGGCCTTTCGCGATCCGTGGTCACTGTCCGCTTTCCGGAATTTCATTGTGCTTTACCGCACAAGCTGGGTTGCTCTGAATGAAGGGCAAATTGCCGGATACATCGTCACACAGTGGGTGCTTGACGAGGTTCACATTCTGAATGTCGCGGTGGACAAGACCGTGCGCCGAAAGGGAATCGCGTCGGCGTTGCTCGACTTCCTGTTTGAGCGGGCCGCCAAACAGAAGATGTCTGATGTTTACCTTGAAGTCCGCGAATCGAATGAAGCTGCGCGGGCTTTGTATGGCCGCTACGGATTTGCCGAACTCGGTATTCGCAAGAGTTACTATCATGATGGCGAGAATGCGCTGGTGATGCGCCGGCGAGTTCGAAAGAGTGATCGTCCCGATGAAGCGTAAGGAGTCTGAAAATGGCGCTTGAGTGGTTTCGCAGGGAAAAGGGTCCGATCGTTCCCGGACAAAAGAAGACGACGCAGGATTCGCTGTGGGTGAAATGCGAGAGCTGCGGCGAAATCGTCTTCAAGCGTGAGCTTGAAAAACTACAGCTCGTTTGTCCTAAGTGCTCGTTCCACTTCGCCATGCCGGCGGAGTCCTACATCGCACTGCTCGCCGACGAAGGCACCTGGCAGGAGAGCGATCACACGCTGCATCCGCAGGATCCTCTGCAATTCAAAGACTCCAAGAAATACAGCGAACGCGTCACAGCATCCATCAAAGCGACTGGGAAGTATGATGCGATCACGATCGGATCCTGCTCGCTGAGCGGATTTCCCGTGGAGCTTGGGATCATGGAATTCGCCTTCATGGGAGGCAGTGTCGGCAGCGTAGTGGGCGAGAAGATCGCTCGCGCTGTGGATCGCGCGATAGCCGAACGACGTGCTCTGATTCTTGTCTCTCGCTCAGGCGGCATGCGGATGCAGGAGGGGATGATCTCCCTCATGCAAATGGCGAAGACCAGCGTGAAACTGACGCAACTTGGCGACGCGGGGCTTCCGTATATTTCCGTGATCACGAATCCGACAACTGGTGGGACAACCGCCAGCTTCTCCATGCTGGGCGACATAATCATTGCGGAGCCTGGCGCGCTCATCGGATTTGCCGGTCCGAGAGTCATCAAGCAAACCATCGGGCAGGACCTGCCGCCCGGTTTTCAACGAAGCGAGTTCTTACTCGAAAAGGGTTTCCTCGACAGAATTGTGAATCGACAGGCTCTAAAACCAACTATCGCGCTGGTTCTCAAGGCATTCATGCATGCGGAAGCCGCCCACACGTGATCATCTTGATTTCGAATGACGACGGCATTCAATCCGGCGGTCTGCACGCGCTTGTGCGGGCCGTCGCTGACTTAGGGCAGGTTTGGGTCGTCGCTCCGGATCGCGAGCAATCCGCAGTCGGGCACTCCATTACAATTTCCGAGCCGATTCGCTATGTTGATTTTGAGTTGGAAGGAGCCTTTAGGACGTTCGCCGTCAACGGAAGCCCGGCAGATTGCGTGAAACTTGCGCTCTCTGAACTCTTGCCGGAATCTCCGGCCTTGGTACTTTCAGGCATCAATCGCGGTGAGAATACGGGGATATCCGTTATATACTCGGGGACGGTTTCTGCTGCAACGGAAGGTGCAATCAACGGTATACCTGCGGCGGCGATCTCAGTGGACTCGTTTACGCCCACTGACTACCAAGCCTCCGCCACGATCGCCAAAAGAACTGCGGAACTCATTTTGTCGAAGGGACTTCCTGAAGGAACGTTGTTGAATGTCAATGTTCCCGCTCTCCCGCTGAATGAGATCATGGGCACACGTGTTGTTCGGCAAGGTAAAGGGAGGTTCAAAGAGACTTTCTTGAAGAGGAATGACCAGCGCGGACGCATCTATTATTGGATGGACGGACACAAGCTACCTTTACAGGAGACGGATACCGACGGTATTGCCATTGCGCAGGGATATGTCGCAATCACGCCGATTCACTTCGATTTGACACACCATGAGTTTCTTCCGGAACTTTCGTGCTGGGCGAACGAGTATAATAAGATTATCCCATGAAGCACGCTGAGCGCATCGCGATCCTCGATTTTGGAGGTCAGACCACACAATTGATAGCGCGCCGTCTCCGCGAGCAGGGGGTATACTGCGAAATCCTCCCGTTCAACGCGTCGCCAGACGAAATTGCGACACCTGAGACCAAGGGCATCGTCTTTTCCGGTGGACCCGCCAGTGTTCATGCTCCGGGTTCGCCGCATCCCACTAAAGAAGTTTATAACTTGAAGCTGCCCATTTTCGGAATTTGCTACGGCATGCAGCTACTCGGAGAACACTTTGGGAGTCCTGTTGTCAAAGGAAGCTCCGGTGAATTCGGTCCGGCTTTGGTAGAGTTCACTGAACAGTCACGCTGGCTTCGCGATGTAGAGCTGCCTATGAAGGTGTGGATGAGTCACGGTGACCACATCGAAGAAGTTCGCGGCCCGCTGCAATTGGCGGGCAAGAGCGAAGGAGGATTGGTTGCGGCGGTGCGGATGAACGATGACTCGGCTTTCGGAGTCCAGTTTCATCCCGAAGTCACGCACACGCCCGATGGCGGCAAGCTGTTGCGCAATTTTGCCTACGATGTTTGCGGCTGTCTGGGTGGATGGAGCATGGAATCGTTCATTGATGATGCGGTCGCCGAGATTCGGTCTGTCGTAGGAACTCGGAAAGTCCTTTGCGCACTTTCCGGAGGTCTGGATTCTGCTGTTACAGCGATGCTGCTAAATCGCGCGATTCCCGGTCAGGTGCTGTGCTTTTATGTGGACACTGGGCTTGGCCGATTGGGAGAGCGCGAGCAGATCGAAGCCACATTTCGCAGTCATGGTCATCTTGCTCTGGAGGTGATTGATGCGTCGGACCGCTTCTTTGGAGCTTTAGCCGGAATCACAGAACCTGAGCTGAAACGCAAGACGATAGGACGGCTGTTCATTGACGTGTTTCAAGAGGAGGCGGCGCGCCATCCAGAAGTGGATTTCCTTGCCCAAGGGACACTATATCCTGACGTGATTGAGAGTGTCTCTGTCAAAGGGCCGTCGGCCACCATCAAATCGCATCACAATGTCGGAGGGCTGCCGGATACTTTGCGGCTGAGATTGATTGAGCCGTTGCGCGAATTGTTCAAGGATGAAGCTCGCAAACTTGGTGAACTTCTCGGATTACCCAGAGCCATTACGCACAGACATCCGTTTCCCGGGCCTGGTCTTGCAGTTAGAGTTTTGGGTGAAGTGACACGCGAGCGCTGCGATATCTTGCGCGAAGCAGATGCCATTTTCATGCACGAGCTGCGCACGGCGGACTGGTACGATAAAACCCGTCAGGCTTTTGCTGTGTTGCTGCCGGTCAAGACCGTGGGTGTAATGGGCGACGAACGCACATATGAGAACGTGTGTGTCCTGCGAGCGGTCAACACGGATGACTTTATGACTGCGGACTTCACGCGTCTTCCCTACGAGTTACTTGGTCGAGCGTCTTCGCGAATTATCAACGAAGTGCGCGGCATCAACCGTGTCGCTTATGACGTCAGTACGAAACCTCCGGCAACTGTGGAGTGGGAATAGAGAAACTTGCGCTCGTGTCTTGATCTGTAGAAACTCGAAGACGCAGGAGTTATCAATTTATGTGTGGAATAATCGGATATTGCGGTCCTCGCGACGTCGTGCCTTTGCTCATCGCCGGGCTTAAACGCATGGAGTATCGCGGCTACGACTCGGCGGGAATTGCCGTCAATGACGGGTCATTGCGCATTGTCAAGGATGCCGGTAAAGTCTCAAACTTGGAACAACTCGTACGTGACGCGGCTGTCAAAGGGCACAGCGGTATCGGACACACACGCTGGGCCACGCACGGGGCACCCAACCAAGTCAACGCTCATCCGCACACGGACGAATCCGCCTCCATTGCGCTTGCGCACAATGGTATCATTGAGAACTACTCTTCTCTTCGGCAGGAGTTGATTCGGAGTGGCCATGCGTTTGCCAGTGACACGGATACGGAAACGATTGCGCATCTGATTGAAGAGCTTTACGAGGGGGATTTTCCGCGCGCCGTGCAAAAGGCTTTGCGACTGATTCGGGGAACCTACGGGCTTGCGATTGTCAGCCGCCACCATCCCGGAATGGTAATCGCCGCGCGGATGGGCTCGCCGATGGTGATCGGTCACGGTCACGGTGAGAATTTTGTCGCGTCCGACCCTGCGGCTTTCCTAAGCATGACTCGCGAAGCGACGTATCTGGAAGACGGCGAGATTGCCGTGCTGACACCAGACAAAGTCGAGTATCGCACGTTGTCCGATGAGCCAATCGACAAGAAGCTCGAGCAGATTACATATGATATCGCGGCCATCGAAAAAGGCGGTTTTGCGCATTTTATGCTCAAGGAAATTTGCGAGCAGCCGCAAACTGTGGCAGACTCCATGCGTGGCCGACTCTTGATAGAAGAAGGTGCCGTCAAGTTTGGTGGAATGGCCCAAGCGAAAGAGATACTTAGTGAAGCAAAGCGAGTTATCTTTCTTGGATGCGGGACCAGCTGGCATGCCGGTTTGGTTGGCGAGTATCTCTTCGAAGAACTTGCAGGCATCCCTGTAGAAGTCGAGTACTCGTCTGAGTTCCGCTATCGCTCGCCGATTCTGGAGCCGGGAACGATCGTGTTTGCGATTTCTCAATCCGGTGAAACCGCGGATACCCTTGCCGCGATTCGGGAGGCAAAGCGGCACGGCGCTCCGGTATTCGGAATTTGTAACGTTGTGGGATCAGCGATCGCGCGTGAAACGGATGCCGGAGTGTTTCTTCATGCCGGCCCTGAAATTGGCGTCGCTTCGACGAAAGCGTTTACGTCGCAGATTACGGTGCTATTCATGCTCGCCCTGCAAATGGGCCGGAGTCGACGCGTCGGAGCGGGCCGTGGACGCGAACTTGTGCAGCAATTGAAGGACATTCCGCAGAAGATTTCACGGATACTGGCCTCGCGCGAAAAGATTGAAACCATTGCGCACCGTTACCGCGACAGCAATAATTTTCTTTACCTCGGTCGCGGCTTGAACTTTCCAGTTGCGTTAGAGGGTGCTCTGAAACTCAAGGAAATCTCCTACGTCCACGCAGAGGGCTACCCCGCCGCCGAGATGAAGCACGGCCCCATCGCCCTCATTGATCGCGATATGCCGGTTGTGTTCATTGCGACGCACGACGGAACATACGAAAAAGTCATTTCCAATATTGAGGAAGTGCGCGCACGTGGCGGACGGGTTCTGGCCATCGCGACAGAAGGCGATACGGAGATCGTCAAGCGGGTGGATGAAGTCGTCTATGTCCCGGAGACTGACGCGCTTCTCACACCGCTCCTGACAGTCGTGCCGCTGCAATTGCTGGCCTACTACATGGCAGTGCATCGGGGCTGCGACGTAGATCAACCGCGAAACCTTGCGAAAAGCGTCACGGTGGAATAAGTGAGACTGCTGCTCGCCATTCTGGTATTTTCATTCGGGGCGTTTGCGTCGCAGTCGGCGGATCTCAAGCGAGCGCTGACTCAGTTTGAGGCCGGAGAGTTTGCCGCGGCTCGCAAGTCCACTCAGGATATTCTGCTGTCCGGGTGTGGTGAAGAGTTGGAAGCTTCGCTGTATCTGCTTGCGCGGATTGATCTGGCGCTGAAGGAACCGGAGTCCGCGCAGAGAGGGGCGGAGCGCATCATTCGCGCCTTTCCGCAAGGAGTATATTACCCGTTCGCAAGGTTTACACTGGCGGAGGCGCTATTCCTGTCGGGAGACGTGGAACGAAGCCGGCGAGAATTGCAGTGGTGCGCCGACAGTTCGGGCGACTCCAGACTCAGAGAGCGAGCCGCCGAGATTCTTGCCGAACACGCGAGTTTTGCGCAAGCTGAGTATCTGTTTCCAACGGATAATGTTGCACGACGGAGTGAAACTTATGGGAGCGAGCACCGTCCGCATGTTCTGCTTCTGCTGGCTTTCCCCGATGCAAATGATCCTGCACCGCGCCAGCTCGAGGAAGCGTTCAAGTTTGCGGCACGGGTGAACAATACATTTGAGACGCACGTCAGGGCCGCAGGTTCCGCGTATCGCACGGTTCAGCTGCTTGATTCTGTGGCGAAGCGCGAAGTAGATTTGATTGTTTTCGCGGGTGACGAGGGATCCGCCACCGCTTTGGCACTGGCCAATGAAGAATACGGCCTTCCGATTCTGAAGATAACCAGCACACCGCATTCACTTGCGCTTTTGTGCGAAGGGATGGTAGAGTTTCTTTCGAGTCATGAGACGATTGCGGCGAATTCGGCGAAGTATGTTGTGCACGAGTTGGGAATTAGACACGCGATTATGCTGACTCCTGATAGCGATATGGGCAAGGCGAACCGTGAAGGGTTCAGAAGAGGGTCAGATAGCGGTCTGGAGTTAGATGCGGATCTTAGTTATCCTGCGGAAACAAAGACTTTGCGACGGGAGCTACATGACGTCTTTTCCGCACCGGACCGGCTTGCCCGTGGTGGCAGCATGGTGGATGCCTTGTTAAGCCGTGAAGAGCGTGAAAGGCTCTTCGGTGATCAGCGTGCGGGTGAAGTCAGTGTTCAAGCTACTACTGTGGAATTCAGTGACAGCGGCAACACCGGACCCAACGAAGCCTTTTTCTTTTCGCTTTCCAGTGACCAGATCAATAACTATTGTTCGCAGCTTGGAAACTTGCCTCGCAGCACAGTTCTTGTCGGAAACAGTTCGTGGCTGGATGAGCGCGCGTTAACCGCGCAGTCGCACATCACGGACGGCATGCTGATAGGTGCGCCGCTGCTGCCGGAAGCCGATGTTCGGACCGAGTTATTGGCGGACTACGAAGCACACAACTCACTTGATGCGACAGTCTGGGAGCTTCTGGGCCTGGATGCAGCTCAATTCGTCAGCGCGGTTTATGCGAAGCAAAAGTCTTCCGGCGGGGATTTTGTGCAAGCTGCGCGCGAAGTCGGAGAGTTTCGCGGCGCGTCCGTGCGGGCGGAGATCGGAGCAAACGGAGAGAATCAACGCTCTCGGATTCTTACCTTTGACGGTCAAGACCTGACCGTGGTCAAATAGTGCAGCTCTGGGAAGCGATTGTGCTGGGGATAGTGCAGGGACTCACCGAGTTTCTGCCGGTATCCAGTTCTGGTCATCTTGTTGTCACGCAAAATGTGCTCGGCTTGCGAGAGCCACAGCTGACTTTTGACATTATGGTTCATCTCGGGACGCTGGCTGCGGTCCTGATCTATTATCGAAAGCGACTCTTTGAGATAATCGCAAATCTGTTCGGGGCGAAACGCGGCGAGGCATTCCGCGTTGTAATGTTGCTCGTCATCGCGACGCTTCCCGCCGTTGTATTTGGGCTTGCCTTCAAGGACGCGATTGAACATGTGTTTGGAAGTCCATTCTTTGTTGCTCTGATGTGGATGGCCTTCGGCCTCCTGGCTATCGTCAGCGCACGCTGGACGACAGGAACGCGATCTTTTGAGAGTATGGGTTACGGCGAGGCGCTGTTCATCGGTTGTGCTCAGGCGATTGCAATTCTGCCGGGCGTGTCTCGTTCCGGATCAACGATCATCGCCGGCATGATTCGCAAAGTGCGACCCGCCTCCGCAGCCGATTTCTCATTTCTCATGGCGATTCCGGCAATCGCCGGTGCAGCTGTCCTTCATCTGAAGGACACTTCTATGTCGGGTGTGTTTACGGATCCGGTCATGCTCGCCGGCGGGGCAAGCGCATTCCTTGTAGGATATGCCGCGATTGCTTGGCTATTGCGACTGCTCGGGCGAGGAATAATTCGACCTTTTGGTATCTACTGTGTTGTTGTCTCGGTCATCACGCTTGTTCTGCTTTTTGTGACCGGTAATTGATTGAGGATGAAGACTGTGAAAAAGTTTGGACAGACGGTGCCGGTGATTGGAATATCTCCGGGCTATGCGGGACCCGACTTGAAGCGAAACTTCGCTCCGGCGGGCCGCATTATTTTCAGTGATTTGAACTACGTTGAAGGGGTGGCCAAGGCAGGTGGTTTGCCGCTCCTGATCGGATATACAAGTGAGCGCGATCAATTGGAACGGTATGCAGATCACCTTGATGGTGTGGTACTGATCGGCGGCGTGGATATCCATCCGTCACGATACGGGCAGGAACCTGAGGCTACCGAACAGGTTCCCGTGCCGGAACGTGATGAGTTTGAGCTGCGGTTTCTTGAGGTGTTTTGGGAGCGAGAGAAGCCGATCTTTGCGATTTGTCGCGGCTTTCAACTTGTGAACATCGCCTTCGGTGGTTCGCTTGTGCAGGATATACCGTCGCACATCGGACCGGTGCATCACCTGCAAACACCCGGTTCTACCAGCATAGCTCATTCGGTTCGCCTCGAAGAAGGTTCGCTTCTGCATAGTATTCTCGGTGAGACCTCGATTGACGTGAATAGCTTTCACCATCAAACTGTTGAGAAACTCGGTCAGGGCCTGAGAGCTGTCGGGTGGTCTGAAGAGGGACTAATCGAAGTCTTTGAGCACGAGACGCATCCTTACCTGCTTTCTGTTCAATGGCACCCTGAACGCATGCGCGACTCGGAACAGCAAGAGTCATTATTCCAACATTTCGTCAGTGCATGTGCGCGTGAGCAGTGTGAAGTGGTTAGCTGACTCCATCCCGACGTTTCGCCGTCTTGCCAAGGCGGTCGAAGAAGGGCATTCGTTCCCTGTGGTGCTGCTTGGGGGGACAGAGGAATTCTTGCTAAGTGAGGCGAAAGACCTTGTGTGCAGGCACCTCTTGCGTGAGGCGAGCGCGGATTTTGACTATTTTGAGGCGGAGGCTGCGGCGCTCGATTCGAAAGATCTGAATTCGCAACTGTCTGCGCTCCCGATGTTCGGGAAGCGGAGAGTCGTTGTTCTTGTCGATCCGGACGGTTTGAAGAGGCAGCGTGAATCGGCGGACAATGAGGCAAAACAGCAGTTGCTTAAGCGGTATGTTGCGAGTCCTTCACCGACGAGCAGTCTGATTCTGATTCAGCCGTTGGAGCGCAAGCCCGGGAAGTTTGAATTGGAAAGATTGCAGGCGGATGCGAATAGTTATTGGTTCTTTGAATTGCGGAGTGATGAACTTGCCAAGTTTGTTCGCAACTTTGTGGCGTCTGCCGGCAAATCGATCGCCGGACCCGCAGTAGATTACTTGATCGAGAACTCATTGGCTCAGCTGCGCGACCTTAAAGCAAAGCTTGAACATCTCATTTTGTTCGCGGGGGAGGCTGCTGAGATCACGCCGGAGATGGCTATGAGGGTAACCGGAGTTACAGCGGAGGTGGAGATTTTCGGGTTTGAGGACGCATTATTGGAGGGAAATGCCTCTCGAGTTTTGGCCGATGCTCGTGAATTAATGGACAAAGGGATGGCACCGTTGGAATTGCTGGGTCGGTTACGATTGTTGACTCAAAAAGTCTGGTTATGCGGTGGGATGGCCGCGCGCAGGCTGCCAGATGATGACTTCAAGCGATTGCTTGGCGGCCAAGTGTTTAAGAAAAATAGTTTTATACAAGCGTCTCGTCGAATCGGGGACGCTCGAATGCAAGAGTTGATGTTGAATTTGCTTCAAATCGAATTGCACCTGAAGTCAAAGTCGTCTGATGTTAGGTCTTTAATCTTGGAATGGTTATGGAATGCGTGTTCTCAAAAAAGTTCGGGAACACTTGGAACCAAGGTCAATCAGCAGGAGTTTGTCAAGTAAGCGATGGACAACAAGCCGTTCGCAGCACATACCGACGAAGAGCTGATCGCCGCGTTCCAAGATGAGAACCAGGCTGCCTTCGATGAGATAGTTCGTCGCTATCGAGATCCGCTCTATAACTTTGTGGTCCGGCTGTTAGGGGATACACTCTTCAGCGAGGACATTGTTCAAGAGACCTTTGTCAGGGTCTACCGGAACAAGCACCGGTATCATCAGGTGGCCAAATTTTCCACGTGGATCTATACGATCGCGTCGAATCTTGCCAAGACCGAATTGCGGCGGCGCAAAGTGCGGAATTTCTTTTCCATCAGTTCCAAGGGCAATGATGAGCGTGACTACGACATCATTGATCAGCATGCGGACGTAGAGAGGGACGTGGACGGCAAAGTGCGCACGGAGATAATCCTGCGGGCGATCGAGAAACTGCCGTACCACTTCAAGGAAGCCGTCTTGCTCAGAGACGTGCAGGATCTGTCCTACGAAGAGATATCAGATGTACTTAAAGTGCCGTTGGGCACCGTTAAATCACGGGTCAATAGAGGGAGAACCCGCTTGCAAGAAGCTTTAAAGTTTTTGGAGAATGAGGAGTCAGATCGTGGTTAGTCCCGACAACAACAACACGACCAACGATTGGGGAAGCGTCGAGCCGGACATGACGGCTGCACATGCGCGAGTCCGGTCGGCGTTGAAAACTCTACCTAAAGCAACTTGTCCGGTTGGATTCGAATTTCGACTGGAACGCAAATTGGCAGGCAAGCCGGTCGGAGAGACCCCCAAGAGTTGGAGCATGGGTTGGCTGGGAGCGGGAGTGGGATTCGCAACCGCGATGGTATTGGCGGTGTTCGTGTTCGATTTCGGCGGAACCACAATCAGCCCTGCAGGTATGGTGCCTACGGCCACGAAGTCCGGTTCAGCAGTTGAGCAGCCTGCGACCATTACGCCGACGACTGAGCAGCCGATGAACATGGCTCAAGAGAAAGCCACCCCAAAGGAATCAGAGCAGCTTGCGGCTACGCCTGACAGTATGAAGGATAAGACGAAGCCGGGAACGTTGCCTGATGGAAATTATCAGGTGGTGAATAAGCCGGGCGGGGGAAGATAGCCTAAGTAGCAAAGGGTTCGGATGGACAAAGCGGCCTCAGCAGAGATGTTGGGGTCGCTTTTATTTGGGTGCTGGGATCAGAAGCCCTTACCAATGTGATGCTAATATAATACAAAATTTACGAAAAGTCAAGACTTTTTCGATAAAATGTTGTAAACGTTTGGGCAAATTGAAGATAGGGTGACAGCCGGGTAGAATCGAAAAACCTTTACAAGATGCCCTGAAAACGGTTCGTGGTTACAAGGGCAACTTGCGCCTAAATCACAGCTTCCCGACCAATTGACAAACCTCGGATTCGTGTCTATATTCAATTCATATGCTTGGACTATTAGGTTCCGTCTTATAAGCGAGAATAGTCATGAAATCTATCCGGCTCTTTATCAAATCACTATGTTTCCTCTTTGTTTTGAGTCTGATGTTCGGGTGTGACGGCAGCGACTCGGACGATGACTCTAACGGAGGTAACCCACAAGCCTGTCTCTTGCACGGACATGTCAGTGACGCAGTTAGTGGCAGCGCACTTCCGAACATACATGTTCGCTTGCTTTCCAACGGTCAACTGTACGCCGACCAGTTCACGACGCAAAGCGGAGACTACTCATTTGCGAATGTGCCATTCGGTGCTTATAGTCTCCACTTTGAGGGTCAACAATGGGATGCTGCAACGGCGCTGCTTGGCCTGAACACGAGCGACTACACCCACAATGTGCAGTTGACAGAAAGGTTTCCGCGCATTCTTGAAGCTCACGGACACGTGGACACACCGGGCGGAGTCACGCACTATTTGTTCTACGACGTGCGGGTTTACGATGCGGTGGGTATCAGTACGGTTACAGCTCACCTCAGCGATAACTCCGGCCAGAACACGGTCACAATTGACTTGAGCGATTCGGATCAGGACGGTGATTTGGAAGGTGAGCATTGGAACACTGCCGGTATCAACTTCAGCTACTCGTTCGGTATCCGTGCTGTAGACACAGACGGGAATCTCGCCGAAGAGTTCTTCTCTTTTGAATGAGGGGGACTGCACAAGGCGAACATGTCATTGGTCCGGCTTAGTTCTTCCTTAGGGTCCAAAGTAGCGGGAACCGGAGGGAGCTGTGGTGCGTTAGCTTGACAAGCAGGAGGAAATGCGTTATATTCCCTCTTGTTGAAAACCCTGAAGGAAACAATAAATGGCTAAGAAACAGACCTTTACTGACAAGCTCTCGAAGAAGAAGAGCTCCGGTGCGGCGCACTGCCCGGTATGTGACGACATCCTCCACCCAGTTCGCGTGCGCGAATTCTCGACCGAAGGAGGTCGCCGCCGCCAGACGACCAAGATGGTCAAGATTTGCAAGTGCAATCAAAACGAGGTGTACGGTTAAGCCGCAGGCCAAGTTAGTCGTCGCCACGCGCAACGCGGATAAGTTCCGCGAGATTCAGGAGAAGCTGTCGGACCTGCCGATTCAGCTCCTGAGCCTCGCGGAATTCTCTTCTCTGCCTGCGACAGACGAAGACGCACCGGATTTGCTGGGCAACGCCATCAAGAAAGCACGTGAAGCCCACGACGGAACGGGGTTGTGGGCAATGGCCGACGACACGGGGTTGGAAGTTGACGCGCTGGGCGGTGCGCCGGGAGTGTTTACGGCGCGGTTTGCGGGTGAGAATGCGACGTACACCGAGAACTGTGCAAAGATGCTGCGCGTGATGAGTGAAGTTCCGCAAGAAGAACGCGGCGCACACTTCAAAACAGTTATTGCCTTGAAGTCCGCCGACACGCTGCATTGCGTTGAAGGTGTTTTGCCGGGGAGAATTGCTTCTGCTAAGCGCGGGGACAAAGGGTTTGGATATGACCCGATTTTTGAGCTTGCGGACGGCAGAACGCTTGCGGAGCTTGAGCTTGCCGAAAAAAACCGCCTGTCGCATCGCGGACAAGCGGTTGAGAAAGTGAAGAAGCTGCTATCGTGGCTGCTGGAGAATCAGCCTTGAAAAGCGAACGGGTTTATTGAAGGGTTTGATCCCCGCAGGCCAGAACGTATCCGCTCGTGAAGCGGATTTTGTGTCTCAGAAACTTACCATTGTTTCGATGCGAACGGTGCGATACTTTTCCCCGTTGGCATAGCTTACACGGTGGTCATAAACGAGGTTGACGTTTTCTGCGAGCGCGAAGAAGACTTTGCCGCCGAAGACAGTGCCATCGTAGGGCTTTTCAAAGAACTTCTCGCGGTTCGGTTGAAAGTAGTAGGCCGCGAGTTTCTTCAAACGACTTAGGTTGGGCGGGGTGAAGGCCGCTTCGCCGTACAATGTTTTGCCGCTTGGATAGTTGGGGCCGTGCATGTCAATCGCCCACGCATAGAGATATCCGAGATCTGTCAAGGACAAGGTTATGTCGCTGTAGAACCCTTCGGCTTTGCCGAGACCTTTCAGCCGCGACTCTTTCGTGCGATACGTGGTGTCGCCGACGACTTGCGTGCGCTCAAGTTCATAGGCAAAATCAAAGTAGTTTCCGATGAATTCTTTTTCATAGCGGCGATACTCGAGGCCGATCTCAAGGGGCTTGAAGACAGTTCGCACGCCCGGAAAAGCCCAGCCCCAACCGTAGTCATGAACCTGCGCGGCCTGCGCGTAACCCCAAAGCGAAAAACCTTTGGACTTGGCCAAAGGAAAACCCACGTCCAGTCCGGTGAGCATGACTTCATCTGTGCGATCACGATAGTCCCGCGGCAGGCGGTAGATATTCGGCAGATGTCCCCATTCGATGAGCTGATCGATCTCCTCGGGTTCCAGCAGATTGAATAGTTCTTCAACTCTGCGGCGATCGTCAATGTCTCTGAAGAGATCCAGACGGTTGGGGACGCCGTCATCGTCCGAATCGTTGAGTCCGTTGAACTGATTTCCGTCCATGCCGAAAGTGGCACCGAAGACTGGACTGAGCTTGATCGGCGGCCGTAGGGCAATTCTCCCTGCTAAGACACCCGGGCCGTCGAGTTCACGAACATTGTTCGTCATGCCCTGATAGCTTATCAGGCCTTTCTTGCCATACTCTCCTTCCACATACACGCCAACGCGCTTGATCTCGGGATACTGAATCGTATTCGCGTAGCGGTGCATGACCATGCCGTAACCGAGCGTGACGTTGTCCAGCGCGCCGACACGCATGTAGAGCGGATCGCCGGGTGCTCCATAGCGGATGTAGTATATCTTCTCGACCGCATCGAGCGGCTCATCCCATTCGTCTTCCTTGAGATTGCCTTCTTCATCCACTCGCAGAGTCAGGTCAAGGCCGAGTCCCCATTTGCCCAGAGGAATGTCAGGCCGCAACCCAAACTGTTGATACAGTTTGCCGTTGATAATGACCATGCCGATCGTGCCGTTCCAGCGAATACGGCGACCGCCGGAGTCACTGGGTCGGAAGGGGGGATCAAAGGCCGGGTCGAGCGCTTCCTGCGGGGAAGCCGGGCAAGCCAGCAGCAGAGCGCACAGCATTAAGAGGACTCGGGTGAACGGGGCCATAATGCTGGTTAAGTTACGTAAATTGGTGAGGTTTGTCAAGTCTTAAGCTGTGAGAAAACTTGCTTTTTCGTGGGGCAAGGGTTATATTTATAGGTTATGTCCAAAGTCGTTTATCTTGATAATGCCGCGACAACGCAGCCTGATCCCGCAGTGGTGGAGGCCGTTCGCTCCGCTTTGACTGAGTCCTGGGGCAACCCCTCAAGCATCCACGAGCGGGGAAAGCAGGCTAAGCTGGCCATTGAACGCGCGCGGCAGTCCATCGCAACGCTTGCCGGTTGTCATGCCGATGAAGTGTATTTCACTTCGGGCGGCACTGAAGCCGACAACTGGGCGGTGCTTGGAACGATCGCGGCGAGCGACAAGGTCAACAAGCATGTTATCGTTTCGGCGATTGAGCATCATGCAGTGCTTGATGCCTCGAAGGCTGCAGAGAAGTCTGGTGTTGCGCTGACTATCGTTCCGGTATCGAGTTCGGGGTTCGTCAATCCGGAAGAGATTCGGAAGGCTATCCGACCCGAGACAGTTTTAGTTTCGGTAATGCATGTGAACAACGAATTGGGAACTGTGCAGCCGATAGTCGAGATTGGGGAGATATGTCGAGAGAGTGGTGTGTTGTTGCACAGCGACTTTGTCCAAAGCTTTGGTAAACTTCCCTTCAAGTTCGCGGGTTCTCCTCTGGATATGATATCAATCTCAGCACACAAGATTCATGGACCGAAAGGAATCGGTGCGCTGATAGTTCGCAGAGGAACCAAGATCGCCCAGAGGCAGTATGGCGGCAGTCAAGAGCGAGGCAAGCGAACCGGCACGGAGAACATGCCGGGGGCAGTCGGCTTCGGCAAAGCTGCGGAACTCTGCCAGAGGATGATGGAAGAAGACGCGATCAGGATACGCGAACTGCGCGACCGATGTGAACGCGAACTTCGTGAGTTGATTCCGGATCTCATTGTGACGCCACTTGACGGTCCTCGCTCTGACGGGATACTAAACGTGCGGAT
The DNA here is from genome assembly GCA_023382385.1 of bacterium. Lineage (NCBI taxonomy): Bacteria > bacterium. Next base: position 392,940 of record JAHDVH010000001.1, on the reverse strand, counting down.
TCCCGGTTGTGACGGGGAGGAGCTGTTGATCGCCTTGGATCTGCGCGGCATATGTGTTTCGACAGGCGCGGCCTGCAGTGCCGGGGCAACAGGTGCTTCGCACGTGATGCGTGCGTTGGGATTGACAGTCGAAGAGGCTCGTTCCAGTATTCGAATTAGCTTTGGCCGTTTCAGCACTGCGCAGGAGGTTGACGAAATCGTGTCGGCACTGCCGGGAATTGTCTCCAAGCAGCGATCTGCATTTCAGGTACATTCATGATTCAGACTACCACCCGTACAAAACTGTTGTGGTTAATCCTGCTGGGGCTGTTGGCCGCAGCGATTCTCATGTATCTAATGTTTGCGCGAGGAGCGGAGTATTCCGCCGAAGCGCTGCAAAATCAGCGCGCAGAGTTAAAGCGCCACGACCTGACTTTAATATCACGAGGGCGGGAGTTTGCCTGCTACGATGTCGCGCTCACGACGATGCAAAATGACACCGTGAGGACACTTTACAGGCTGCCAGCGACGGAGCGTCGGATCAAAGCCGTGATTCTCGTATATGACGCTCCGCAGGATGTTGACGTGCGCGCTCTGTTGGATGACATTCCGGAAGCCCGGCATGCCGCCGTTATGTCCTACAATACGTCGGTGAATTTTGTCAAAGATCGAGACGGCAAGCCAAGCACTGCGACGAACGACTACTGGCAAGGATTGTCCAAAACGCGTCGAGGGTTGGATGTGATATTCCAGTTCCTCAGAAAGCACCACGTGGTTGATAGTTCGCAGATATACATAGCCGGTGCGGGCTGGGCCAATAGTCCGATGCTTGCGGCATTGGCAGGTTTACCCTATCATCGTGCCGGCATCGCGCTGATAGACTATACGCAGGGCGTTGAGGACTGGAAAGAGTCGGCTCCGTCGAGATTCTCGGCTCCGCAAAAGTGGCTGCGCGATGCGGCAATGGGTAAGGTTGCCTATGTTGAATCAGGTGCGCCTCAGGTTTCGAACAAGAAGCTCTACACAGTGGACGGTGAGCATATAGCCTTGTCGGAGGCCTATGCATCAACGAATGATCAAAGTCTGAAGAAAGGTGCGTCGGCGGTCTTGCGCTGGGTTGTGGGCGATGATGTGATACTTGAAACGAAGCCCGGAATTCCGGACTCAGTTTATACCCGCGCCGTAAATATAGATTCCTGAAGAAATGTCAACATCCGTGCCAAGCATTCTGACGCCCTCCAAGACGACAACAAAAACAGTCGTGGCAATTGCCATGTCCGGCGGAGTCGACAGTTCGGTGGCTGCAGCGCTGCTGGTCGAGCAGGGCTATGAGGTGATCGGCTTAACGATGCACCTTTGGACAGATGAGAGGGGAGAGGAGATGTCCTTGAATCGCGCCAGCGGGTGCTGCAGTATTACAATGGCACAGGATGCACGGGCGGTTGCCGATCGAATGGGTTTCAAGCACTATGTGCTAAACCTGTCCAAGGAGTTTCACGGAGCTGTTGTGGAGAATTTCGCAGGAGAGTATCTGAGGGGAAGGACCCCGAATCCCTGCGTTCGCTGCAACACATTCGTGAAATGGCAGACTCTGCTCGAGAAGGCGCGGAAGCTTGGTTGTGAGTACTTGGCAACAGGGCATTATGCAAGGATAGAGCGGGGAGGAGCCAGGACTAAGTTAAAGCGCGCCGCATATCCGGAAAAGGATCAGTCGTACGCCTTATGGGGCCTGTCTCAGGACAGTTTGAGTCACACTCTGTTCCCGCTTGGTGATTTGCCGAAATCACGAGTGCGCGAGCTTGCACGGGGGCTTGGTCTGGTCACCGCAGAGAAGCCCGATAGCCAGGACATCTGCTTTGTGCCAGACAATAACTATCGCAGGTTCCTGGAAGACAACTATTCGTCTCAACTGCGGGTCTTAGGCGGAGGCGAAATTGTCGGGCCAGAAGGCAAAGTTGTTGGCCGTCATGACGGAATCACGAATTTCACTGTTGGCCAGCGCAAGGGAATTGGCTTGGCGGCAGAACGTCCACTCTATGTGACTCGAATCGAACCGGAAACCGACAGAGTCTACGTTGACTACGAGGAAAACTGTCTGACCACGTTCGCTTTTGCACAGGATGCGAATTGGGTGTCCATCGCAGAGCCGAATGAGCCGATTAAGTGCGACGTCAAGGTGCGCTATCGTTCTGAACCGGTGCCGGCTGTGATTGAGGCGCAACCTGACGGTCAGATTCGCATTGAGTTTAAGCACGCGGTGCGTGCGGTGACGCCGGGGCAGTCGGCTGTTTTCTATCGAGACGACTATGTGCTTGGCGGTGCGATTCTCTCCAGTTTTAACGGAGGTCCAGCATGAGCAAAGTCAATGTATTCCCCCGTGTGACCGCGCCGCAGTTGGTGCGTTGCAAGGAAGAAGGGCGCAAGATCGTTGGCCTCACGGCCTACGACGCCGTTTTTGCCGCTCTCGAAGAAGAGGCAGGAGTGGATTTCTTGCTCGTTGGTGACAGCGCCGGAAACGTCATTGCGGGACACGCCACCACGATTCCTATGACGATGGAAGCAATGCTGTTTCTAACCCGTTGCGTGTCGCGAGGCACATCTCGAGTCATGGTAGTTGCCGATATGCCGTTTGGCTCGTTTCAGGTGTCGATGGAGGATACACTTCGGAATGCGATACGGTTTCTCAAGGAGGGTGGAGCACAGGCTGTAAAGCTGGAAGGCGCCGGTTACCTCTTGCCGACTGTTACTCGACTTGTGGATGCAGGAATTCCGGTCATGGGGCACCTGGGATTGACGCCGCAGATGATCAATGTATTCGGAGGGTATGGGGTGCAGGCGACGACTGCGCAGGAAGGCGAGGAGTTGATTCAGCAGGCGTGCGAACTTGAACAGGCAGGTTGCTTTTCGATCGTGCTGGAGAAGATTCCTGCGAGCCTTGCGTCCCGTGTCAGCAAAGAAGTGAAGATTCCGACTATCGGAATCGGATCGGGTGTCGGCTGTGACGGGCAAATTCTGGTAAACTATGACCTGCTTGGGATTTTTGACAAGTTCAAGCCGAGATTTGTACGTCACTACATGAAGGGTGCTGATTTGGTCCGCGAGGCGGTCGCAGCTTGGGTGAATGATGTGCGGGAAGGCAGTTTCCCTGCTGAGAACGAATCGTATGAAGCTCCGCAGCAAGGAGAAATTCCGAAAGGTGCAAAGCGAGGGCGGAAGACTCAGTGAAGGTCTTGACGTCGTATTCAGAACTCGCCGCAGAACTTGACATCCTGTGGAGTTGCGGTGCGCCAATCGGGCTGATCCCTACCATGGGGGCACTGCACGAAGGCCATCTGAGTCTGGCCCGGCTGTGCGGACCGTGCGACGTGAGGGTCGTTTCGATCTTCGTCAATCCGACACAATTTGGACCGAATGAAGATCTGGCCAGATATCCAAGGACGCTGGAGCAAGATGTTGATCTGCTCGAGCATGAAGGTATAGATTATGTGTATGCACCAGACGCAAACGATATGTATGGAGACCGTTCGCCCGTGCTGGTCGTTCCCGGGCCAATGGGCGATGTGTGGGAAGGCGCGATTCGACCAGGTCATTTCGCCGGCGTGCTGACTGTTGTGCTCAAACTTCTTCACCGAGTGAGGCCCGACCTCGCTGTGTTTGGGGAGAAGGACTTCCAGCAATTGGCACTTATCCGAGCGATGTGCCGAAGTTTGGATATTGACGTCAGAATTGTGGCGGGAAAGACGGTCCGCGAGCCGGATGGACTGGCAATGTCTTCGAGGAATCGCTTTCTAAAGTCAGCCGAGCGAGAACGTGCTACCCTTTTGTACAAAGCATTGCATGCCGGGAGGTCGTTGTTCATGGCAGGCGAGAAGCGCCTTGGCGCCATTCAAGACGCGATGAAGAGTCTGATACCAAGCGACATTCCGACTGACTATTTGACGGCTGTTGCAGATGACACTCTCATGGAGATTGATCCTGTGCCGGAGAACGCACGGCTGATTGGCGCGGTTCGGGTGGGCAGCGTGCGACTGATAGATAATCTCCCTGTGTCCGATGCAGTTTCGGAACTTTCAATTGACTGAGCCAGTTTTCCAGATGAGGGACTCCAGACTCGCCGTAGTTGTTCTCGCTGCCGGAATGGGCACGCGAATGAACAGCAACTTGCCCAAAGTCTTGCACAAGATTGCCGGCCGCGAGTTGATACTGCATGTTCTGGATACCGCTGAGAAACTTGGCCCGCGTGAGACCGTTGTGGTGATCGGCCATGGGCGGGAATTGGTGAAGTCGGTTCTATCGGGGAAAGCCGTCACGACTGTCATTCAGGATCCTCCAAAAGGGACCGGCCACGCCGTTTTGCAGGCGAACGAGGCCATTCCGCAGAGCTGTGATGACGTTCTCATACTGTCTGGGGATGTCCCCTTGTTGCGGGAGGATACTCTTGCCAATCTATACGGTGCCCATGTTGACAGCAAGAGTTGCTTGACTGTATTATCGACTATCGCGCCTGACCCGTTTGGGTATGGTCGGATTCTGCGGGGTTATGATGGGGAATTCCTGAGGATTGTGGAAGAAAGAGATGCTACCCCAGAACAACGTAAGATCAATGAAATCAATAGTGGAATTTATGTGGTTGCTCGAAATGCCCTGTTTGATGCGTTGAGACACGTGAAGCCAAACAATGCCAAGGGAGAGTATTACCTTACCGATATCGTTGGGATATTGGGGATGGCTGGGGGACGGATTCAGGCGATTAACGGCGGCTCATATGAAGAACTTCAGGGTATTAACACCCCCGATGAACTGGCCCGCGCCGAGCGGCAGTTTCTTGCACGTCTTAGCGTCTGAAGTGTTGATTTTCAAAGTATTTGTGCTTAACTTAGGTTCTATGCCGAAGCAACGGAGAGATTCATGACTCGCTTGGCCATTGTGACTTTTTTGTCCGTAGCACTTTTTTGTGTATCAGTTGCGGAAGCGCAGTACCGTGCGCAGCAGTCAACCAGTGCAACATCGGAATATTTGCGGGATTATGAGCAGCAACAGCTGGGAGTCAGATCTTTGCGGGGCCTGCTGGACCCATCACGTATGAAGATGTCGCATTCCATGAGCGTTGGCTATGCGAGCTCAGGCGGGACAAGTGTGTCTCGGGGATTGTACATGAATCGAATTGACTATCAGATTGCACGACCTTTGACCTTGACTACACATCTTGGATACCAATTCCAGCCGAGTGGTCCGTCTGAGTGGAATCCCGCAAATACGGGCCAAGACTTTGTAGGTGCGACAGATTTGACTTGGCAGCCGAGTTCGAATTCGCTGTTCAGGCTGTCGGTTGCGAAAGGAATGACACCGGTTGATCGCTGGGGCAATTCGCCGTACGGTTCGTGGGGATACGGTTATAATCCTTGGATGTTTCCAGGCAGGCCGTAGTTCCACGTGGGGGAGTTGATCGAGCGCTTGTTTCTGAAGTATCGTATTGCCTGCCGGATCGGTTGGCTGATTGCTGCGACCGAGAGTGACAATTTCTCGGTCATTTTTTTGGCGGCGGTTCCTCCCAAGTTGATCCCGCACATGTCCGGCATGGGCCATCCCGCCTAAACGTCAGTTTCTGCTTTTCGACCTCGTTTAGGACTTCCAAGAGCGTGTCATGCTGGCGTCGGTTAAACTGTATGGCGTATCCAGGGTCAAAAGAGTACAAAGGCGTTCGTTATAAGGCATGGGAATATGGTGCGGTACGACGATAGATTTAGAGAATTGTGTAACGATAGGCATTTGAGTATAAACCGGAGATTTCGACTGAGAAACGCTCGTCCGTTACAATTGGCTAAACAGATTGCCCAAGCTGCTTTGGAAAAGAAAGCAGAAGACGTTACGATACTTGACTTGACCCAGTTGGATACCGTGACGGATTACTTTGTTATTTGCACGGGAGAAGTGAATCAGCAGGTCAAAGCCATTGCCACACATATCGAGAAGAGCACGCGCGAAACACTTGGCGAGAAAGCCGCGCATCGCGAAGGCATGGACGCATTGAACTGGGTTCTAATTGACTACATCGACGTAGTTGTACATGTGTTCCGCCCGAGTTTCAGAGATTACTATCGACTCGAGGATCTGTGGAGTGATGCGAAAGTAATCGAAGTTGTTGATCAAGCAACTTCGAAAAGCGCAGTGAAGGAGTCCGCGAAGCGCACCGCAGCAATCAAGAAGAAAGCTTTGGTGATCACGCAGAAGTCCGCCGCCAAAAAGCAAGCAGTGAAAAAGAAGACAGCAAAGAAGGCTGCGAAGAAGGCAGTCAAGAAGGCGGTCAAGAAGGCTGCGAAGAAAGTTACTCGACGCAAACGTGACGCCTCAGCGTGAGAAGGGTGCACGACTATCTCAAATCCGCGCTCACGCAAGCGCTGAACTCGCTTGGAGTAGAAGGAGCCGCCGTAACGCTTGAGAAACCGCGCGACGCTTCGCACGGAGATCTCGCGACCAATGCGGCTTTGGTAAATGCGAAGACTGCGAAGGTCGCACCGCGGACTCTTGCTGACAAACTTACTGCAAGTCTCGAGCTTGACGAGACACTCGTGTCCTGTACGGGGGTCGCAGGACCGGGCTTCATTAACTTCAGGTTCGCGCCAGAGTACCTGCAGTCAATAGTCGAACTCGCTTTGGCAAAAGGCGAGCATATCAGCCGGAGCGATGAGCGCAAAGGCGAGCGAATCCTGATAGAGTTTGTCTCAGCAAATCCCACGGGACCGCTAAACGTCGTGAGTGCTCGTGCCGCAGCTGTGGGCGACACTTTGTGTCGAATCTATCGCGAACTAGGTGCTGAGTGTGAGGCAGAGTTCTATGTCAACGACGCGGGCAATCAAGTCGAACTTCTGGGGAAGTCCGTGCGTGCTCGTTATGAGACGCTCTTGGGAAATGAAATTGAGATTCCCGAAGGCGGTTACCACGGGGAATATCTCATCGAGTTTGCACGGGCCATAGTGCAGAAGTACGGCGCCACGCTCCGATCTGAAGGTGAGGAAGAGGCAGCCGCTGTTTTAGGAAGACTCGCGATTGACCACCACCTTGCCCTTCATCGGAAGTCACTCGAATCCTTTCGAGTACACATCGATCGCTGGTTTCAGGAAAGCACCTTGCGTGCAAGCAATGCAGAGTGGCAAGCGTATGAAGCACTTGATTCACGTGGCGCGGTTTACGAAAAGGACGGCGCGATGTTCGTCAGGACTTCTGACTTCGGGGATACGCAGGACTGGGTTATCGTTACGTCACAGGGCAAGCCAACCTACTTTTTGCCTGACATCGCGTATCACTGGGACAAGTTTAGACGCGGATACAACCTCATTTTAGACATTCTGGGACCTGATCACCACTCCTATTTGACGAAGATGTCGGCCGCCATGTCCGCATTGGGGGAAGATTCGAAGAGACTGGAGATCATGCTGCTTCAGCACATCAATCTGCTCCGCGATGGAGAACCTGTCAAGATGTCAAAGCGTGCCGGGCAGATTATCGAGATGGACGAGTTGCTTGACGAAGTAGGAATTGACGCCGCCCGCTATTTCTTTCTGCTGCGACGAACGTCGACACCACTCGATTTTGACATTGAGTTGGCAAAACGACATTCGGATGACAATCCCGTGTTTTACGCGCAGTATGCACATGCACGAATTGCTTCCATTTTCAGGCGCGGGGAGATTCCGTTGCCTGAGAGTGCTGAGCATTTGAATTTGCTTACGCATGAAGAAGAGCTCATCCTATTACGCCGAATAAGAGAGCTCGCCGACGTCTTGACCGACTGTGCTGCGAGCCGTGATCCGCATGGGATGACCGTGTGGCTGCGCGAAGTTGCCGCACAGTTTCACAGGTTCTATCATCATTGTCGTGTGTTGACGACGCCTGCAGAACTTCAAACGGCACGGTTGTGTTTATGCCGGGCCACACAAATTGCCCTGCAGCGCGGGCTAGCGCTGTGTGGGGTGAGCGCACCTACGGAGATGTAGCCTTGAATTCCGCGAGAAAGCCAAGAGTAAAGAGATTGAACAGCGTGTCCTCGCCGGACGTTGTTGTTGTCGGCAGTGTGGCAATTGATATTCTGCATACACCTGTTGTCGAGGGCAAAGTCGTTCTCGGCGGTTCTGCTTTTCATTTCGCAAATGCCGCATCTCGATTCGCTTCGGTAGGACTGGTCGGTGCCGTTGGCGAGGACTATCCGTTCGAGCAGGCGGAGTTCCTGCGCAGAAGAAGTGTGGATTTTCATGGAGTCGAAGTCAAGCAGGGTCAGACCTTTCTTTGGGAAGGACGATATCATGAAGGATTCCGCACGCGCGAGACGATTCGCACTGAGCTTGGCGTGTTCGAGCATTTCTCGCCAAAACTTCCCGAGAACTATCGTCAACCGGACATTCTGTTTTTAGCGGCGATAGAGCCTCGCCTTCAGATTGAGGTCTTAAAGCAGGTTAAGCGCCCTCAACTCGTAGCGATTGACACCTTCCAGCTTTGGATAGATATCGCACGCAAAGATTTCATGAAAGTGCTTAAGCAAGTGGATTTGCTGTTTGTCGACGAGTATGAAGCTCGATGGCTTACAGAAGCTTCAAGCTTGATTGGTGCCGCGCGAGAGTTACTGAAGTTCGGGCCCAAGTGGGTTATCGTGAAGAAGGGTGAGCACGGCAGTTTTCTTGCGTCAAGTCGGGGAATGTTCATGACGCAGACCTATCCCGTTGAAGAGGTAGTCGATCCAACGGGTGCCGGTGATTCGTATGCGGGGGGATTGCTCGGCTACCTTGCAGCATGTGAGAAAATTACAGACGTGAACTTTCGCCGTGGCATGCAGTGGGCATCAGTAATTGGATCTTTCTATGTTGAGGGTTTTGGTCCTGAAGGACTGAAGGACCGGAGCAGAGAAGAACTTGTTGAGAGGCATCGCGCCCTTGCGGCTATGACTCAAGTGCCATGAGTAAAGTCGTAGCACTGAAGTGGTTCAAAGGTGAGCTGCAAATTCTCGATCAGAGGTTACTGCCCAAGCAAGAGAAGTGGATAACAGCGAGAAGCGCTGAAGCCGTTGCAACGGCAATAGAGCGCCTTGCAATACGCGGTGCGCCCGCGATTGGAATCGCCGCAGCTTACGGCGTCGCAGTCGAAGCGCTGCGACCGCGCGCAAATCGCGAAAGCCTGCTGGTCGCGATAGAGAGACTTCGGAGGACGAGACCTACTGGCTACAATCTATTTTTGGCGCTTAAACGCATGAAAGCAATTGTTGAGCGTGCGGAGAGCGTGCAAGGCGCAGCGATCCTTCGTGAGGCTAAGTCGATTCATGCAGAAGATGCCGCGGCTTGCTCTGCGATGGCCAAAGCAGGTCTAACACTGCTCAGTGAGTCAGAGAACGTACTAACCTATTGCAACACAGGGGCGCTTGCAACGGGAGGAATCGGCACTGCTCTTGGTGTCATCCGCGAAGGATACAAGTCAAAGAAGATTCGAGAAGTATTTGCCTGTGAAACACGGCCTGTCGGACAGGGCGCCAGATTGACTGTCTGGGAATGCGTGAAGGAGCGAATTCCCGTTACTCTCATTTGCGACAATATGGTCGCCTCGCTGATGAATTCGGGCAAAGTGCAACGAGTGTTTGTCGGTGCTGATCGAATTGCGAGAAACGGCGATACAAGCAACAAGATTGGGACACTTGGCGTCGCGACAGCAGCATCTAATTTCGGAATCCCGTTTCACGTTGTTGCGCCGACTTCTACGTTTGACTATACTCTTGAGTCCGGGACAGAGATTCAAATCGAAGAACGGGATGCCAATGAAGTCATGCGTTGCACTCCGGGGCTTAAGTCTCTCAAGCGTGCGAAAGTCTGGAATCCTGCATTTGATGTCACTCCGGCACACATGATCCATTCAATAATTACCGAACACGGCGTACACATGCCGCCGTTTCGATTCACAGATTAGAGTTTCTCCCAAAATATTGGTTTCCTTCAAGAAGGATATTGGTATGCATCGTACTTTCTTAGCAACACTTCTTACAGTCTTAACCGCGACATCCACATTTGCGGGAGTCGCGCTAACGTCGGCGCGGATCTACAAGAAACAAGGCGAAATTGCCAAATCAATTCAGTTTTATGATGAGGCTGTCGTCGAGGAACCGGGCAATGCAGACGTACTCTTTGAGCGCGGTGAAATACTTGGTCTGATTGCAATGGATGACGAGCAGGTTGGTTTACGAAAGAAGCTTGCTGGTGATGCAGTAGATCCGCAACGCGCGTTGCTCGAACGAATGGTGACTGATTTTGACGCAGTTCGCAGCATGAGTGATGACAAGAAGGCAAAGAAGCTGATCAAGAAGATCGATACGCTGCTTCAGGACTATTGGTGGGAATTCTATAGTAAGGCTGTGGCGACCGACTCAGCTTACCGGGCAAATGCGCAATCATTTGAGAATAATGAGCGAACTGCCATAGCAGATCGAATTGGCCTAAAAGAGGATGTCAAAGCAGTCTTCCTGAGCGACGATGAGGCTGCCGATTCGATATTCTCTGCTTTTCAAACCCGAGTCTTGGAAACAGGATTGGAAGCAGCGCAAACATCCATAATGCTTGATCCGAAGCACTGGAGCAGTCGCTTTGTGTTCGCACAATTGCTTGGATTCAAGGTCAAGGATGACCAATACGTTAAAGCTTGGAATGAGGCGCTTGAGGCTCTTGAGAACTCAAATTTGAAGTCAGAGGAACCGGAGAATTACAAAACGAATCGAGAGTATGCTCGTCTTCAGTTGATTCAGTATTTTTATGCCTCCGAAGATTATGTGAATACTTTGGCTATTGCTGATAAAATGCTTGCGGATGACCCCGGTTCAATCGAAGCCGTGCAGTATAAGGCTTTCTCGCTCGCAACCATGGCCAACGAGCAAAGTCTGACAGAATCTTCACGGGATTCGCTAAAGCGCGTTGCGTTAAGGGCGCTGGACATGGCTAAGGAATCGAACCCGAGCGATGAGAACATTCTATACTATATTGGGCAGTTCAATCTCCAACTTAAGGACACGGCCGCTGCACTTCAGGCCTTCGATGAGTATTTGACCAGATCGCCCGCTGATCGCGATGTGCTGTTTACTCAAGGCCTAATTTATCTTGAAGGTGACAAATTTGGTGATTGGAATAAGGCAGCTGAGAAGTTCGGTACTATCAAGGACAATGATCCGGATGATGGGGCTGCATGGATTAACTATGGAATCGCACTGATTCGTCTCGGTAAGAACGAGGAAGGGGCAACCGCCGTCAAGAAGGGTGAGAAGCTCTCAGGAAACTGAGTTAGATCGAATGTCTGTCCCGCGACATGTTGCAATCATAATGGACGGAAATGGCCGATGGGCAAAAGCACGGGGGCTAACGCGCGTGGCAGGTCATCGCGAAGGTGTTCGTTCAGCAAGAGAGATCGTGAGAGTATGCGGGGAATTGGGAATTGAAGTGCTCACTCTGTACACATTTTCGACGGAGAATTTCAACCGCACCAAGTCCGAGGTTGATGCGTTGATGACGCTCTTGGTGACAACTATCGGCCGTGAAGTACGCAATCTGCTTGAAAATAACGTTCGTCTTAGTGTGATCGGCAGGCTAGACCATGTTCCCGATAGAACGCGTAGGGCGCTTGAATCCGCAGTAGAAACTTTGAAGGAAAACACAGGTCTTCACCTTGTGCTGGCAATAGCTTACGGTGCGCGACAGGAGATTCTGGACGCCGTAAACCATTTGATGGAATCCGGCGCGACCAAGGTTGATGAAACGATGCTCTCGAAAGCACTATATACCAAGGGTATCCCAGATCCCGACTTAATTGTCCGCACTTCCGGTGAAATGCGATTGTCGAACTTTCTGCTTTGGCAGTCCGCATACGCTGAACTCGTCGTAACTCCCACACTTTGGCCAGACTTTCGCCGCGAGCAATTGATGTTGGCGCTTAACGAGTATGCGCAACGTGAACGAAGGTACGGCGCACGACCAAAGGCAAACGATGCCTGATTGGACACAGCTACTTGCAGACAGAAGGTTTGGATTGATGCAATCCGAGCCGTACCCCGTTGTTGCGCCGATCGCAGTTGAGGCCGTGCTTGAGATTATTATGGTTTGTGCGGATCACGGCTTCAACGTTTTGCCGATGGGCTCCGGAAGTTCCTTCGCTCCAAACCATGAGTTGAAGCGTGACAGAACTCTTGCATTGTCCACTTTGCGAATGCACTCGGCAAGCAGATTGGACAGTGGCTTTCTTCATATCGAGTCTGGAATCTCTTTGAGCACTTTGTTGGGCGAGAATTATCAAGGAGATCGAAAGACTTTGGGCGGTCTGCTCTGCGCAAAAGGAAACTCTTTAGCACGCGAACTTGCTCTTGAAGTAGCGCAGAGAATTCGTAGAATAGAAGTTGCGGATGCTCGTGGAAATCTCGTCGCGTACGCGGGACCTGCGTCACCGAACTATGTAGCGTCTCCTACCAGTTCGCTGTTTCTTGAGTCGAGAGGCAAGGCTGGCGTTGTCATTGGCATGGAACTCAACGCGACAGAACTGCCGATTGTCATTTGCAAAAAATCCCTTAATACATTAGGCGAAGGCAAAGTGAATCAGGTTTTGTCTCGCCAGTTTGCCAATCGCTTGGTAGAGCCAGCATCACTTTTTGACTGGTAATGAGTTGTGGATGAAGACGGCGGAAGAGTCGCGAGATTGAGACGCGGGTGGCGGCGTGTTGTCTGGACTTTAGTAAGTTTCTTTGCGCTCATGCTGGCAACAGTTGTCCTGTTTCCGAGAGCTTTGATCAATCAGGAAGCAGCAGCAAGGCTAACCGAAATCCTCGTTGCAAAACTCGGGACCGAAGCAATCTGCGGTGATGTTGAGATCGGCTGGCGATATGTTAGAATGTGGGATATCGTTTTACCGCTCGATGACCGCGGATCGCGGCTTTCTATTCGACATATCGACGTGGGGATTGATCCCTTAATAGTTTTTGCGCAGCCGGGAACGATTGAGCGAGTATTCAGAAGCGTACATGTGGTTGGGCCCGAACTTACGATTGCCATTGGGGGGAGTGATAGTCCGAAAGCGAATACGAGTTCGATTCCTGATGGATTATTCGAGTTGCTCGCGCGAACAGACAGCCTTCACGCGTTATCCTTCGAAAACGGGCAAGTCTTGTTTCTGGTGGAGGACTCGGTTATTACTGGGCTAAGGGAGTTGCGTGGTTATCTATCCCAGGCGCAGGCAGGCGAATTCAGAATAGAGTCGTATGGGCGGGGGGGGCTTCCTGTCTCGTTCGGAGTTCGAGTGGACGGAAGTATTTTCCCTGCTTATAGTGAACTGGACATCACGGCGTCGTTTGAGTTGTCGGATGGTGAACTAGACTTCGGGCGTCTTGTGCCTGTCGATTTGTCTTCGAACGGTGGGGAGGTTGTTGTACGACTCCAGCAGTCAGAAGGCAACTTAGATGTTTCAGGTCGAGTACAGCTTTCCAGCATTGAAGCGATTGTTAGCGGAAACAGCTATTTTATACCCGATCTGAGTCTGCTGCTCGAAGGTACCGAGTTGCGAGCGGACGAAGTAGAGATTTTGGGGCGTGGTTTCTCTGCGAGTCTTCATGGATCTATCACCTTTGCTGACTCGCTACGATTAAAAGGCAGCATTTCCGCGTTGGTAGATTCACGGTCGATGATGGAGGTTTTTTACGCGGGGAAAACGGTAGTTTCCGGTTCGGCGCAAGTCTCGGCCAGCATTTCAGGTACCGCAAGGCTGCCACTCATTCACGCAACGGTCGCTTCTGAATCGCTCATAATCGGCAAGACTGTCTTTCGGTCGTTCCTATCTGAACTGAGCTTTGCGAAGGACAGCATAAACGTCCTCTCGATGTCGTGCGGATCTGAAATTGGAAGAATAAGCGGATCGGGCGTATACACTTTTGGAGCAAATCCACAAGTAGAATCAAATGTGACGCTGGTTGTTGATAGTATGCCAGATCTGTTTGGCTCTACAAGCACTTTGCAGCGAGTGGATGTTCATCTGTCTGGCGGGATCTCCGCACCAATCATTGAGTGGATTGCGCGCGACTCATCAGATAGAGTTAGCGGTAATGGGAAACTGAGATATTCTGACAGTGCCGTCACTGTAGAATTTGCTGATGCAAGTGGACGGACAGGAGGTGTCACGGTAACTCTGGGCGGTGACTTTGTTACTGCGCGAGTTCAGAATCTGCATACGCTTGTCCCGATCGCGTATCCTGCGCTTGAAAGCATTTTGTCTGATGTTCAGTTTCTGAATGTATACTTTGCCGGTGATGAGGCAAGTGGCTACCTTGAAATCGATGTTACAAGCGATTCAACTTCAAGTAGCGTGGTCTCGGAGGTCTTGAGCGAACTTCAGTTTAACGGTGGCTATGCGCGGCAAGCCGAGCGAACTTACGAGCTGAACGGTGCGTGGAAGGGGAAGACGGGAAGAGGGGATGGTTTCTTCGGTCGCGGTGTAGTGATGGTCCGCGAAAAGCAGATTGAGATTGTGGATCTGTATATTGATGAAGCAGGCCTCCTAAGCGGCTTCGTCTCCCTTGATCCGACTGTCCTTGACCTGCAGCTCTCCATCGATGCGCTGCCCCTTGCAAAGATGCCTATTGTTTCGAGTTTGGCAGAAAAGTGGAATCTGTTGGGGTTAGTATCGGGAGAACTGACGGTCGACGGTAAAGTAGACTCACTTGACTGGTTTGCTGATTTGAGTCTAATCGAAGGCAAGGCGCAGGGTTTGCCGGGCTATTGGGGGCTTCTGACGTTAAGAAGCCGTCACACAATAGTGGATTCCTTGCACTTCACTTTTGGTCGTGGTGTGCGAAGCATCATCGAAATGGAAGGGAATCTCGATCTGTCGAGTGAACATGTCGATTTGCGTGCAAGTTTCCCAACGTCGGAGTGTTCGGACTTCATTCAAGCTTTGACCGGTCGTGGTGGACTCGTCAGTGGCCAACTTGAGGGCGATGTCTTGATCACGGGTTCCCTCAAGTCGCCCGAAGTTCTTGCAAGCATGCGTGTGACGAACGGGGAGCTATTTGGCGAGTTAACCATTGACAGGCTCGCAGTTGACGCGACTCTAACCACTGAGCCTGACGGCACAAGACTGCTTGCGATACCTCAACTCTCGTTTTCAAAGGCGGATAAGTATCGTTTCTACGCGGAGATGATGACGGTGCCTGTTAAAGGCGGGAAGTTCCAAGCACTGCTCGAAGGCCAGGGTGATTTTCTTGATCTTCTACAGCAGGTTGACGCGGATTTTACCTCCGCCGGAAGCAACAGTTCTTTGCGAATAGACTTCGGTGGAACGTGGGATAGGCCGGAATTCAGGGGGGGGAGACTTGAGGTAAATGAAGGGAAGTTTACCTACCCTCCGGCTGCACCGGGTATTCTGGGATTCAATGCGAATGTCATTCTGAATGCCGACGGCAACGTGAGTAATGGCTTCCTACAAGTTGACGAAGGTGCTGACTACCTTCGATTGGATTTCTTGCCGTCCGGAAGCAAAGCCGTCGAGAATCTTTCGCCACTGGTTATCCCGTCGCCGCGAATTGAGCTTGGTATTCTGCACATCTCGACCGCAGCTCAGGGGGCCCTCGTGCGACTTCCGGGCTTCATGAAGCCGGAGTGGTTGTGCCGCCTTTCTTCAGGAACAGGCGATCTTGATGGCCTTACAATCTCCGCACTTGATTCAACTCGATTGCTAATTGCGGGTGATGCTTTCATTCGAGACGGGCGATTCGCCTTTCCTTTTCTCTCTTATGGGGGGGGAACTATGCGACCAGTCACCAAATGGCTTGTTGATCGTCTTTACGAGGCATACTGGGATTTAGACATTGGCATAGGCACCGGGTTGCACTATGATGTGGAGGTTACGGGGTTCAGGGACTCAGAGTTGTTTGCTAAAATGGGTTCCAATCCGTTATTGGGAACCGTCGCGGAGTACTTGGATCACATCTCTGTCGACGCGATCGTCACGCCAACTGATGCTCCCTTGGATATGCGAGGGTCTTTGGTTGATTCAAGTTTGCGACTTGTTGGCCAACTTAGTGCTTCTTCTGGGAGTGCCGACTACCTGGACCAGACTTTCTGGATAGAATCTCTTCGAGCCGACTTTGACGAAACTGACATTTTCCCCGTCCTGCGCGGGCGGGCGGCGACCTACGGTGCCGACTCGCTTGGCAGAACAGTCACTGTGTACCTGACCATCTACGAGATCGACGCGGAAACAAACTCTCGAATTCCGTATGGCCGTTTTGAGGATGTCACGTATGTACTCGAAGCGGATGGTTATGCTGATCCTGAGCAGGTGCTTGCACTGCTTGGTTATGATTTGACAAACCTCTCGCAAGGGAAAGCAACTAAACTGCTAACCAGGACCGCGATGTCTGCGGCTAAGCGCATTTGGCTTGATCCGATTTCTCGAAGACTGGAACGGGCAACTTTTTTGGATCAGATTTCCTTGTCGCCAGGTGGAGGGCCAAGTGCAAGCATGTTTAGAGCGCAACGCGAAAATGTTCTGACTGACACACTCGAATCTGAGGGATTTGTGCGTTTACTAAGAGGTTCGCACGTTACCGTCGGTAAATACCTATACAACGATGTCTTTGTCACCTATACCGGAGAACTCTCGGAAGCGAGCGGAGAGGCTGAAGGAGGCAGACTGGGCTTGATTCACTACTGGAACTTGCAGTACAGGGTGGTGCCGCTCAGTCGCGACTTCGTCCTAGATTTTGCCGTTGAATATGACGAAGCGAGTCGACGCCGTGATGAATCTGTCGCACTCAAGTACTCGTTTACCCTGGAGCCGTAGTCGTGAGCATGAATCTATTGAGGCTTCAGTTTCTATTCCTATTAGTTGCTGTTGTTCTTTTGAGCGTACCGACGCAAGCCCAGGAGAAACTTCGCGTTTTGGGCATTTCGATTGAGGGAAATTCTTCCACCGATGCGGGGCTCATAAGGGCTCATTCGGGGTTGGCCGTTGGGAAGGAGATTACCGGTGATGATGTGCAATCAGGTATCAAGCAACTTTGGAAGCTTAATTTGTTCAGTGATATTCAGATCATTGAAGAGCGAAGCACCACCGAAGGCGTATACCTGCGAGTGCAGGTTCAAGAGTTCAGGCGGCTCGAACGCGTTGACATCCGTGGAAATCGCAAGCTGAAGGGAGAGGATCTCAACGCACTCCTTAAGCTCAGTCCCGGACAAGTTGTGCGCCCGGCTGACGTCACTCGTCTGCGTGAGTCGATGCTAAAGAAGTACAGCGAGATGGGTTTTCTTTTGGCACAAGTGCACGTGGAACAAGATACGCTTGAGAGCAACGGTCGTGTCAGGCTTGATTTGGAAGTACGCGAAGGCAGCAAGGTGAAAGTAAGGCGCGTCGAATTTGAAGGGAATGAGGCGTTCACAGACAGGAAGCTGCGAAAGAGAGTTCGCACAACCAAGAAGACTTTCTTCAGGTCGGGGGAATATAAACGCGAGAAGATTGACGCAGATAAGCTCGCTTTGGTGGCTTTCTATCAGAGTGAAGGCTTTCGAGACGCAGAAGTGCTCAGTGACTCGGTCACATATACTGAGGACAAGCGCGGAATCTATCTGACTTTTCGAATCGCTGAGGGACCAGTTTTCAAGTACGGGACATTCAACTGGTCGGGCCAGAGATTGTTCACTCAGGAAGAGTTGGCGGCTAAGATGCGTGTGGAGACGGGTGAGAGGTACAACCGTCAAGAATTTGATCGAAGTATGGCCGACATAGGATCCATGTATTACGATCGTGGTTACATCTACGCTACGGTAAACCCGGTTGAGTCTGTACGAGATAGCCAAATTGTTGATGTAACCATGGAAGTTGTTGAAGGGAATGAGTTCAAAGTAAACCAAATTTTTGTCACTGGAAACACTAAGACTAAAGAGAAGGTGATTCGACGTGAACTGGTTCTCTATCCCGGTGAGACATTTGACGTCTCGAAGCTCAGACGCTCAATTCGTGAAGTGACAATTCTCAATTACTTTGCAAGTGTTGTACCCGATGTAGTGCCCATTTCCGAGAACCAAGTAGACCTTTACATTGATGTAGATGAGAAGTCAACTGACCAGGCAAATGTCTCTGCCGGGTACAGTCAGCGTGATGGATTCATTGGTTCAGTCGGTTTTCAAATGAACAATCTGCTTGGCAATGGCCAGCAGTTTGGACTGGACTGGAACTTTGGTCGAGTGTACCGATCCTTTACAATTAGCTTCACGGAGCCATGGTTCCGGAACACCCGGACTCTGGTAGGCTGTAGTTTCTTTGATACTCATCGTGGTGGAAGCTACTACGGGTTTGATGAAGATATTATTGGTGGTACACTCCGCGTAGGACGCAGACTGCGCTGGCCGGATGACTATTTCAGACTGGATTACATTTATCGACTTGACCGCACACTATATTCAAGATTCTCGGAGGACTTCAAGGCAAGCAATCCGCGGAATCTGGTAGCTGACGATCCTCGTGTTTCATCAGGGATTACGCAAATCATTTCACGTGACAGCCGTAATGAGGCCGAGTTCCCCTCGTTAGGTTCCGTGAACACTCTTCGCACAGAGTTAACGGGTGGTCCTCTTTTGGGGGATGACCAGTTCTTCAAAGCGGAATTGGGTTCACAATGGTTTTCGCCGATTCTTGGCGACCTTGTGCTTGTGTCAGATACAAGAATAGGCGCGGTAGAGCTGCTCAGTTCGAATCAGCGAGACATTCCATACTTTGACTATTTCTTTATGGGGGGTTCGGGACTGTCGCTGGGGACAAGTCTTAGGGGGTACGACGAGCGGGATGTCGGGCCACAGAGCGGCGGCTATCCTGTCGGTGGAAAGACCATGTTCAAGCAGTCCTTCGAACTTCGGTATCCGATAGTTCGCAATCCGACGATTTACGTGCTGAGCTTTGCAGAGGGTGGAAATGTCTGGGCAAGGTACGAGGACACGAATCCTGCCGACGTGCGCAAATCCATTGGATTCGGAGCGAGGCTTTTCATGCCTTTCATTGGCATGATCGGACTTGATTATGGTTATGGTTTTGACTATTACGATTATCGTGGTATTCGAAGCGGGAAATGGTTGCCGCATTTCCAATTTGGTAGAACTTTTTAACGACATCATAGAAAAGGGTTGATCATGAAACAGAGCATCTTAGTGCTCATTGCCGTCAGCTTGTCTGTTATTCCTGCCATCGCGAAGGAGATGAAGATCGGCTACATCGATTCCGAAGCCATACTCGCGCAGTACACAGACTTCCAGGAGGCGCAGCGCAAGCTTCAGGAAGAGGAGCTAAAGTATATGGCAGAAGCCCAGGCGAAGGAAACTGTGCTTCAAACTATGGTTGAGGAGATACAGTCTCAGAGTTTAATGCTCTCTGCCGAAGCGCGTCAAGAACGTGAGCAGAAAGTTCTGGAAAAGAAGAGAGAGTTGGAACAGTTTCGCGTTGAGACTTGGGGTGAGGGTGGCAAGCTCTACAATAAGAACCTTGAATTATCCCGTCCCATCCTGGAAAAGGTGAACCAAGCTATTGAAAAGATAAGTCAGCAAGATGGCTACGACATGGTGTTTGATGCTGCTGGGGGAAACATTGTCTTCGCCCTCCCGCAGTATGATATCACCGAGCTTGTTCTTCAATCCCTGAAGAAGGAGTAGTCGTGCCAACGATCACGGCAGCACAACTTGCCGAATTGGTCGGCGGTACCCTCTACGGCGACAGCGAACGCGTACTGCGTTCTGTTGCACCATTGGAGCATGCTTCATCTGACAGCGTGACGTTTCTGGCAAACGTCCGGTACGCCGCACTGCTAAGCGAGACGGCGGCAGGTGTTGTCCTCGTTTCATCTGGTGTGAGGCGTGATCAAGGTGACGTGATCGAAACGGCAGACCCATATGCAGCATTTGTGAAAACTCTGGTCTACTTTCATCCGGAAGTGGAACACGGTGAAGGCATTCATGAATCGGCAGTAATCGCTGACGATGTTCAAATTGGTGCAAATGTATTGATTGGCCCTTGCTGCGTGGTTCAAAGAGGGGCTAAGATTGGCGATAATTCGCTCTTGGAAGCTGGCGTATTTGTTGGGGAACAATGTGTCATTGGAAACAACTGTCGAATACATCCCCATGCGACTATTCGCCATCATGTTCAGATAGGGAATCGTGTGACGATTCACTCCGGCACTGTTATAGGAGCAGACGGGTTTGGTTTTGCTTTCGAGTCAGGCAGATATCAGAAAATTCCACAGATTGGGACCGTGATCATCGATGATGATGTTGAGATTGGAGCAAACACCACGGTGGATCGTGCCACGATGGGCGAGACCAGAATTGGAGAAGGCACGAAGATAGATAACTTGGTGCAGATTGCACACAATGTCAGAATCGGTCGACACTGTGTCATTGCAGCGCAAGCCGGGATTTCAGGCTCCACAGTCTTAGGCGACTACTGTCGCGTCGGCGGGCAGGCGGGATTTGTCGGTCACTTGAAGATTGGGGACGGTGCGGCATTCGGCGCTCAAAGCGGAATTTCACATGACGTTCGGCCCGGCGAGGTTCTGTCAGGGAGTCCAGGCAGGCCACATAGTGTCTGGAAGAGAATTGAGGCCGCGCTTCCGCGTTTACCAGAGTTGCTCAGGCGCGTACGCCGGTTGGAGGAACGAGTCGGAATAGGAAGCGGAGAAAAGGAGCGAGAGCGTGCCTGATAAGCAACGAACCATTGCGAATGAGATCGCGATATCGGGAATCGGGTTGCATACAGGCAAGCCCGTAAGTATGACCTTTAAGCCGGCTCCCGAGGGCCATGGTATTGTGTTTCATCGAACTGATATTCCTGGATCTGCCGCGATTCCAGCGCTTGTTGAGTACGTAACAGATATCGCGCGGGGAACGGTACTTGGCAAGGATGGAGTGCGTATCCATACCGTTGAACACGTTTTAGCGGCGGTTGCCGGATTGCGGATAGACAATTTGCGTATTGAGTTGACCGACGAGGAACCACCTGCCCTGGATGGCAGTGCCGGGCCTTTTGTAGAAGCCTTGCTCCGAGCGGAAATTGTTGAGCAAGAGGCTGAACGCGAGTACTTGGATCTCGAAAAGACTTTGACTTACCATGATGACAAGAACGCTATAGACATCGTAATTGTACCCTCTTCCGAGTTTCGTATCACGTATATGATTGACTATCCGAACACGGAACTTGGGACTCAATACACTTCGATGTACTCAATTAGTGAGTTTGTAGAAGAGTTTGCTCGGTCCCGGACGTTTTGCTTGCTCTCCGAGATGCGCGCTCTAAAGGATCGAGGTTTGATTAAGGGAGGTTCACTTGACAACGCAGTTGTCTTTGTGGACCAGGACTTGGGCGAGAACGAGTATGAAGAGCTAAAGTCAGCTTTTGGTTATCGTGGGGAATTGAATCACAACGGCGCGATTCTTGGGGGCGTAGAGTTGCGTTATCCGAACGAGGCTGTAAGACACAAAACTCTCGATTTGGTCGGCGACTTAGCGCTCGTAGGAGTTCCTGTGCGCGGCCATGTGCTCGCTGCTCGCGCAGGACATGCCTCACATGTTGAGGTAGCAAGAATGTTGCGCCGACTTCTTGAGGCCCAGCGAATTGCCCGCCGCTATGGCGGGAAAGGAGGCAGAGGTTTCGTCTTTGACTCTGAGGCAATTGAGCGGCTACTTCCGCATCGTTACCCAATGCTGATGGTCGATCGTATTCTTGAGTTAGTGCCTTCCGAGCGAGTCGTTGGAATCAAGAATGTGACCCGAAATGAACCGTTCTTCGATGGACATTTCCCAGGACGTCCTGTAATGCCTGGTGTTTTGATCGTCGAAGCGATGGGGCAAACCGGGGGTGTCTTGCTGTTGAATTCAGTCGAGAATCCTGAGAGCAAGCTTGTTTATTTTACCGGCCTGGATAATGTCAAATTTCGTAAGCCAGTGACGCCCGGCGACCAAGTTCGATTCACTGTCGAGATGTTGTTGTTCCGGCGCGGCATCTGCAAGATGAAGGGAACTGCTCATATAGACGGTGCCTTAGTTGCAGAAGCAGAAATGACTGCAGCAGTTGTAGATAGAGAGGGATAGCAACGAATGCCAATTATACATCCACATGCGTCGGTATCGGCTTCAGCGATCATTGCAGATGACGCAAGAGTAGACGCTTTCGCAGTAATCGATGACGATGTCGAGATTGGTGAGGGGTCGTGGATCGGCAGTTCGGCTCGGCTCTTTTCTGGCGTTCGGATTGGAAGAAACGTCAAGATCTCGCCAATGGTTTCACTTGGTGGAGAGCCGCAAGACAAGAAGTTTGGTGGCGAGAAGACCCGTGTGTATATTGGTGACGATTCTGTTCTCAGGGAGTTTGTGACTGTAAATCGGGGAACGGCCGCCACAGGAAGGACAGTTGTTGGCGCGAACTGCCTCATCATGTCTTACGCTCATATCGCGCACGATTGTGTGGTTGGGGATCAAGTAATACTTGCCAACGGGGTGCAGCTCGCTGGACATGTTCATGTTGATGAATGGGCGATTCTCGGTGGACTGGTACCAGTTCATCAATTTGTACACATTGGCAGGCACTGCATGATTGGAGGAGGGTTTCGCGTCCCCAAAGACGTGCCCCCTTATGTTCTCGCGGCTGGCCAGCCCCTTGCCTACAGAGGACTCAACGTCATCGGTTTGAGAAGAAGGGGTTTTAGCGCGGAGCAGATAAAGACAATTCGAGATATCTACCACTTGCTGTATCGATCAGGACAAAACACGAGCCAAGCAGTCAAGAGGATACTCGACCTTCATGGTGATTCAGAGTACGCAGCAGAGCTCGCCGAGTTCATCAAATCATCCAGACGAGGGCTTATGCCGGGGAGGTCACATTTCAGCCAGGAGGAGCTTCTGTGATTCTGGAGATTTGCCATGACGGCAGGTTACCCGGTCAGTACTTGATGGAGCGAGACCAGAAGGATCTGGAAGCGGCTGCTTCTAACTCTATGGGACCTTGTTTGAAGGTCTACGAGTGGGACGTGCCGACTTTGTCGGTCGGGTTTCACCAAAAAACTGACAAGTTGGACTTGGATGCGCTGGCTAATAGTCAGGTGCCGCTTGTCCGACGACCTACTGGTGGCGCCGCTGTACTGCACAGTGAAGAATTAACTTACGCTATCGTGATTCCGAAAGTGCCAGAATTGCGAGCGGGGGCCTTGTTGCAAGAGTATGTTGGACGCTCTATAGCGTCAGCACTGAACGAGATTGGCGTTTTAGCTGAACTTGATGAGCGTGGTGAGGCGTTGGCTCCGTTGGAAAACCGTACGTCTTGTTTTGTGCGAACATCACGATGGGAAGTTGCTGTAAGGGGTAAGAAGATTGTTGGAAGTGCGCAACGGCGTTTGGGAGATGCCTTGTTGCAGCACGGTTCGATATTATTAGGCGATGACCACTTGCGGATATCGGACTTTCTTGTCGTTAAGTCTGAGTCGGAAAGAGAGATGCTGAAGCGGAGACTTGAAGCAAAGTCTACATGTGTGAATCGCGAGATTGGACCGCAAGACTTGCGTGAACCGTTGAGGAAAGCCCTTGCGCAGGCTTTTACTTATCATTTCGGAGATTTTCTCCGCTCTATTAGTATTCGGAGTGTTCCTGTCGCTTGAAGCGGGTGCTGATTCAAGGAGCGACGGGTTCAATTGGCAGATCCGCATTGTCAATAGCGGCCGAACAACATGATCGCCTGAAGTTGGTTGGTTTTTCTTCTTCACGTCGCGTCTCAGAATTGCTTGAGACCGCGCGACAGTGGCGACCACAGAGTTTGGCTATCGTACATCTATCAAGCGAGAATGTGTTTGCCCTGCAGGCAAAGAGGCTCGGCGTCGCAGAAATATTTGTCGGAGAGGACGCTCTCGTACAGCAGGCTGGACAGAGTGATTACGACATTCTGCTGAATGCCGTGTCAGGCTCTTCCGGAATAATGCCAACCATCGCAGCGTTGTCGCGTGGAAAGGATGTTGCTCTTGCAAACAAAGAGACGCTCGTTGCAGCGGGTGAAGTAGTCGTAAAGTGTGCGCGTGATAACGGCGCTAATCTTATTCCAGTCGACTCCGAGCATAGCGCGTTGTTTCAATGTTTGATTGGTGAGGAAGTGGCGTCCGTCAAACGGTTGTGGCTTACCGCATCAGGCGGGCCGTTCTGGGGCTGGAACTCTGCGGAGTTGTTAACCGTTACACCAAAGACGGCACTTGAGCATCCCACATGGGTGATGGGACCCAAGAATACTGTTGACTCCGCGACGTTATTCAACAAAGGTCTTGAAGTTATTGAAGCTGTGATGCTGTTTGGCATGCCGGTTGAAAAGATTAGAGTGATTCGCCACAAGGAGTCTGTGATTCACTCACTTGTGGAGTTTTGTGACGGGAGTTTCAAAGCCCAACTCTCGCGCCCTGACATGCGACTTCCAATTTTGTATTCGCTAAGCTACCCTGAACGCTGGGAAAGTGAACTGGTGAACTCAGATCCTGCAGCATTTGGGGCGTTACACTTTGACGAGATTCGCATTAGCGATTACCCTTGCCTTGAATGTGCCTTCCGTGCGATTGAAATGGGTGGTATTGCGCCTGCTGTCCTCTCGGCGGCAGACGAGGTAGCTGTTCAGGCATTTCTGGATGAAAGAATCAGATTTGACCAGATAGCTATTGTGTTAAACGAGTGCTTAGACAAGGTGACGGGAGGAAGCGGAGGAGATCTTGAGTCGATCATGAGAGCGGACAGTAGCGCCCGTCGTGTTGGCATGTCGGCAATAAATCGTTTGGCTGCCGGTTCTTCAACCCCACTATGCTGATAACCATTCTATCGTTTGTAGCCGTTGCGGGCATAATAATAGCTATTCATGAGCTTGGGCACTTTCTTGCCGCCAAGCTGACGGGCATGCGCGTGAAGAAGTTCTCGATCGGTTTTCCCCCACGAATTTTCACCAGACAAATTGGTGAGACTGAGTTTTCACTTTCCTGGATTCCGCTTGGCGGGTATGTGCAGATTGCAGGTATGGTCGACGAATCCATGGACGGCGAGGGGATTACAGGTGCTCCGGATGAATTTATGTCAAAGAATGCTGCACAGAAAGTGTTTGTACTCTCTGCGGGTGTTCTTATGAATTACCTAACTGCTATTGTCATACTAATCAGTTTGACACTGACTATGGGCATTCCGGAAGTCAACTTGCCGGTCATTGGTGAAGCGATCGAAGGGAGACCGGCCGCAATTGCCGGTCTATCAGCCGGAGACAGAATCACTTTGATAGACGGGAAGGCTGTGGAGAAGTGGGAAGATGTCGTGCAATTAATCACCTCTTCCAAGGATACGGTGTTTCTAACGGCTGTACGTGATGGCCTAAGTGTTTCTTTTGCGGTTCCGACAGAAGTGATAGCGGCTGGAGATTCCTCTCGCCGCGTGATTGGAATTGCGCCCAAAGTGGAATTTCGCGATGCGGGGATCGGCGAAGCCGGTAGCTCAGCGTTCATGTTTTGTTGGAATACAACCAGAAACCTTGCGGGCTTCATTGGCGATCTAATTGGTGGTAGAGGGAGCCTTTCGCAGCTTTCGGGACCAGTGGGTGTCGCACAGTTGTCCGGTCAAAGCGCCAGGCAGGGTGCCGGCGAGTTTCTGTTTTTTATCGCGTTTGTGAGTGTGTCAATCGGCTTCTTGAATATCCTCCCGTTTCCGGTGTTGGACGGCGGTCACATCGCTATAGTACTGATTGAAGCAATTATTAGAAGACCTGTCCCAACGAAGACGAAGCTCGTGATTCAGCAGGCCGGAATGATAGCACTACTCTTGCTGTTGGTAGTGGTTTCCTACCACGACATATTGCGGTTGATTGGCGGGTAGTCTGTGAGTACTTTCTTCGCGCGAGCCACGAGTGCTGTCCTGTTTTCGTTATTGTGTATCGGACTGGCTTGGGCCGATGAGAGTGAGTTAAACTCAAGAGCACTTGAGCAGTTTATTCGCGGAACGACAGCCGCACAACAGGGGAATACATTCGAAGCCTGCTTCTTCTTTGAGGAAGCACTGAGACTCGATGCGAGTTCACCTTTCCTGTATGTAGCTTTAGCAGAACAGTACATTCAGCTTGCGCAACGCACAGAGACGACAGAGTCGTTTGACCGCGCCGAATCCAGGCTAAAGCAAGCCTTAGAGCTTGATCCCAATTATGCTCCAGCACTTGAGCTAATGAGCCGATTGCTTTCGGCGCGTGGGAAAGTGGACGAAGCACAGCGAATGGTCGAGCATCTTGTCAAGTCTTATCCAGATGAACGGAAGTATAAGATCGACCTATTGACTTTGTCACTCACTAACGGCAGATTTGATCGTGTGGACGAAATGTATCGTGAGCTATCGCCGGATTCTGCACGAGACTCTGACCTTGCTCGACAGGTGGTCGCAATCTATCTGATGTCAGGCGAGACGGAGAGAGCATTACCATACATGGAATCCCTTGCCATTGATGACTCTCTGAGTGCCCCAGTTGCATACACGCTTGGTACTTTATATTTGCAGACAGGCGATACGGCCCGCGCTTTGGTTGAGGTCGACAGAGCACTTTCATTGGATTCCACAGATTCACGAACTTGGTATCTTAAGCTTGTTATTGAGTTCAATAAGGGTGATTTTGCGCAGGTCTTGAGACTTGCTTCGGCAGCAAGAACGGCGGCCCTTGAAGATGCTCGGTCTGCGAATCTTGAGGGCTTGACGCAATTGCGTTTGGGGGACACCACCGCAGCAATTGAGCGATTTCAGCGTGCTTTAGATATTGATTCAACGCTTTACTCTGCGGCTGGCAGCCTTGCCGTTCTATATGACGCGAGAGACAGTACTGACTTGTCTGTGAACTATTACGAGCAAGCTATCAGCTTCTCCGATAGTGCGGCGATTTACTTGAATAACCTGGCTTATACACTTGCAGTGCGTGGAATTGAGCTTGAAAGGGCTCTATTCCTCGTTGAAAAAGCGCTTGAAACTGAGCCTCTCAATGCTTCGTATCTCGACACTAAAGGATGGATCTACTACCGAATGGGGCGATTTGAGGATGCGGAAATCTGGGTAAGAAGGGCACTAAAGCTTGATCGTACGAGTGCTCCAATTCTCGAACATTTAGGCGATATTCATTCGGCGCTTGGAAAGAAATCGCTGGCCCGAAAGTATTGGCAGCAGGCACTGAAATATGATCCAAACTTGACGACGGTCAGGGAGAAACTTGCTCCTTAGGGGACTGTTACTTTCTTGCCTGATTTTTGTCGCTGCATGCGCTGTGAGAAGTCCTCTTGCGCGATTTGAGCAAATGAAATCCGCCTCAACTCGCCCGGCGATCTTTTCAGAGTTGCTTATGGAACCGAGCCAAGCGGCAGCGACTATTCGTCTGAAGGCCCCTGGGCTTCGCGGTAAGGCACGCGGAATAGTCAGGCACGCGGGGGGGGGAAACTACCTCGTTGAGCTCTATGGGCGGAACGAGCTCTTCTTGAAAGTGTATTTTACATCGAGTCAAACGGTCCTTTGGCCATCTGCAGGAATGCCGCGATTTTTCTGGCCCAATGAGATACCTACACTAAACAGTACCGTGCATTCAAGACTTCCGAATTGGCGGCTTGACGATGTCTTGCCTGTGCCGCTGATTTCGCAACAATCTGACTCCTTATTTAAAGAGTACGAGTGGGCGACCGACTCCAAGAATAGAGTTATGGCGAGAATCAGCAGACCCGGTTGTTCGCCACTTCTAAAACTCTATGAAAAGAAATCCGGCAGAATAGCATTCCCACACAAAGTCGTTACTCTTAGTAATGAAAGCGGATCATCGAAAGTGATCTGGTCGTTAGAACCTATCACACGCAAATAAGGGCGCTTCGTATGAGTACACCGCAGATTAGCGTCGTGATTGCCCTCTTCAACGAAGTCGAGTCGTTGCCGGAGTTGCATAGACAGTTGTCCGTTACGTTTTCTGAGCTCGGCAAGACATATGAGTTGCTTTTCATTGACGACGGTAGCAGAGATGGATCTCTCGAGTTCTTGAAAAAGCTTGCGATGTCTGATTCGCACGTTCGTGCTATTTCACTGCGACGGAATCAAGGGAAGTCTGCGGCACTCGCTGTCGGATTTGACGCGGCGCGAGGTGAGCGGGTAATTACTATGGATGCGGATTTACAAGACAATCCTGCGGAGATTCCAGCCCTACTTGCGAAATTGGATGAAGGTTATGATCTTGTATCAGGCTGGAAGAGGAAGCGCTACGACCCACTTAGCAAGACGTTACCGTCCAAATTCTTTAACGTAGTCACGAGCTGGGTGTCCGGAATCCGGCTGCATGACTTCAATTGTGGCCTAAAAGCTTACAGGCAAGCTGTTGTCAAGGATCTGTTTGTATACGGAGAACTTCACCGCTTTCTGCCAGTTCTTGCTCACAAGATGGGCTATCGCTGCACAGAGATCCCCGTCGTTCATCGAGCGCGGCAATTCGGAAAGTCCAAGTTCGGAATGAGCCGTTTTTTGAATGGGTTTCTTGATTTGCTTACAGTCGTATTTCTGTCTGGTTACAATCGCGCACCATTGCATTTCTTTGGATCACTTGGCCTGATTTTTGGACTGATAGGATTGGGTATTAACGGTTACCTTACCGCACTGAAATTGGCAGGTCAGCCAATCGGAAATCGACCGTTGCTCTTTCTCGGCGTACTATTGATGGTTATCGGTGTTCAGTTTTTTTCATTTGGCCTTATCGGAGAAATGCTGACACACGCCAATGAGCGGCAACGCACTTATCCCGTCAAGTACGATAGTTCCCGTGACTCTACTCCTTTAAGCAGTTAATAGATCTTGTCGTGAAGTTGGTGAGCAGGATTCAATCGCGACACGCGGGGACGTTCAAAGGCGTCCTTTTTCTTGCAGCCCTTGTCTTGGTCATTTCCGTGCTTGCCTACTCTCAATACTTGGTTAGTGAACTGAAAGAGAGCACCCGCAAGTCGTTGACTCAGAAGATTGCCACCTATTCTGCACTTATTCGGAGCGATAATCCTGAGTTGATTGGTTTCGCGCTTGAGCAGATCCAAGACGTTGAGTTTCCGATCATCGTTACGGATGACCATGGCAGGCCTAAGCTGTGGAAAAATGTCGGCATCGAATCCGGGGACACCAGCCGCGAAGCGCAGACGCAACTTGCCATGCTCGTGCGAAGAATGGATGCTCAAGGAAACACCGCACTTCCGATCTTTGTCTCTGAGCAGTCGACGGACTGGTTTCACTACGGTGACTCCGTTGTGATTCAGCAGCTTCGCTGGTTGCCGTGGATAGAAGTGTTAGCTGTAGCTCTCTTCATATTTGTTGGATATCTTGGTTTCCAAAACATCCGCCGTAGCGAAGAGAGGATGGTTTGGGTGGGGCTTGCAAAGGAAACTGCTCATCAGTTGGGAACACCTCTTACGTCGCTCATGGGATGGATCGAGCTGCTCAAGGCTGAAGGTCGTGATACTCACACCGTTAGCGAGATGGAGCGTGATCTTGCAAGATTACAACGAGTCACTGCACGATTTTCTCAGATTGGGTCACATACACCGCTCGTCTCGACACGCGTCAGACATATCGTGGAAGAGGCCGTTGACTACTTTCGAATGCGACTCCCACGCGGGGAAACTGCAATCGAGTTAGAGGTGCAGTCAATAGCCGACCCGCACGTCATGCTGAATCCCGAACTCTTTGGCTGGGTTTTGGAGAATTTGATACGGAACAGCATAGACGCCATGCGATCGACCGGTGGGCAGATTCGAATAGTGTGTGAGGAAACCGCCACATCCGTTATTGTTGATGTGCATGACAGTGGTGTTGGCATCCCTGCTCGAAGCCGCCGTGATGTTTTCCGTCCGGGTTATACAACAAAGAAGCGTGGATGGGGTCTTGGACTTTCCTTATCACAAAGAATTGTTGAAGAGTATCATGGAGGCAAGCTAAGCATAAGAGAGTCGACACCAGGAAAAGGAACCGTCATGCGCATTGCGCTTCCAAAGGGGTCGGAAAAGTCGTGAGTGCCCGAGCATGGAGAATTGCGCGCAGTTTCGGGATTCTGCTTGTGATTCTCGTCGTTCTTGCTGCACTGGAAGTGGGTTCGCGCCTGTTCCTTGAGGGTGCCGCGGTTCAGGGTGCACGACGCGAGGTTGTCGTGACAATTCCGCAAGGATCAAGTCTTGATGAGATTGCAGGCATACTCTATCGCGAGGGACTGATAGAGCATCCCAGATTGTTCAGCCTCGCTGCGCGCCTGCTGAAAGCAGACACAAAGTTGCGGGCTGGTACTGTAAAGTTGTCACTCGGGCAGTCATTGGTAGAGTTGATTCAATCTTTATCAACGGCAAAGGCTGTAGGGCTTCCGGTGACGATTCGCGAAGGCCTTGTGAGCAGTCAAATTGCAGAAATCCTGTCAAGGGATCTTTCCATAGACTCCGCAGACTTTATGCGTGCCGTCTTTGATTCAGCTTTGGTTCGTCAGTTAGGGCTAAGTGCTCCTTCATTTGAAGGCTATCTTTTCCCTGATACCTATTTTTTCACCGGAAGTGAGACTCCTGCGAGAATCATTGAAAGAATGGTGGCAAACTTCAGGGTGAAATTGCCGGCAGATACGGAAGCGAGGCTTTCAGAGTTGGGGATGTCGCTGAACGAGATCCTAACTCTTGCGAGCATCATCGAGTGGGAGTGCATGATATCGAGTGAAGCGCGTGTCATCTCGTCAGTTTATCACAATCGACTTCGTCGAGGCATGCTTCTGCAGGCGGACCCGACTGTTGCATATGCGCTGGGCAAAGGGCCCTCTCGACTTTACCTCAGTGACCTTAGAGTGGATAGCCCCTATAACACATACAAGTATGTTGGACTACCTCCCGGTGCAATTAACAATCCGGGAAAGCGTTCGATTGAGGCGGCACTTCGTCCTGCACAGACATCCTACCTGTTCTTTGTCGCACAAGGCGACGGCACCCATGCATTTACGGCGACTTTTGGTGAGCACCTTCGTGCAAAGGAGAAGCTTGATGAGTTACGGCAGGTCCCTTCTCAGGATGTAGACGCTGGAATTCAGGGATAACTTTGAGTCGGAAAGTCATACAGTCGTTTTTATCGACTCTAAACTCTGCGCAGGCAGATGCGGTCAAGTCGTCGCTTGGTCCAACGCTGGTGTTGGCCGGTGCTGGATCGGGGAAGACGCGCGTACTTACTGGCAGAGCATTGTATTTGATCCACGAGCAAGAGGTAGTTCCGTCTTCCATAGCAGTCATGACGTTCACCAACAAAGCTGCACGTGAACTTCGTGATCGACTAAGGCAGGCTCAGGCAGATGCGAGTGAGTCGGAGTCGCCTTGGGCCGGAACATTCCATGGGTTTTGTGTTCAGCTGTTAAGGCATTTGGGTCATCGTGCGGGCCTCTCACGAGATTTCACGATCTATGATGAAGAAGACAGTCTGAGAACTGTGACAGAAATCCTTCGAGATCGGGGTATAGCGCGGGAAGGAGTTACGGCGAGGCACGTTCGAAGCATAATATCTAGAATCAAGAACGGCAGCAAAGTGGATACGCGTCAACCAGTAGTACGTGTTGCTGAAGAACTGTACGACGACTATTGCCAACGGCTCCGACTCGCGAATGCATATGACTTTGATGACCTGTTGTTGACACCTTTGGAACTGATGAGAAACAATGCGGAGTTTCGCGAATCTCTTCAGCGTCGCTACGATCACGTTCTTATTGATGAGTTTCAAGATACCAATGCCGTGCAATTCGAACTTGCATGCCTGATTGCAAAACCTCAGGACAACATTTTTGCCGTAGGCGATGATGATCAGAGTATTTACAGCTGGCGCGGAGCAAATTATCGCAATATCTTGGATTTCTCGAACAAACTTAGCAATGCAAAAGTGTTTCGATTGGAGCAGAACTACCGTTCAACTCAGCCAATTCTTGAAGCAGCCAATGACGTCATCTCCGAAAGTCTTCATAGGCACGAAAAGAGACTCTGGACTGCTCGTGAAAGTGGCGACAAAGTCACGCTTAGAAGTTACTCGCGGCCGGCAGACGAAGCCAATGAAATCATCGGAGAGGTCGAGTTTCTTCGCGAAAAGCGTGGAATCAACTACAGTGATGTAGCGGTTCTCTTTCGAACAAATGCCGTCAGCCGTTACTTCGAGGAGGTGCTCGTTCAGCAGCGGATTCCCTATAATGTGATAGGTGGCGTACGTTTCTACGAACGCAAGGAGATAAAAGATCTCATCGCGTACCTGCGTGTGCTCGCGAATCCTCTTGATGAGCAGGCTTGGCTTAGGGTCTTGCGCGAGCTTGCACAAGGGGTAGGCGCTACGACTATCGAGAGGATTGTAGGTGCAGCAAGAAGTCGACCTGAGAGCTTGTCTCTGCTGATGGAAGAGGAGTTCCTGTCTGTGCACACAAGCGGTGCTCCTCGAGCTAAGGCTTGCGATTTCATTGGCCGACTCAAAACTCTGAAGGCAAGGTTGAGTGAGTTAAGCGTTTCCGAAGTTGTTGATCAGGCTCTGGAGTCGAGTGGAATTGTGAGCAGTTATGAGAGTCAAAGCGATGAGGACGCCCGCGAGCGCATGGAGAACCTTCGACAATTCGCGACGGGCGCATGGGAGAGAACACAGGCAAACGCAGCCCTATCACTCGCAGAGTTTCTAAGTGAGCTTGCCCTTGTTTCGGATATTGATGAGTTAGAAGATCTCCAGGAAAGGGTTACCTTGATGACGATTCACGCTTCGAAAGGACTTGAATTCAGAATTGTGTTCGTTGCAGGACTTGAAGAGAATCTGCTCCCACACTTCCGTAGCTTGGAGTCCGTTGAATCAATTGAGGAAGAACGTCGTTTGTTGTATGTCGCGATGACGCGGGCAATGGACCGACTTTACTTGTCATATTCAGAAACACGGCCGATGAATGGCCGTTTAGAGTTCCAGTCTCCTTCACGCTTTCTTTCCAGTATAAGAGTCGAGCACTTGCGAGGAACGGGTGTTCCCAATCGGCTTTCATCGCATTACGCAGTCTCTGATGAAGCGGAAGGGGACAATCTTTGGAAAGTTCAGAATTATGCGAGGGTTGCAGAAGTCAGCATTCAATCGCGAGCGACTTCCACTTCAGGGATCGACTTTCGAATAGGTGATGTGGTTGAGCATTCTGAGTTTGGTATCGGGACAGTGACTGCTAAGTCAGGGGACTTGGATTCATTAAAGGTTCGTGTCGCATTTAGCGGATATGGCTCAAAACTCCTTGCCGTAAAGTATGCAAATTTGAAGAAACTCTCATGACAGTAGAAACAGAAGATATTATCAGGCTGGCGATCGAGGAAGATCTCGCTGGAGACATGATGGATGTGACGACCGATTGGCTTGTCGATCGAGAGTTGCATGGGGAGGCATGGATTGAGGCACGCGAAGACGCCATCATCGCGGGCCTTGATGTGGCACGTCAAGTCTTTCACAGCATTGATCCAGACTTAAAGTTCACGTCTTTGTGTGCAGACGGAGATCACGTGCGACCGCTCAATCGCGTCGCATCTGTCTTTGGGCGAGCCGTTTCCATTCTGAAGGCTGAACGAACTGCGTTGAATTTCTTGACGCATCTGTCCGGAGTCGCGACGAAAACGGCAGAATTGGTGCATCTTACGCGACCCTATGGAACGAAAATTTGGGCAACGCGCAAGACAACTCCCGGTCTGCGCAGACTGGAGCTTGCAGCAGTACGGGCAGGAGGCGGTGATACATATCGTGAAAGCCTGTTTGACAGAGTACTGGTAAAGGACAATCACATTGGCATCATTGGCGGCATTGAAGCGCTGAGTCGTAAGCTTGACATCAATGGTGAACTCGATCCCCGAATCGCAGATGGAAAGGTTGAGGTAGCAAGTCTGTACGAGCTTGAGATCGCCGTGCGCATGGGTTGGAAGCGGATTCTGCTTGATAACTTCGCACCTGAGCAGGTACGGGAGGCTGTTGAGCGCTATGCGACGGATGTCGAATTGGAGGCGTCTGGTGGTATCACAACTTCGAACATCCGCGCATTCGCGGCCACCGGTGTTTGCGCTATTTCAATCGGGCAGTTAACGCATTCGGTGCGATCCGTTGACTTCGCTCTGGAAGTTGACTGGTCGGTCGCGTAGCCTGAAGATGGCAGAGTTTCGGATCGATCCCCTGAGAGGACATACTGCGCTCGTCAATGACCGACGCGGACATCGGCCCTCAGAGTTCTCTGTAACCATCGATACTGCTAGCCCATCGGTTTGCCCGTTTTGCCCTGGTCACGAGCAGCAAACTCCGCCTTCAAGTGAGCAGGATCGAACCCAGGGCTGGAGCTGGCGGCTCTTTCCCAACTTGTACCCTGCAGTAAGTGAAGATGCTATGACCACTATGCAGGGCGATGGAACATGCACATCCTTTCCCGCTTTCGGTTATCACGAAGTACTAGTCGAGACTGATGAACACCATGGCCGCGCGGACGAGTATGCCACAAATCGTTGGCTGGATGTGATGTGTATTTGGCAGAGAGGCTTGCGGCGATTCTATGGAGACTCGCGTGTTCGTTATGTTCACATCTTTCGCAACCAGGGTTACCGTGCCGGTGCGACCATCGTTCACCCGCATCAGCAGCTTGTCGCCTTGCCTTTTGTTCCCAACCAAGTTTCAGAGCGGATCAGACGGATGGGCGTGTGGACAAGTTCAGGCTGTGAGCATTGCAACTGGTTGAAAGCAGAGTTGCAGACGCAAAAGAGGGTGCTGGAAGAATCTCGTGAAGCGGTGGCACTCGCCTGTTTTGCTCCGCGGTTTCCATTTGAGTGGCAGATAGTTGGACGTGCTCATCAGCGCTTTGACGAATTGGATTCGGACAGTCTCAGTTCCCTTGCAGGAATGATTTTGAGCGGATTGTCTGCAATGAGGAACGCGGTCAATGACCCGGACTTTAATCTAATCTTGTTTTCCACACCGCCAGATATTCCCGATGTCAAGCCGACTTGGGCGATCGACATCTTGCCTCGGATTGGTACGCAGGCCGGTTTTGAATGGGGAACAGGTGTTCATATTGTCTCAGTTCCTCCTGAGGAGGCAGCAGACTTGCTTGCAGATCATTGGCGATAACTTGTTAAAGCTATAATAATTAATAGTATATATATTCTGTCAGCGAGGTTATGTTGTTATATGGCACTTGACATTCTGAGTCCTGTGCACTAAATTTCAAGACTTTGCACGTAAAGGATAAATCGATATGTCAACTTTTCACGCCCGTCCGCAAACAGCTGAACGCAACTGGGTTGTTGTGGACGCCCAAGAGCAGATTCTCGGGCGCCTGAGCAGCCGAATTGCCTCAATACTGCGCGGCAAGAACAAGCCGCAATATACTCCCCATGTGGATACGGGAGACTTTGTCGTCGTTATCAATGCCGACAAGATTCGCGTGACTGGAAATAAGCTGGATACAAAGACCTATTTTCGCCATAGTGGATTCCCCGGTGCTGAGACGCATACTCCCATGCGAAAACTGGCGGAAAAGCATCCGGAGCGGATTATCTATCTCGCTGTAAAGGGAATGATGCCGCGTACTCGCCTTGGCCGCAAGCAGTTGCGTAAATTGAAGGTTTACGCTGGTGCAGAGCATCCGCATTCGGCTCAACAGCCCGTCGCAGTCTAAGTCTTAACACAATATAGAATCATGAAAGATTCCCGAATTTACGCTACTGGCCGCAGGAAAACTGCGATTGCCCGCGTTTGGCTTGCCCCCGGCACCGGCAAATTCTCTATCAATGGTAAAGACGTCCTTGGCTACTTCAAGCGCGATGTCCTGCAGATGTTGATTGAGCGGCCCCTCATTGTCACTGATACCCTCGGCAAAGTCGACATCAAGGCGACCGTCATAGGAGGTGGCAAGTCCGGTCAGGCAGGCGCTTTTCGATTGGGTATTAGCCGTGCGCTTACAATCCTGGATGAAGCGCATCGCCCCATTTTGCGACAAAATGACTTGCTGACGCGCGATCCTCGTGAGAAGGAACGCAAGAAATATGGCAAGCCTGGTGCCCGCAAGAGCTTCCAGTTCTCAAAGAGATAACATTTTAGCTGCGTCGCTGCGGCGCATTCACTACCGCTCGGTCTGATCTTGAGACGGGTGTCTCCTTGAAAGGAGATTCACTCAAGAGACGACGGCCGGGTTGCGAAAAACCCACAGGAGACTTCATGTCACGTGTTACCCTGCAGCAGTTACTGCTTGCCGGTGCTCATTTCGGGCACCTTACCCGCCGCTGGCATCCCAAGATGGCGCCGTATATCCTTATGGACAAGAACGGTATCCATCTTGTTGACCTTCGCCAAACTCAGACTGCCCTCGAACGCGCTTGTGCCGCCGTTTCAGAAATAACGGCCAACGGTCAGCAATTACTGATGATCGGTACCAAGAGTCAGGCCCGTGAAGCCATCTCCTCGGAAGGCAAGCGTGCCCAGACTCCTTTTGTCGTTGAACGTTGGCTTGGCGGTATGCTCACGAACTTCGCAACGATCCGTCAGGGTGTTAAGACGATGGAGTCGATTGAGCGTATGATGACTGATGGTACCTTCGAGAAGATCTCGAAGAAAGAGCGCTTGATGAAACAACGCCAGCACGAGAAGATGATGCATACGCTCGGCGGTATCCGCGAGATGCGTCATTTACCCGGTGCGATTTTCGTTGTCGACATCATGCGCGAAAAAATTGCTGTTGCGGAAGCTCGCCGGCTTGGCATCCCGGTTATCGCGATTTGCGATACCAATGTTGATCCGACCGTTGTGGACTTTCCGATTCCTGCCAATGATGATGCCTTTAAATCCATCGCACT
Source organism: bacterium (assembly GCA_023382385.1). NCBI lineage: Bacteria > bacterium. The sequence goes on along the minus strand of JAHDVH010000001.1, from coordinate 356,045 downwards.
CATTACTCGTGCGATTGCAGAAGCGGCGATTGAGGGAATTGCAAGGTACAAGGCGAACGCTGATTTAAGACAGGCGCAAGCCGATGTGGAAGCCCGCGAACTTGAGGCTACGGGTGAGGCGCGACGTCGCGAACGGGAGCATGGCCGTTCGGAACGTGGCGATCAGGGTGGTGCACCACGACGACGTCGAGTTCGCCGTCCGCAAGACGAGCAGAAGCCAGAAACGGCTTCAGAGTAATTCAACAGAATAATACGAACGGAGATAGTTGTGTCCGAAGTGACAATCAATGCAGCAGACGTCGCGATGCTTCGCCGTGAAACCGGCGCAGGCATGATGGACTGCAAGAAAGCTCTTGCTGAAGCTGGTGGTGACCGCGAAAAGGCTCTCGAAATTCTGCGAAAAAAAGGACAGGCCGCGGCAGAAAAGCGTGCTGAGAGGTCCGCAGATGAGGGGGTTGTCGCTATTGTTTCGTCAGAAAACGGTAGCGCTGCTGCAATGGCAGAAGTGCGTTGTGAGACTGACTTCGTTGGCCGCAATGAAGAGTTTCGCGTATTCGCAAAGGAACTAGCCGCGTATGTCTTGAACTGGTCAGACGGAGAAAAAGGAAGCGTAGAAGCTCTTAAGTCTCAGAAGTTTGGCGGTTCGACCGTTGGCGAAACGCTGACGTCTATGATTGGCAAAATCGGAGAAAAGCTCGAGATTGCGCGAATCGGCAAACTGGTTACTGCAAATGGCTTTGTAGGATCCTACGTCCATTCGGATAACAAGTTGGGTGCTCTGGTTGCGCTGGAAGGTGTCAACGGATCGGCTCCTGAGATTCAGGCCCTGGGCCGCGATTTGGCGATGCAGGTTGCTGCATCGGCCCCTGACTTTCTTACCAGAGATGAAGTACCTGCTGATAAGATCAATGCTGAAACCGAACTTGAGAAAGACCGTGCACGACAAGAAGGCAAGCCTGAGCCTGCCGTTGCCAAGATCGCGGAAGGGCGCGTGAACAAGTGGCTGGCAGGTATTGTCCTGCTCGAACAGCCGTTCATAAAAGAACCCAAGATGATGGTCAAGGATGTCGTTGCCGCTGCCGAGAAGTCAGCGGGCAATCCCATTAGTGTGAAGTCGTTCATTCGTTTCCGTGTTGGCGCGTAGCTGATCTGAAGTGTAATGTTGCGCTATCCAAGAGTTCTCCTGAAGTTGTCCGGCGAGGCCCTTGCCGGTGAAGGAGCGTATGGTATTGAAGCAACAACCTTAGGTGCTATGGCAGATGAGCTTGCCGAGGCCTCCCGCCTAGGCGTTGAAATCGGAATTGTCATCGGGGGTGGCAACATATTTCGGGGACTGAAGGGCGCCGCTACAGGGATGGACAGAGTTGCCGCGGATCAAATGGGAATGCTCGCGACGGTGATCAACAGTCTTGCATTGCAGGATGCTCTTGAAAAGCGAGGGCTTGACACAAGAGTCCAAAGTGCTATTCCGATTCAGACAGTTGCCGAGTCATTTATTCGACGGCGAGCAATGCGTCACTTGGAGAAGCGACGAATCGTAATCTTCGCTGCAGGAACTGGAAGCCCGTTTTTCACAACCGATACGGCTGCGGCATTGCGGGCCAAGGAGATCCGCGCAGATGTGTTGCTTAAGGGCACGAAAGTCGATGGAATATATACTGCCGATCCGGTCCTCGATGCGACAGCCACAAAGTATGACAGAATTACGTATATGGAGTTTGTCGAACGTCAATTGCGAGCGATCGATTCAACTGCTGTGACGTTTTGTATGGAAAATAGTATTCCCATCCAAGTCTTTAACTTTAAGATTCGCGGCAACCTGCTCCGCTTGCTGACAGGCGAGCCCATCGGAACGTTAATCGCGAATCCAGCCGCCGCATGATTAAGGAAATTCTTGCTGACTGCGATCTAAGGCAGAAGCGTACAGTTGAGGTGTTGCGACAGGAGTTGACGCGCATTCGCACTGGCAAGGCGTCCGCGGGTTTGGTTGAGCCGGTGAAAGTTGAGGTGTACGGCACTGAAATGCCGCTTTCGCAGGTGGCCACCGTCACAACTCCGGACGCTCGGACGATAATGATTCAGCCTTGGGATAAGAGCACACTGGGAGCGATCGAGAAAGCGATCCAGAAGTCGGACTTGGGATTGAACCCGAATAATGACGGTCAGCAGATTCGCTTGTCGCTTCCTCCCCTTACTGAAGAGCGCCGCAAAGAACTCGTAAAGATCGTCAAGAAGTACTGCGAAGACGCCAAGACGGCCGCGCGCAATGTTAGACGTGATGCGAATGATCATGTCAAGCGGCTTGAAAAGTCCCACGAGATTTCTGAGGATCAGTCCCGCGATGCTCATGACGAAATCCAGAAGCTAACCGATAAGCATATCAAGGAGCTGGATCATCTCCTTGAGCTTAAAGAAAAGGAAGTCATGGAGATCTGAGGCTCGCCTCGGCTTTATGATAACTTCAGCAAGACTCTTTGAAATACTTGCGCGTGCGAAAGCAAAGCGGGTTGCGGTGGTCGGCGACTATATGCTTGATCGTCACATTCAAGGCTTGGTGAGACGCATTTCACCAGAGGCACCCGTGCCGGTAGTCGAGATTGATGACGAGAGAAGCAGCTTGGGTGGCGCCGGGAACGTAGCGGCCAATCTTGCATCATTAGGGATTCAGGCAGTAGTGTTTGGGATCTGCGGTAAGGACAGCGCCAGCGACCTTCTGCTCGAGCATCTTACCGCGTTTGGCTGTGATTGTTCAGGGCTGATTGAAATGAGCGGCCGCCGTACAACTGAAAAGATCCGGGTTATTGCCCACGACCAGCACGTAGTTAGGGTCGACCGTGAAACCGTGCATCCGTTGGAGAGTAGTGAAGCTGAGAAGTTGCTTGGCGCGCTTGAGTCCTCGCTATCTTCTCTGGACGCGATTGTACTGCAGGACTACAACAAAGGTGTGCTGACAAGGCCCGTGATAGAGCGCACGATGAAATTGGCCGGCAAGCGGGGCATTTCTGTTGCCGTTGATCCGAAGTTCGAGAACTTTTCGGTCTATAGAAATGCCCACTTATTCAAGCCGAATATTAGGGAAGCTGAACGCGCTCTAGGCGTCTCAGTTTCGGATGAGACATCCTTGAATGAAACGTGCAATCGATTGCTCGAAATGCTTTCTCCTGATGTTCTCATGCTCACTCGCGGCGAAAAGGGTATGACTATCTGTACGAAATCGGAGCGAACGACTATCCCGACTCATGCAAGGAGCGTCGCGGATGTCTCCGGTGCCGGTGACACGGTAATCTCAACTTTTGTAGCTTGCGAATTGGGCGGTGCAGGGATTATTGAGGCAGCAACGATTGCAAATGTTGCCGCAGGGATAGTGTGCGGGCAAGTCGGTGTTGTGCCGATTGTGACACATCAGTTAAGCTCTGCGCTAGATCGCGCAGTCTAAGTATCGGGCGACTAGCTCAGCTGGTTAGAGCGCTGGTCTCACATACCAGAGGTCATAGGTTCAAGTCCTATGTCGCCCACCATGCATAACTCTGCTAACTTCCTGCCCGGCTTGTTGGACCGCAAGGACGCAGTTTCGCGTTGCTACCTCGAACGACTACGCGGAAGCAAGCTGGTATTTACGAATGGCGTCTTTGACATTCTACATCGCGGGCATGTGGAGTATCTGTACGAGGCAAGATCTCTTGGCGATCTCCTTCTCGTAGGTTTGAATAGCGATTCTTCTGCCAGCCGATTGAAGGGCAGCGGTCGTCCATTGAATAATGAATTCGACCGTGCCTCAGTGTTGTTGGCCCTGCGATGTGTTGATCTTGTCGTATTGTTCGAGGAAGATACCCCTGAGGACCTGATTAAGGCATTGGAACCGTCCATCCTCGTCAAGGGCGGTGACTACGAAATCTCGCAGATTGCTGGTGCCGATTTCGTAAAGTCTCGTGGAGGTGAAGTCTTGACAATTCCATTTCGTAGCGGTTATTCCACTACATCCTTGATTTCAAGATTCGCAAAGCGCGATAAATAACTCATGTTTGATGATCTGACTTCCAAGCTTGACCGCGTGTTTCGGAATCTACGCGGAGTTGGCAAGATATCGGAGTCGAACATCCGTGAGGCGACAGCGGATGTGCGACGTGCGCTGCTTGAAGCCGACGTAAACCTTCAAGTTGCCCGCGACTTTTTGGCGAAAGTGGAAGAGAAGGCGCTCGGACAGGAAGTAATGAAATCGCTGCAGCCGGCGCAGCTTTTTGTTAAGATCGTTCATGATGAGTTAGTCTCACTTCTTGGTGAGAAAGAGGCACGTCTTAGCTCTGCGAAGAAGCCGCCGACCGTTATTATGGTGGTTGGGCTACAGGGCTCAGGAAAGACGACTTTCTGTGCGAAACTGGCTCGTCACTTTAAAGCTAAGGGTCGGAGACCGTTGCTGATTGCAGCTGACCTTCAGCGTCCAGCAGCTCAAGATCAATTGCAGGTTCTTGGTGAATCCATCGGTGTCAGCGTTTATCGCGGAGAGACAAAGAACCCGGTGGAAGTTTGCGAGGCCGGGCTACGACATGCTCGCAAAATCAGCTTAGATCCAGTTATCCTGGATACTGCCGGCAGACTTCACGTTGACGATGAACTGATGACTGAACTGGATCGTGTGCGAAAGGCTACTGATCCTGTAGAAATCCTGTTTGTGGCCGATGGTATGACCGGACAGGATGCAGTTAATTCGGCTAAGTCGTTCTTCGATCGCTTGCACTTTTCTGGCGTCGTTCTGACAAAGATGGATGGTGATACGAGAGGTGGCGCGGCGCTCTCAATTCGTGCCGTTACCGATGTACCGATCAAGTTTATGTCCGTTGGTGAGAAACTTGATCAACTTGAACCATTTCATCCCGATCGTGTTGCTGGTCGAATTCTGGGACGTGGCGACATCGTTACGCTTGTGGAGCGCGCGCAGGCGACGATTGACGAGGAAAAGGCTGCAGAACTTGAAGCCAAGCTGCGCAAAGCGGATTTTAATCTGCAGGACTTTCTCGATCAGCTGAAACAGTTAAAGAAGATGGGCTCCCTGACTGACCTGCTCGGGATGATTCCAGGGATGGGCGCTCGAATGAAGAATATGCAAGTTGACGAGCGAGCTCTGAAGCACACAGAGGCGCTGATTCTTTCCATGACGCCATTTGAGCGCGAGAGGCCGCAGGTTTTGAATGCAAGTCGTCGTAAGCGCATTGCTTCAGGAGCGGGGCTGTCAGTTCAGCATGTAAACCGGATGATCCAGCAGTATGAGCAGATGGTCACGATGATGAAACAGTTGCGCAAGGCTGGGCCAGGACAGGTACGTCGCGTGTTGGGTCGCTAAGAGAATTCAGATAATCTATAATATAGGAAAACTAAGTTGGCAGTTCGCATTCGTTTAGCCCGCGCGGGACGCAAGAAGATCCCCTGCTTTCGTATTGTGGTCATGGACAGCCGCAAACGCCGCGACGGTGCTTATCTTGATCAGCTCGGTGTGTATTATCCCTCGCAGCAGCCGGCGAAGCTGGAACTGTCTTCGCAAAAGGCGCTGGAATGGCTGCGCAAGGGTGCACAACCGAGCGATACTGTCCGCAGTCTGCTATCACGCGAGGGTGTCCTAATCCAATTTGATCTGCTGAAGCGCGGTGCGGCTGCAGATCAGGCAGCGGCTGAAGGTGAGCGCGTTCGAAACGCTGCTCGCTTGCGTGCAACACAGAAAATCGAAACGGCAGCTGACCGCCGCAAAGCAAAGGCTGCAGAGGCAGCCGCGGCAGCTGAGGCGGCCGCCGCAGAAGCGGCAAGGGCCGAGGCTGCGAAAGCTGCACAAGCTGCCAAGGCCGCAGCTGATGCAGCGGTAGCCGCCGCAGGAGAATCAGGCGAAACAGCAGAGCAGGCTTAAACATCTGTCCTAAATATATCGCCTTCTGATCACTCACACATCTTGGCGAAAAGGAAAGTGATGGAAGACTTCATCAGCTTTATCGTCAAACACTTGGTTGAGAAACCCGAGTCTGTTCGCATTGAGAAGGTGACCGAAGATACTGGTCGCATTCTGTACAAGCTGTACGTTGGACAAGGTGATCTCGGTCAGGTAATTGGAAAAGAAGGGCGGACCGCAAGATCGTTGCGTACACTTGTGTTCGCTGCCGCAGCACGCAAAGGAATTCGTGCTGGTTTCGAGATTGTGGATCCTGCGATGCCTTCGAAGGGTGCGGAGCCCCCACATTTGGATATTGTAGGCAGCTCAGGTGAACACGCCTGAGCCGCGCAGTTCAAATGATCTGGTTCTGATAGGGGCCGTTGTTGCCGCGCACGGCTTGCAGGGAGCGGTGCGAGTCGAACCGTTGACAGACTTTCCAGAGAGATTTCGGACTCTCAAAGAATGTATGCTTCGAATGTCTGACGGGACGGTACTCGAGATTAGGATAAAGCGCTGTAAGCTTGCGACGAACGGTGTCCTTTTGAATTTTGACGGGATCCGGACCCGTAATCAGGCAGAATCGCTTCGTGGCGCCACAATCGAGATATCGCTGAATGACCGCCTCAAGCTGCCTGAAGATCTATTTTATATCAGCGACATGATCGGTTGTATAGCGGTAGATGAATCAGGACAAGAAGTTGGCAAATTGTCCGATGTTTTGCGAGGCGCCCAAGATATCCTGACAATACAGACTCCTGTGGGAGATGTCATGGTGCCGTTCGTGGATGCGTGGGTGGGTGACGTCGACCTTGAACATCGCAGAATCGTAGTCCGTCGCTTTTCAGAACTGCTGTCCAGCGAGGAAATTCCACCAGCGGTTGGCGAGCGTGATCATTGACATCATAACTGCCTTTCCCGAGCTAATCAGTGCTCCGCTGAATCAGTCGATCATGCAACGTGCATTGTTGTCCGGGGAAGTTGAAATCTGGTTGCATCAGCTTCGGCATTACACGACCGACCGCCACGGAAAGGTCGACGATGTTCCATATGGAGGTGGCGCTGGAATGATCATGATGGCACAGCCCGTATTTGCCTGTCTTGATGCATTGTTCACTTATCGCGCACCTCTTCAGAATCCTCAGCGGATTTTCATGTCTCCGCAAGGGAAGCGGCTCACGCAATCAGTCGTCGACACGCTCGTCAGGTCGACGTGGCTGATTGTCCTTTGTGGGCATTATAAGGACGTTGATGCCCGTGTTTTCGAACGGGACTCATGGGAAGAAATATCGGTTGGGGATTTTGTCGTCAGCGGTGGAGAGACGCCTGCTGCATTGTTAGTCGATTCGATTGTGAGAAGGTTGCCGGGAGTTATTGGCAATCAAGCGTCGGCAGATGGCGACAGTTTCGCAGATGGAGATTTGGACTGTCCTTACTTCACAAGACCGGAAGTTATTGAAGGACTGAGTGTGCCGGAAGTTCTGCTTTCCGGTCATCACGAGAAGATCGCGGAATGGAGAGTAACAGAACGGTCTTTGCGCACACGTGAGCGACGTCCGGACCTGCTGCGAACCGATACCTTGAAAAACAAGCATTAGCATAGATAGAGGCAGAAATGAACCGCATCGCAAATTGGACGATGGATGATCTTCGACAAGATATTCCCAGCTTTGTGCCTGGGGATACCTTGATTGTGAGCGTCCGCGTCATTGAAGGCGACAAGGAACGTATTCAAGCGTTTCAAGGAGTTTGTATTGGCCGGCATGGCGGCGGCCTTGATGAAACTTTCACGGTACGCAAGCTCTCCATGGGGATTGGCGTCGAGCGTGTATTCCCCTTGCATTCGCCGCGAATAGCCAAGATTGAGGTCTTGCGCCGAGGTCGTGTGCGGCGCGCAAAGCTTCACTACCTGCGTGGTTTGACCGGTAAGAAGTCCCGTATCCGCGAGAAGGCGCGCGAACTTGTTTCGACCGAAAAGGTCAGCGAGTAGTACGCTCTCGCTTCAGGAATTAGGCTGCAGGTGTCCGCAAACTGCGGAAGAATAGGGAAGACGGTGTGAACCCGTCGCTGTCCCGCAACTGTGATAGAGTGACTTACTCTTAGCCAGGAGACCTGCCTGCGGCTTTCACCAACCTTCGGAGACAAGGAAACTGGTGGAGGCTCTTCGCAATTTGCGAGGAGAATCGAATGAGTGATACTGGCGGTTTTTCGAGTCCGCCGTTGATGTTGACTCGAGCCTCGGCTCTGGTGGCAGTCGGTCTTGCGTTAGGATATCTTTTGGCCCCTGTTCCCAATGTGGAGCTTGTGACCGCGACATGTTTTTGCGCGGGTTACCTGCTCGGACTGGGCGCGGGGGTTTTGTGTAGTGTTCTGATCGAAACTCTGTTTGCAGGCTTTCACCCCATGGGCAGTTCTTTTGGCTTGACGCTGGTAGCGCAAGTCACTGGAATGGCGGGCGCGGGTGCCGTTGGAGCCTTGGCACGAAAAGTGGCATTTGCTGGCTCAATTACATATCGAGCAATCGTCGTCACTGTACTTGGGGTTGTAGCAACGATTTGGTTCGATACTCTTACTAACCTGGCCTTCCCAGTGGCGGCCGGGTTTTCTATTGACCAGACTCTTGTTACCTTAGGCTTAGCCGCACCTTTTGCATTGATTCATTTGGTGTCAAACGCGCTCGTGTTTCTCTTGATTGTTGTGCCTCTGCTGCCCAAGATGGTAAAACTAATTGAGCAACCGCTTTAATGAGATTCTTACGCATATTCGTTTTGTTTGTCGTTTCCGTGCCTTTGTATTCACAGGTCATGACTATGGATGCATGGCGTTCGTATGCGTACGAAGATATGAGTGACTGGATGCGAAGACTTCCAGGTATGTTTCCGATGGACTACGGTGTCGCTGGGGCGCCCGTAGTATTCAGACCGTGGGGATTCAATCCATGGTACATTGGAGTTGAACGAGATGGCATACCCTGGCATCGTTTCAGTGACGGTCTGTACGAGTCTAATCTGGATTCTCCTGAAGAATTGGAGTCTGTTGCATTCGCTGTTGATGGGCTGGATCCACTGGGCACATTGAAGCTCACAGGAAGGAGCATGCCTGCCGACTCTCCGCGAACTGAGTTACTAGTCAGGGAGGGCTACTATGGATTTGGAAGAGTTGATTTTGCGCATGCCCAGAGCTTCTCGCCACGATTCTCTGCTGAGGGGAGAGGGAGATTGTTCTGGTACAATGGCCTGCGCGAGGGGATCAGCAAGTCAAAGTCGTACAAACTCCGCGGGGAGTTGAACTATAGGCTGAATTCGAACTGGAACGCAACGATTGAGTACGGCGGATCTAACGCGGAAGCTCAGTCCCCGCAGGTGTTAAGGCCTGCTCCGAATCAGGTAGTCCGACCGAATATCTATTGCGAGCGTGAGCATGGGACTGTCAGAATGCGAGGCATTCGCGATGGCAGCAGTATTGAATTCGGTGCGCATTTGAGGCAAGACAGGGAGGAAAGAGACAAGTACTTCGGTTTGCGGGAACAATATTTCTATGGCTTCGTTGATGCATCCAAAGTTATGGGGTGTTCGGACGTTGGCCTCAGACTTGCCTTCGAACGCGCCAATTTCAGTTTTCCTGGAGAAAGTGCATTAGTAGAGGAGGATGTATCTCTACAAGGTCGTGGATCAATACAATCAGCAGTTGGAAGCCTTAAGGCGCGCATACTCTATCGCAAAAAGCTGAACAATCGTGCAAGTGACAAGCATGATAACAACCAGGATGATCTCTCGGCCGCAACGGAGATTCTTACGCCCCGATTCCTGAATTTCGCAATCTATGGTTTAGGCTTGTTAGGCAGGAAGTCTGTACCGACATACTGGCAGATCGCACAGTTTAGAATTGAAGAAAGAGGATTACTCGTAGACGACGGCTTTGCCAAGAGTGGATTTTTTGGTGGAGTGCTCCCGCAGTCCGAGGCAAATAGGGGCTACGAAACGGCTCTTGACTTTGCAGAAGCAGGGCTTGATTGGACGTCAAAAAGGGGAAGATTACGCTTGGGCTGGAGGTTTGCGACATCAAACGGCTACGGTTTTGTCCAGCGAAGCGATACACTATATTTGGACGGCCAAAGCCAAAGCAATCGGTTTGAAGGTCCGGCTGGTAGCTCCGAGATTCGAATCACTAAGCATGTAAGATTCCAATCACTTGGTGAGATAGTTGTCGATGCTGATGAGAAATCCCGCGCGCTTGACACGCGTTCTTTTTCGCGTCTTGTGTTCTCTCGCACGTTCTTCAAGTCGCAATTGCATATAGAATCATACGCTGCCTACGAGCACATCGGGCGGCGACGGGCGACTTCGGACTTGCGTAGCGAGGTGATCGGACCCGCACATCTCGTGCACTTCAGAATTGAAGGAACTATTGAAGGCGTGACTCTCATTTGGGGAGTAGAAAACCTGACTGGGCAACACTATGAGTACTTGCCTGGCTACATGATGATTCGGAAGGAAGAGTACTTTGGTCTTCGATGGACACTCGCTCTCTAAAGTATATTGCCCTTGGATTCTCACTGTTAGGATCTCTGTCGTCTGCCACGGAGTCAAACTCCCTGCACACTACATTGCCGGAGGTGATAATCTATGCCTCGGATAATGCAGTAATTCGCTCATATAAGAAGGAGGACATCGAGCAGAGCAGAGCGCGGAATGCTGCCGAGTTTCTGCAGCAGTTGCCAGGCGTGACATTGCGAGATGACGCTGCTTCCGGCGGAAAACAGTTCGCGAGAATTGGCGGCTCAAATGTTAATCAGGTTTTGGTCTTGCTTGATGGTGTTCGAATTGACGATATTGGAAGCGGTGAAACAGACTTGGCGCGCATTCCAGTCGACTGGATTGAGTCAATAGAGATTGTGAGAGGCGGCAGTGGTTTTGGAGCTGAAGCGATTGGAGGCGTAATCTCGATTCGGACTTCGACAGTGAAGCAGAAGTCCGCCGCGGTGCGGTTGGAGGGCACCGGTACCTTTGGTGAGTTGTCCGCGAGGCACGAGTGGATCGGGCAAAGCTTGAGAATAGTCACCGGAGTCTCACGCGCACAGGGCAATGGGCGCTATAGATTTCGTGTAACTGAGTATGATGGTAATGGTCCTTTCACGCAGAATCTTGGTCAGGAGTTCAGGCGTCAGAACAATGCAACCAGCAGAGACCGATTCTTTGGTAAAGTCGAGAACTTCGTGGGCAGAGTGAAACTGACATCGACCTTGTGGCTCGAGGAAGGTGAATTCGGCCTCCCGGGTTACTTAGCTCCGCGACCTACTCCGATGGCAAGTCAAGTGGAGTCCTATCGCTCCTTTCTCTTTGACTTAGAGCTTCCAACGCCTAAGGGCACAATCACCACGAAGCTCTCGCAACAGACACAAAGAAAGGAGTATTCCGACCCTGATCCATATAGTTTTCTCAAGACTTCACGTGAATATGCGAGAAGGTCAGCAATCTCTTCAAGCTGGGTAGGAATGTCAAGCGGGATCCAAGTTTGTGTAAGAGTCGAGGGCGAACGCGAGAGCCTGGAAAGCGGCATATTGGCAGACGACCAGGCTGATCGTCTGCGCTGGCGTGTTACGGGAGGTATTGGAAAGACAGTATCAATTCGAAAGAATCAAAGCTTTAGTGTAGATGCAGGCCTAAACGTGGAGCGATTCGGCGACTCTAAGTTGCAATCATTACCTTTTGGAGAAGTAGCATATGACTTTCGGACCATTGTCAATGCGTCGGTTGGACTTCGTGGTTCCATGTCATATCATGCCCCAAGTTTCTATTCGCTTTTCTGGAACGATGAACTCCTGGCGCAAGGTAATCCGGACCTTAGGGCGGAATCCTCTACACAGTTTCAGACTTTCGGCACCCTCTCGACAAATTCTCGATTCAAGTCAACTTTGGACGTAGTGCTGTCAGACAGCCATGTCCGCGATTTGATTTACTGGCGGCAGACTTTTGATGGTCGCTGGACGCCGCAAAACCTGAAGAGTGCAACACTTGCTTCTTTTGCAGTCTCAATCTCACAAGTAGTAGTCCCCAGAATTGTCAGCGTTGGTTCGTCAATGGAGTGGCTGGAGGCCAGAGATCGGAGTGGCGATCGGCTTACAGATGGGAAGTATCTAATATATCGCCCAGCAAGGACTTTTCGTGGGAATTTGACTGCGCAGTCTGGTGGTTTTCACGGAACAATTAGTACTTTCTGGTCTGATAAGCAAGCTGTTTTGGAGACAAATTCCAAATGGTTGCCGGAGTACACCTTAGTGAACACTGACGTCGCAAGGTGTTTTTCATTGGGAAGTACTGCGATTGAAGTTGGCGTGCGTTGTGAAAATGTCTTTGACGTAGACTATCGTGTTGTACGTCACGCTCCGATGCCGCTGAGGCAATTCTGGATGTATGTCAACCTTAAATGGATGTGAGACCATGATTCGCGCTTCAATGCTATTACTTGTGCTCCACCAGATGATAGCCTTTGCCCAAATCTTTTACGTTGTGAACGGTTTGGACGAGAGTCTGGGGTGGGTTAACTATCAAACTGGTCAGCATGTGGCGCAGGCGGTGACCTTGGGTAACATCCCTAATGATGTCGTGGTGTCTGAAGCAAGCGTGTTCGTCGTCAATTCTGGGTATGGTACCGTTCAGGAAATCGATCGGCGAACTTTACACACGTTGCGGGAAATCTCGGTGTCGGGCGCGGTCAACCCATGGGCAGCGGCTCTTCTGCCTAATGCGAGGCTTGCCGTCTCCGCAAGTGTAAGTGGGACACTCTCCGTGATCGATCTAACGAGCGGCTCTGTCGAGATCACTCTTCATTCGGGTGTTGGTACGCAGGCAATTGTGGTCTACGATGACACATTGTTCGTGCTGAATACGGGAGTAAATTTCCCTGAATTTGGACAGGGTGTCCTAAAACGCTATAGTGTGCAGAATCTCGCGTTAATTGACTCCGTAGTACTTGGAGTAAACCCGCAGGGGATGGTGAAGATTGGAAGTGAGTTGCATGTCGCCTGTACCGGTAATTATACAAATGTCGCAGGCAGCATTTACATAGTCAATTTAGCATCTATGAATGTAGAAACGGTGCTTGACGTGGGAGGCATGCCTGCTTCTCTTTCCGCACATGGTGAATACGTATATGTCGCGGCAGGTGGATGGGGTGATTCAGGGCAGGTCTTCAGATATAATGCAACCACGAGGCAAGTACAAAACGACGCGAGCAATCCGATTTTGTGCGGAGTCGGCGCTACAGACATTGAGGCGCTGCCCGGCGGACTTTTTGCAGTGACTTGTTTTGGTGAGGCCACGTTGGAAGTCCGGAGCGGTGGAGGAGAATTGATTGCCAGCTACCCTATGTCTGCAGGCCCTGGTGCCTTGACGATGTTGTGGGAGACGAGCAATCTGAGTCCGCCCGGCGCGCCGGTGCCGAAGGAATTTCGTGTTCTGACAGCCTTTCCAAACCCCTTTAATAGCGCAGTCACTTTTGCGACCGAGACAATAATTGCTGGCAGTGGAACTATTGACGTGTATGACGCATTGGGCAGGCACGTTGCCGAATTGGCAATTTCTGAAGGGCAAAGTTTTGTCCAATGGGTACCGGGGGTGGCTGGACGGGAAGAGGTTTCAGCCGGTGCCTATTTTGCACGGCTGCGCCAAGAAGGCAGCATTACTCCTATTCGAATTGTATATGTAAAATAAACAATATCTTACTCATCTATTTGATCAGCGAAGACGGGTTGCGATTCACTTCGGAAAATCGTATGTTTACAGATTGCCTGAAGTAGAATCACAACCCGCTTTTCTCAGCCAACTTGCAAAAGAAACGAATACTTTCCGGAATGCGCCCGACCGGCCGTCTGCATCTCGGCAACTATGTTGGTGCGCTTGAGAATTGGGTTCAATTGCAGGATAAGTTTCAGAATTTTCACCTCGTTGCGGATTGGCATACGTTAACTACCGACTACGAGCACACTCGCCAGATTCCTGAAAACATTCGTGAGATGGTCACAGACTGGCTTGCGGCCGGTATCGATCCCGAGAAAAGTCCGATTTTTGTCCAGTCAGCAGTGAAAGCGCACGCCGAGCTATATCTGCTGCTAAACATGATCATTTCAACCGGTCGCCTTGAACGTAACCCGACTTTGAAAGATCAGGTGCGTGACTTAAACCTCGAAGATGCAGTAACGGCCGGTCACTTAACGTATCCTGTACTGCAGGCAGCGGACATCATGATGTACAAGGGTGAAATCGTTCCAGTCGGGGAGGATCAACTCCCTCATATTGAGGTCACTCGCGAGTTAGCGCGAAGATTCAATAATCTATATTCACCCAAGTCGCCGATTTTTCCTGAACCTGACGGAATGCTGACAAACTTCCCTCGTTTGATTGGTTTAGACGGGCGGCGCATGTCAAAGACACTTGGAAATACGATTCTTCTTTCCGACTCTCCAGAAGAGATTCGCGGGAAATTGCGCAAAGCGGTAACTGATCCTCAAAAGGTACGCAAGAATGACCCTGGTCGCCCAGACGTTTGTTTAGTATTCGGCTATCACAAGAAATTCAATGCTTCTGAGGTTCAGGAGATTCGATCTGGTTGTGAAAGTGGCGCTTTGGGTTGTGTAGAGTGCAAGTCGCGCTGCGCGGATAGAATAGTTGAGCATCTTGCGCCAATTCATGAGCGAAGACGTGGTCTTGAGAAGAATCCACAGTATGTGAAGGATGTGATCGCTGAAGGCAACGCACTTGCAAACGCGGTGGCCGCACAAACTATGACTGAGGTTCATACGGCGATGGGGTTTGGCTCATGAGTATCTGGCAAGTCAAACTTCCGAGATTTGAGGGACCGCTCGACCTGTTGTTGTTTCTCGTCACGCGTAAGGAGTACGACATTCTTGACTTGCCTATGGCAGAGATTACTGCGTCGTACCTCGAAGCCTTGGACGAGATAGGCGTGGATAATCTTGAAGATGCTGGCGAGTATTTGCTGATGGCAGCCACTCTTTTGTCAATCAAGACCAGAATGCTGTTGCCGCATACGGAGACGAATGAGGAGCTGGACATCGATGATCCAAGGCGTGAGCTTGCGAATCGACTTCAAATATACGCCAGGATCAAGGAAGCAGCAGAAGACCTTGGTGAGCTTGAGCTAAATATGTTTGAACGGCGACCTCTGGCTCGTGAAGCAGTCCCCGTTGAGTCTCGTCCGGAAGGACTCGATCTGCTCATGCCACTATCAGTCTACGAATTGGCTCGAACTATGGAGGAAATTTTAGCGCGGAGGGAGATTCGAGTTTTTCACGATGTCAAATTGCTCGGAGTATCGGTTGAGGAGCGCATTCGCTGGGTCTTAGGGAATCTGCTAAGTGCTTCGCACTTCGGACTGATTGAGAAGCTGCGAGACGTGCCTGACCGAATTGTCTGGGTGACGACCTTTCTTGCTCTGCTTGACTTAGCCCGACACAACAGAGTAAGGCTCGAGCAAAACCAGCCCTTTGATGAGATATACGTGTTCAAACCAGAAGCAATTGATAGTCAGGCGGCGTGATGGTATCCTGGACTGAAGGCCAGTCGCTTCCCGAGAATGAGAGCGGGTCATCTCCTGATCACATGGAGTCTGAACTCGATGGTGAGGAGCAACAGGAAGCCGAAGATCATGAATTCAAGCGGAGGCGCTTGCTGAAGCAGACCGAGGCATTGTTGCTTGTGAGTACAGAACCCTTGACCGAGACCGCATTCATAAACGCTGTCGGAAAGCGGGCGAAGGGTAAACTTGGTGAAGTGATCGAGGCGCTGAATGAGGAATATGTCACTCATGACCGTGCGTTCGAAATCCTGCCGGTCGCTGGTGGTTTTATGCTTTTCACGCGCCCTGAGCATGGAGAGCTGCTACGTCGATTCTTGGCGGACAAAGCCCGTACGAGGCTGTCACGTGCGGCACTTGAGACACTGTCGGTCATAGCGTTTCGAGGCCCGGTCACACGAGTTGAAGTGGATGAAATTCGTGGTGTGGATTCTGGTGGAGTGCTGCGCAATCTGCTCGATCGAAGGTTGATACGGGTGAAAGGACGCGCGGAAGTCGTGGGCAGGCCGCTCTTGTATGAAATCACCGATGAATTTCTGAAGTATTTTGGGATTACCAACGTTTCGGACTTGCCGCGGCACGCTGAACTGACCCGCGAATTGGGCGAGCTTCGCGATGCAGATCAGACAGTTATGCAGTTAAGTCATGTCGTCGAAGGTGAGGACTCCGAAGACGATTCAGAAGTTTCGACTGTACATACTAAAGGGAACGGACATCAGCTTCTTTCCCCAAAAAACTTATCCGAAGACAAATTGGAAGATTAGTCATGAATATTAAGGGAAGCAGAATCCTTGTACTGGGAGGTTGGGGCCTTGTGGGTGTTGCCGTGTGCAAGCAGTTACTTGAAAAGAAACCCTCCCACCTAATAGTATTGTCGCTGCGCCAAGAAGAGGCGCTTGATGCAGTTCGCGAATTGGATCCACACAAAGGTAGCACCGAGATCATCGCTGAGTGGGGCGACATTTTTCTGCCTGCAAGCCTGAAAGACAAGGCGCGGGCGCAGATTCTAGGTGATGTCTCTTTGCGACGAATGTTCCTTGATGGAGTTTTCGAAAAGCCAAATCGTGAGCGCTTGCATTCGTTCTTTCTCTATCAGCTCATTGAGAAGCACAAGCCGGATTTGATCATTGATAGCGTAAATTCAGCAACGGGTTTGGCATATCAAGACTCCTACACGGCTTACTATGATGTTAGAAAAGCTCTCGATAGCGAAGATGGCGATTCATCCGGCGTTTCACTTGAAGAGCGTGTGGAAAGACTTGCCAGCACGATTAGTTTGCCGCAGCTGATTCGACACTTGCAGGTGCTAAACGAAGCATGCCGGACTAATAACGTCCGAATGTACCTGAAGATCGGAACCACAGGTACAGGTGGAATGGGGCTCAATATCCCTTACACACATTCGGAGGACCGCCCTTCGGGACAGCTCCTTAGCAAGTCTTCTATCGCCGGTGCGCACAGCCTGCTGCTTTTCCTCATGGGAAGAACTCCTGGTTCGCCGTACGTCAAAGAGATCAAGCCTGCTGCGGTAATCGCTTGGAAGAAGATATCGCATGGTGAGATAAGGCGCGGTGGAAAACCAATCCCGTTGTTCGACTGTGACCCAGGTGCGGCCTATCAGTTATCTTCTGTATTCAAGCGCGTCGATGATTCTTGTGGTTCGCCTCTTGGCGAGAATATGAAGTCGGTCTACATCGATACCGGTGAGAACGGGATATTTTCCACGGAAGAATTCTTCACGATCACTGCCGCGGATCAGATGGAATTCGTAACTCCCGAAGAGATTGCGCATTCGGTTGTCACCGAGATCGAAGGTGGCAATAGTGGTTTTGATGTGGTCGGAGCACTTGACTCCGTAGTTATGGGACCCACTTACCGAGCGGGAATTCTGCGCAAGGCTGCTCTGGACGAAATGGTCAGACTTGAGAAAGAAACGGGCCATCGAAGCATTGCATTCGAGATGCTCGGCCCACCACACCTTTCGAAGCTTCTGTACGAGGCATACTTGATCTGGCTTGCTTATCCGCATGTATCCGACTTCTGTAAGCAATCGCATGATCGCTGCTCTGAAGCGTTATTGCAAATCGTGAAGTCAAATACGCATTTGCGAGCGACAATTCTTTCAATTGGTGTGCCTATACTCCTTCCTGACGGTGAGAGAATCTTGCGTGGGCCGGAGGTTAAGATTCCTCCTTACGCAGGCTCAAACGAGTTTTCGGTTGATCAAGAGAGCCTGAATGAATGGGTGAAGAAGGGCTGGGTTGACTTGAGGCCAGAAAATATGGCATTATGGCAGCGTCGCATAGAGAAGCATCTGCAATTTGATGAGGAATCAAGCAGGAGTGATTCTTCCTCAGGGTATCCCTGGGACAGCCGGTTCGAAGGTGAGAGCGACACGCACTTTGTCGGAAAGATCGTGACCCGCATTTTCATTGATGAAGAGAATGGTGGACGCATCAAAGGATGAACGATGTGTCAAAGTCACTCGTCGTGGCGATTGACGGCCCGGCAAGTAGCGGAAAGTCTACAACTGCGAAGTTGGTTGCTCAGAGACTTGGGTTCATGTACCTGGACACTGGGGCTATGTATCGAGCTGTCGCGCTCAAAATATATCGGAGTGGTATAGAGCTAACCGATCGCAAAGCCCTTCAGGAGCTTCTGGAGCATACTGTTGTTGAGCAGGTTTCTAACTCGGAGGGTGTGCATTTTCTGCTTGATGGCGAGGATGTGTCTGATGACATCAGGACACCTGAGATTTCACTTTGGGTCGGCCCAGTCTCCGAACATGCCTTGATTCGCGAGAAGCTTGTCGCATGGCAGCGCGAGATTGGCAAACGCGGCGGCATAGTTGCGGATGGGCGTGACATTGGTACAGTTGTGTTTCCTGATGCGGGTGTAAAAGTGTACTTGAGCGCAGACCCCCACGTGCGTGCCTTGCGTCGACAAAAAGAGTTGACAGCGCGCGGCATAGTACAGTCTGTCGAAGAAGTTGAGCAAGCGCTGGTAGCGCGAGATCAACGTGACTCGTCGCGAGAACATAGCCCATTGAGAAAGGCAAGCGACGCAGTAGAGATTGACACGACACATCTTACTATTGGTGACCAAGTTGATCGTGTATTGGCACTCGTGAAGAAGCACGGAACCATTGCGACTGCCAAGTAGTAAGGTATGCGACTGTTCTACGCAACGGTTTCCCTGTTTTCTCGCTGTATGTTTAAAGCCCTGTTCGGCGTGCGCGTTACAGGCATGGATCGCCTGCCAAAGACTGGTCCGTTACTGATCTGTTCAAACCACAGGTCTAATCTTGACCCGCCGCTATTAGGGGGGTTCCTAAAGAGGGAGGTGCACTTCTTTGCGAAAGCCGAACTTTTTAGGAATAGGTTGGCAGGAAGACTCTTGCGCAAGCTGAACGCGTTTCCCGTCAGGCGCGGCCAGTTGGACAAGTCCGCCATGTCTGCATGTATGAAGATTCTCGGCCGCAGTAACGCGCTGGTGTTTTTCCCCGAAGGGACGCGGGCACCCGCTGACGGTTTTCTTGTGCCCAAGTTCGGCGTTGGTTGGATCCTGCGAAAGACACGTGCTGATGTCTTGCCAATCTACCTGCATGGGACTGCTAATGCCAAACTTTTTAGGTTTCCGCGTCCACAGCTCGAAATAGTGATTGGTGAAACAATTCCGGCTGAAGTTTTGATTAGTGATTCACCTGATGACAAGTCCGGATATCAGACTATTGCAAATCGAATACTCGAAGCGATACGATCAACTTCACGATTTGCAACTCTGTCTCGGATCGATTATCACGGCAACATATTTGACCGCGACGTAATTGATGATGAGCGACTTCGATAACCTCAATTTCTGAGGCTTTATACATCCAAACCCCGTTTCCCCGCGGGCATAAATAAAGGGGGGAAAGGTCTAAATGAGTGAATTTAACCCAACCACTGCAGTCGAAGAAACGGCACCTGCCTATCAGGATGATGTTCTCTTCAAGGGCAGGAAAGTCAAACGTGAAGATCTGCCTGAGGAAAGGCAGAAAATGACGCAGGAAGCGCAAGACCTCGCAAATCTATACGCCAAGCTCGTGATGGAGTATCGCGAGGGCGAGATTGTACAAGGTAAAATTGTCTCGATCACCGATAAGGAAGTCTCGATTGATATCGGCTTCAAGTCGGAAGGCACAGTCGCGCGCGACGAGTTCACAAACATGGTGGACGTGAAGATCGGCGATGATGTCGAGGTATTTCTTGATCGCGTAGAAGATCATAGTGGTCAGCTTTCCTTGTCAAAGCGTAAAGCCGACTTCATGAAGACCTGGGAACGAATCCAGAAGATTTTCGATGACGCAGAGATCGTTCAAGGCACAATCATGCGGAGAATTAAGGGCGGATTCGTTGTCAACATTATGACGGTAGAGGCGTTTCTGCCCGGTTCTCAAATTGATGTTCATCCTGTCCGCGACTTCGATGCGCTGGTTGGCAAGGAAATGGACTTCAGAATTGTGAAGTTGAATGATGCGCGTAAGAACATTGTGGTTTCGCGAAAGGTCATTATTGAAGAAGGCCTCAAGGGCGTTCGTGAGAAGATCCTCTCGGAACTGCAGGTAGGCGACATCATGGAGGGAACCGCAAAGAACATCACCGATTTCGGTGTCTTTGTTGATTTGGGTGGTGTGGACGGATTGCTGCATATCACTGATATCTCGTGGGGCAGAGTGAGTCATCCTTCCGAAGTTGTGCAACTTGATCAGAAGCTCACAGTAAAGGTCCTCGACTACGATCGGGAGCGACAGAGAATCTCGGTCGGTTTGAAGCAGCTGCAGCAGCATCCCTGGGATGGTGTGGATGAGAAATATCCGGTTGGTGCAAAGGTTCGAGGAAGAGTTGTCTCGATCGCACGATACGGCGCGTTTGTTGAGATTGAAAAGGGACTTGAAGGACTGGTTCACATATCGGAAATGAGTTGGACTCAGCACGTCAAGCACCCTTCCGCCATGCTGTCCGTTGGCGATGAAGTCGAGGTTGTGATTCTTAATATCGATAAAGAGGGTCGCAAGATTTCGCTGGGCATGAAGCAGGTGGAGCCAGATCCCTGGGAGAACCTCGAGACGAAGTATGCGCCAGGTTCGCGGCATACCGGTAAAGTTCGGGATCTTGTGCCGTTTGGTGCCTTTGTTGAGTTGGAAGACGGCATTGACGGTCTTGTGCACATTTCTGACTTGTCTTGGACAAAGCGCGTTCGGCATCCCGGTGAAATCCTTCAGAAAAGTGAAGAAGTCGAAGTCATCGTACTCGGCTTCGATCGAAATGAAAGGCGTATCGCACTTGGATTGAAACAGGCCCAATCTAATCCATGGGATGAGTTTGAGTCGCTCTATTCCGTTGGGTCGCAAACTACCGGTAAGGTATCGCGAGTCATGGATAAGGGTGTGATTGTCGAACTGCCGCGCGAGGTGGAAGGATTTGTGCCCGCAAGCCAGCTCAAGCGTATTACAAAAGGTGGAAAGCAGTCTGTTTCAGTAGGTGACGAGATTGCCCTTGAGGTGATTGAGTTTGATCGTGAGAATAAGAAGATCATTCTCGCGGCACAGGCACCTGATGGAGCCGATGATGAGCTTGATCAGGAAACTCGCGAGAAGTACATTGTCGGTGAAGGTGACATTCCGGGAATCGATGACACTTCAGCAAGCGACCCCGAGACTCCGACCGTGACCGAGTAATGAGCTCTCAGTCGAAGGAGTCTTTGCGTGTGTTTGTTCAGACGATGGGCTGTAAGCTGAATCAGTACGATAGTGAGATGATATTGACTCAGTTTCGCTCGAACGGATACGTCGAGTCCTCCTCGGTGCGAGACGCTGATCTGATTGTGATCAACACGTGCGCGGTGACTGAAATTGCTGAACGAAAGGGCCGTGCGGCTGTCCGCGCGGCCCTTCGCTCCAATCAGCGCGCACAGGTCATCGCGACGGGCTGCATGGCGGAGCGGGCTCCGAATGAGTTACTATTGGCCGGGGCTCAGAAGATTTTAGGCAATAGAGAGAAAGAGAGTCTTTTCGGTTACCTTGGGAATTCCGAGCCTGTTAATGTCGGCGGAGTCAACGACAATGCGGCATGGAGCGATGGGACAGTAGTACGCGGACTGCAGGGTCGCGTCAGAGCTTTCCTGAAGGTACAGGACGGTTGCTCTCAGTTCTGCACATATTGCATTATTCCGGCATTGCGTGGAAAAGGTAGAAGCCTTGCCATTGATGACGCGGTAGAGCGCACGCGCGAACTGGTCGACTTCGGTGTGAAGGAGATCGTGCTGACTGGCGTTGCGCTGGGAACATACGGCTTTGATACTGGCAGCGAGGACAGGTTGCCAGACCTGATTGCCGCAATCTCTGCCGTGCCGGGACTGACAAGGCTTCGGCTGGGCAGTGTGGAACCGTGGGCTGTTTCGGAACGTTTCTTGAGTGTCGTTGCCGAGTCAGACGTTGTCTGCCCACATTTGCATCTGCCGTTTCAGACTGGGACTGATCAACTCCTGCGACGAATGAATCGCCGTTACTCTGTTTCTCACCTGAAGTGGATTTTTGATCGTGCATTTAAGTTACGTGACGACTGGGGGATTGGGGCGGACGTAATTGTGGGTTTTCCGGGCGAGACTGAGGCTCTTTACAGAGAAACTAAGGCCTTTCTGGCAGAACACCCCGTATCGTATTTACATGTGTTTCCATACTCTGTCAGACCAGGAACCCCGGCGGCTAAGTTGGCTGACAAAGTCAGCGATGAAGAAGTGAGTGTGCGAGCCGGTGAATTACGCGAGCTGTCGCGTCAATTACGCAGCGCCTTTCATTTGCGCCATGTCGGGTCGCTGGTAGAGGTTATTGTTGAAAACCGCGGCAATAACTCACATTTGTACGGGCATGCCCGCAACTATTCCGATGTAGCAGTTCCGCGCACTATGGCAAAGCCGGGTGATCTGTTGGCACTTACAGTCGATAGTGCTGATCAAGACTTTGTTTACTGTAACTAAGTGGTTTATTATTATGGCTATTCCAAGCGTAAATCGGCAACGTATGATCGATCTGTTTTTCAGCCTTGTTCAGATCGATAGCCCTTCCAAGAAGGAAGTAGATGTCGCTCTTTTCATCGAAAAGCTGCTCGCTGGTACAGGTGCGAAAGTGTGGCAGGATGATGCGGGCGAGAAGATTGGTGGAAATTGTGGTAACCTGCATATTCGGATCCCTGCGCGCAAGTCCGGTTCCGGTGCGGTGCTGTTCTCCGCACATATGGACACCGTGATGCCGGGACTGGGGATCAAGCCTCGCCTTGACGGCAATGTAATCCGCTCAGACGGTACGACGGTCCTTGGGGCCGATGACAAAGCTGGTGTTACAGCGATTCTTGAAATGCTTCAGTGTATTCATGAGTCGGAAATGCCGCATGGTCCCATTGAAGTAATTTTTGATGTTGCGGAGGAAATTGGTCTGATGGGGGCAAATGTTGTCGATCTTTCTCAAGTTGAGGCGAAGTTTGCTATCGTGCTCGACGGGGAGGAAATGGACCAGATCATTTACAAGTCGCCCAGCGCGAACCGCATGCTCTATGAGATCGAGGGAATTGCCGCACATGCCGGAATGCGTCCGGAGAATGGGATATCCGCGATAGAAGTGTTTGCAGAGGCAGTTTCAAACATGAAACTTGGCCGCTTGGACGAGGAGACAACGGCGAACATTGGGACAGTTGAATCTGGGCGAGCTACGAATATTGTCGCAGACCACTTAACAGCTCGCGCAGAGGTTCGCAGCCATTCAGTGGAGAAGCTCGAAGCGCAAACTAAGGCGATGAGTGAGGCTTTCAACAGAGCAGTCGCAAAGTTCGAGCGCATGATTGACGGCCAGCTAAGGCGTGCGGTGTTCAAGGAGTCGATAAAGCGTGAGTTCAAAGCAATGCACGTACCTACCGACTCAATACCGTTTCAGATCGTGTCCGAAGCAGGCCATACATTGGGGTTGGACATGAAGCCGCTGGCAATTGGGGGTGGGACGAATGCAAATGTGTACAACGAGAAAGGCTTGCCTGCTGTTGTCATCGGATGCGGTATGAAGGAAGAACATACAACAAGTGAGCACGTGCTGGTTGATGACTTGGTGAAAGCTGCACAGCTGTGCCTTGCCATCTTACAGAAAAATCATGAGCGAAGTCTATCTTAGCACTTTGATCGGAGTCCTTACTCTCAACGCGACCGTTCGGTCTTCGACGACCTCTGCCACTTAAAGGCGGGGGTTTCGTTTTTGAATCTTGGTCACTTTAACCCTACGGAAGAATTATGACTATGCAGTTTGGCCGCATCGTTGGTATCGGCCTGACCTATGACGACGTTCTGCTCATCCCTGCTGAATCTACGGTGCTTCCTTCAGAAGTTGATGTAAGCACTCAGTTTAGCAGGAATATTCGTTTGAGAATTCCTCTGGTTTCAGCTGCGATGGATACGGTTTCGGAAGCCGAGCTTTGTATTGCACTGGCCCGCCAGGGTGGAATTGGCGTGATCCATAAGAACATGCCTCCGGAAGATCAGGCGGTGGAAGTGGACCGCGTGAAACGAAGTGAATCGGCCGTGATTTTTGAACCGTACACGCTACCTCCTACTGCGACGCTGGCGGATGCCCATGCGTTACAGCGCGCCAAAGGTGTCAGTGGTATTCCAATTGTAAGCGCCGACAAGACTCTGGAGGGCATCATTACCGACCGAGACATGCGATTCGAAACTGATTTGACCATGCCTGTGACAAAGTTGATGACTCCGCGGGAAAGACTGGTCACAGCCCCCGTAAAAACGGATCTTGGTACTGCGGAGCAGGTTCTTCAGAAGCACCGAATTGAGAAACTGTTATTGCTGAACGAATCCGGAAAACTCGCAGGCTTAGTTACTGTCAAGGATATTCAGAAGCGAAGTCAGTTTCCCAATGCTTGCAAGGATGGGGAGGGGCGGTTGCGAGTTGCGGCGGCAGTGGGTATCGGCAGCGATGCTCAGGTCCGGGCAGAGCTGCTTGTCAAGGCTGGTGTAGATGCTCTCGTCGTTGACTCGGCGCATGGTCACTCCCGGAACGTCTTGAGCACGGTTGAGAAGCTTCGTGGCCAGTTTCCGACAGTGGACATAGTAGCGGGAAACATCGTTACAGGGGAGGGGGCAAAAGCGCTCGTCTCCGCCGGGGCTGACGCGGTCAAAGTAGGCGTGGGTCCCGGTTCAATTTGCACCACACGGGTGGTTGCAGGGGTAGGCGTGCCGCAGGTTACGGCTGTGATGTGGGTTGTAGGAGCCGTGCTGGAGGAGGGGATACCTGTGATTGCTGATGGGGGTATCAGATACTCGGGAGACATTGCAAAGGCGCTGGCAGCAGGGGCCTCTTCGGTGATGATTGGGAGCCTATTTGCTGGAACTGAAGAAAGCCCTGGTGAAACAGTCCTCGTGGAAGGACGTAGCTACAAGCTGTTCAGGGGGATGGGTTCGATTGGAGCGATGAAAAAGGGATCAGCAGACCGCTATTTCCAAGCTGCATCCCAAGCGAGCGGCAAGTTTGTGCCTGAGGGGATTGAAGGCAAAGTTCCGTACAAAGGCAAGTTAGCCGATACGGTCTTTCAGTTGGTAGGCGGAATCAGGGCTTCGATGGGATATTGCGGGGTCAGCACAATTGCTGAAATGCAGTCTAAACCAAGGTTTATCGAGGCGACGTCAGCGGGCTATCTCGAGAGTCATCCGCACGATGTTTCGATCGTGCAAGAGGCCCCGAATTACTCGAGGCCCAAGTAAGCTTGACATGGAGACAAAAAAGAGCCGGTGAAATTGCTGTGGCAGGAGGGGGACGATTGCCACGAGCTCACCGGCTCGGCGGGGGGCGATTTAAGTTTCAGGAATTCAACGAATTAGCGTGACGCGCAAGGCGAGCCTTGCGGCGTGCTGCAGTTCGACGGTGAAGAATCCCTTTGGACGTCAAACGATCCAGAACCTCATAGGCATTCTTGAGCTGTTCATTCGCGTTGACTTTGTCGTTGGTCAGTAAAACACGCTTTTCAGCCGTACGGCCTCGGGAGCGATCCCTGCGGTTTCGCTCATTGGCCTTTGCGGCTGTTCGCATCCGCTTTTCGCATGACTTGTGTTGTGGCATTCTGTCGAAAAAATCTTATCTTGTTGATATTGCTATTACAAGCCGCATAGCGGCACCCTCAAGAACCCTTCGGTCCCTGAAGTGCCGCAATATAAACAAGACTCAACTGAAAGTCAAGTGAACGATTTCGTGCTCCCACAAGAACTCCTGAGCGAATTGGCCGGAAAACGGAATATTGCCGTTCTGACAGGCGCGGGGATTTCAGCAGAGTCGGGTTTGGGGACATTTCGAGGAAAGGAAGGCATCTGGAACAAGATGCGACCGGAGGAGTTGGCCAGTATGGAGGGCTTTATGGCGAACCCCGAGCTCGTGTGGGAGTGGTACAACTACAGGCGCAGCGTTCTGGCTGAAGCCAAGCCAAATCCGGCGCATCATGCTCTGGCAAAGTGGGAGTCAGCGTGCCCTAAGTTCACTCTAATTACGCAGAACGTTGATGGGTTGCATCAAATGGCAGGGAGTAAGAGTGTTCTTGAGCTCCATGGAAGCATCAAAATTAATCGCTGCCTTAGCTGTGCGCAGGAGTCCGGCGATGAACCTGTCCGATATGAGGGCAAGATTCCGTGCTGCTCTTGTGGAGGAAAACTCAGACCCGGGGTAGTGTGGTTTGGAGAAATGCTGCCAGAGGCCGTGCTAACTCATGCATTTCGAGCCAGCACAGAGTGTGACTTGTTCATTGCTGTTGGTACTTCAGCCGTGGTCTATCCCGCCGCCTCACTGCCTGAAATGGCTTTCGAGAGCGGTGCACTAACGATCGAAGTTAATCTCGAACATACCCCGTTTACCGAATCAGCACATTTCCACCTTTCAGCACAAGCGGGTCTTGCCGTACCTGCCTTGTATCATGCCTGGTCACATTGTAACATGACTGCATCGAACGACATATGAAGAGAGTCTCTTCGAAATCCTTGACGCGTGCTTTCCTTCTCGCTTTCCTGATTGTTTTAGGCTCTGGATGCGCGTACTACAACACCTTTTATAACGTTAAGCAGGATTTTCGTGCTGCGGAGCGGCAGACAAAGCGTAGCGCACAAGGTGCTGTGCAAGAGTCTCAGGGCGGACAACCGAACCGTCCCGGTCAACCGCAGCAAGGAAATGTTCCTGTGCAGCAATATCAGCAGGTTATACAGTCCTGTGGCAAGCTCCTGGAGTTTTATCCGAAGAGCCGCTGGGTAGACGATGCGCTGATGGTAATGGGTGTATCCTATTACCGCCTTCAAGAGTTTTCCCGTGCGGAACGGAAGTTCACAGAACTTGTGACGATTTTCCCTAAGAGCAAGCATGTTGAGTCTGCCACGATATGGCGCGCAAAAGCACTCGTCGCACAAAATATGCTCGAAGAGGCTGAACGTGTCTTAAGGCGTGAAGAGAGCACACTAACTTCACCGGATGCAAAGGCCGGTGCAAGCAGGACTTTGGCCGAAATCTATGATGCGAGAGGGAATCCGGAGGAGGCGGCCAAGTACTTGGAACAAATCAGCAAGATCTCATATAGTAGAGATGATAAGGCGACTGACAACTTACGGCTCGGTCGATCGTACCTCGCAATGGGCGAAAAGGAAAGGGCGCGAAATGCGCTTCTTCGCTGTCTTGAACTAACTCGGTCTACTGAAGAAGCTTTTCAATCTCGCAAACTCCTCGCTCTCATTGCATCCGAGGAAGGTAATTATCCGCAGGCCGTAAGCTATCTGCTTCCCCTGCGAACCGACCGCAGATTCCTCGACCGCTCCGGCGAGGTTGAGGTGGAGCTTGCGCGAGTGGAAGCGAGGTGTGGCGACCCGACGCTCGCACTGCGAATGCTTGAGAATTTCGGGGTCACGAGCTCGCCCGGAAACAGCAAAGCGCAAGCGTACTATCTGCAAGGAGAAGTCGCTCGCGATAAACTTGGTGACTTTCAATTAGCGAAGGCAAAGTTCGATAGCGTCACGACCGCGGGAGGCTTACGAGAACTCCAAGATTCTGCGCGGCAAGCTGCAAGAAGGCTTGAGTCCGGTCTCACGGCTTTGAACCAGATTCCTATCTTGACAGATAGTCTGGCATATTACAAGGACAATCAACCAGCATTGGAAATGGAGACTGACCAAGGAGTTGTCAGAGAGGATACTGTTCGCATTGAACGTCAGCAAGACCTTTTAGTAGATTCTGATTCTTTCGGGGAAGATAGTTCTCAAAAGGTTCTTCAGGACACGGCTAACGTCAGCACGTTGGATACGGCTCGCGCCGTCGCACTCACTCCGGCCGAGCTGATTGCGGACTCAATAATGCGTGCGCTCTTCCAAAGAGACTCCCTCAGAAAGAGAGAAGAGGCGGCCCGCGACTCTCTTCAGCCTGCAGAAGATGAGGATGTGCGCATCGGCGAAGGCGAAGTGCAAGCAACTCCTCAATCTGGACCCAATAACGTCGACCTTTATTGGATGAGAAGGCGCGGTGTCAGCAGACGTCTTGTTACGGCACATTTGGAAGCTGCGTCGTTCTTCGAGACCGTAGCAAGGAATGCTGACAGCTCTTACCGTCATCTTGAAGCAGCGGCAGCGGTACCTGATTCGTCAATTGAACATTGGCGGGCGGTTCTTCAATATGCCTTTGTACTTCAGAAATCGCAAGTGGACTCAGCTCGACTTAGAGGCGAATCGCTCCTCAGAGAAGTTTCAGAGAGTGAAGAAGTACCTATCGATCTCCGAAACATCGCACGAGCCAAACTGAACCTGCCTAACTTTCCGGTTGAGGAGTCCGAGCAAGCAAAAGCGCTTCGAAATGCCGAGGCGATGTTATTGGGCGGTGCGGATGCGGTAGAGGTTATCGCGGCATACCGTCAGACCTTGTCGTTTGACAGTGCAAGTTTGGAAGGCTCGAGGGCCTTGCATGCGATTGCGTACCTGCAGGAGTACAAGCTTGGCGACTTTGAATCGGCGAGGAAGACTCATCAGGCAATCGTTGATGTATTTCCGGACTCCTCGTTTACAGAGATGTCCAGAAAGAGGTTGGCAGAACCGGACAGCAATTCGATATTTCTGGTTCCAGAAGAAGAGCTGCAGGTGAGTTTTCAGCCGGTGTTCGATCTGCTTACTTCAGAGTCTGATTCGACAGGCTGGCCTCCTGATATCGGGACACTACGCGGGCGGCGTTTCAAATAGTGTCCAATCTCAAAATCAGATTAATCTCGGCTGCGATTGGAATTCCACTGCTCCTTTATTCGGCAGCGACTGGAGGAGTATGGTTGTTAGTAGTCATTATTGGGATCCAGTGCTTGCTTCTGAGCGAGTGGAGGATCTTCGCTGCTGCGATGAACGTGCGGCTTGGAGTGCAATACCTGGCCGTGATTCTACTGGGAGTTGACTTACTTGTGATGAAACACGGCAATCCGGTCATTCTTGGTGCCACCATCACAGCACTTTACGTCTGGATCCTTACTTCCGTGTTCAGTCGAGCGCGCGCTCCACTCATCCAGCTTGGTCTGGGCGCATTGTTCTTGGTCTATGCCGCGGCTCCATTATCGATGTGGATCCTGATTCATGAGATTTCGAGCCCGCTTCGGCATGGTCCATTAGGTGCACTTGGAATTCTGTTTGTTGCGACGTGGATTTGTGACTCATCTGCTTACTTTACTGGGCGGTCGTTTGGAAGAAACAAGTTGTTTCCGGAGGCTAGCCCAAACAAGACTGTCGAGGGTGCGGTCGGCGGTTTGCTTGCTGCCGCGCTTCTCTTGCCGTGTTTGTACTTGTTGGGCCTTGCGGAACCAGATCCACTTGATTACCTCATACTACCGGTATTAGTTGGAGTAGCCGGCCAGATGGGTGACTTGATCGAGTCCCTGATGAAGCGAGAAGTGCAAATCAAGGATGTTTCAAACCTGATTCCGGGTCACGGCGGATTCCTCGACCGCTTTGATTCGCTGCTGTTGTCCACACCACTCTATCTCGTATTTCTTTACGCCACCAAACTGTGACAAACTCGACTAGTCAGGAATTCCCCGCTCCCGCAAGAGTCGCACCTTCTTATGCTGGGGCCGACCCACGTGTTGTGGAGATGTTTGATCGAATCTCCGGTACCTATGATCGTTTGAACAGAGTATTCTCATTAGGTGTTGACCGCTGGTGGCGTCGTGCTTCAGTTAAGTCACTCGAATTGGTCCCGCACATGCGGATTCTTGATTGCAGTGCTGGCACCGGGGACATGTCATTTGAAGCACACCGGCAATGTCCTGGAGTTCATACCACATTGTATGACCCCGCCTCCAGCATGCTTGAGTTGGCTAAGACCAAGGCATTGCGACGAGGAATTGCGCTGGTTGATCTGGTATGTGGAGCAGCAGAAGAGATCAAATACCCTGATGCGAGCTTTGATCGATTCATGGTGGCTTTTGGTATCAGAAACTTCCGTGATCTGGGGAAAGGTCTTTCCGAGCTAAATCGAGTGCTTAAACCTGGCGGAAAGGGTGTGATCCTTGAGTTTACGCCAGATCGCTCTGTGTTCATCGACAAGGTGTTTAAGGCTTACATGTGGTGGGTTATGCGGCCACTTGGAGGCGCAGTGTCGAACGACCGAGAAGCCTATCGCTACCTTGCTGAGACAATTCAGCAATTTCCAAGTTCAAAACGCCTTCACGAGAAGTATTTAGAAGCGGGTTTTCGACGCGTCGACGCCAGACAGTTTTCCTTTGGCATTGCCACAAGCTTCCTTCTGACCAAATAGCTTAACGTGCAAGCCAGACAGGCCATTCGTCTCGCGGATATTCCTGCTCTGTCCTTCGCGGTCGCTTCACTTGTTGGTGTCGTAGGATCGCTGTTCATCCCTCTTTCAAAGGACACGGGTTTCGCGATTGCTCTGATACTTGCAACTGTGGCACTGGTTTGTCTTGCGTTCCCGCAGGTTAGCAAGCTCGGCGGTTTGATTGGGTACGTTGCCATCGCAACTCTGGTCCTTGCGCGTGGTGAATCACACATAGCAAGGCATGACCGTGCATGGCTCGCACAGATAAACTCTGACACCGTGATAGCAAATTGTCGCGGTGTTGTTTTGTGGAGAGAAGGCGGACGGGAATCAGCGAGGAGCGAAAAGTTTCGTCTCGGAGGCGTTCGTCTTGAGATAGGTGACTCCGTTCTGGAGAGTGCCTCACTTCAAGTTCGATTGTCTTTGCCGCTGTCTGATGCAACAGCCATCAACATCGGCGATGTTGTTGCGTGCAAGGTAAGAATTGTCCCTATACATCTTGGGCAGGGGCGTTCGGTTCGGGAGGTAACTTGGTCACTTCGTGATCGACTTTGGGCGGACGCAAGAGTTGCCGATAGGTCAACTCTAATAGTAATAAAGGGAAGCCGTGGGATAAGTTACTACGTTGAGCGAACTCGCGCGGCGATTCTCTCAGTCTTTTCAAGAAGTCTCTCCGCCGATGCGTCGGCGGTGGCAGGTGCACTCTTGCTCGGATCCCGGGACGCTTTCTCGCCCGGTTTTCGATTGAATCTTCAGACTACGGGCCTTGCCCATCTGTTTGCGCTCAGTGGTCTGAATACTGGTTTGTTGGTTTCGCTGTGTTGGCTTGCGCTTGCTACATTCCAAGTACCGCGAAACGCGCGATATGCAGTGCTAATCCTCTTACTTGTCGCCTATACGTTGCTTGGTTTAGGCGTACCGTCCCTCTTTAGATCCGCTCTGATGGCGTTTCTATTCATTGTAGGAAGAATGCTTACCCGTGCCAGTCATCCGGCTAATCTTCTGCTCTTTGCTTTTGCGATAGAACTCTTTTTTTGGCCTTTGCATTTGCTGGACGCGGGTTTCATCCTGAGCTACTTGTCAATGTCCGGCATTCTGGCAGCCTATGTCGGGCTTTCGAAACCGGTTCAGAGTCTTCTGGACGCAGGTACGGTGAACATGAGCCGGCGAATCTCCGAAATTCTGACAGGAACCCTCGGTGCCCAACTGTCAACCGCTCCGGTCGTTGCACTTCTTTTTGGCCGTGCCCCCGCACTCGCAGTTCTTGCAAACATCGTGTCAATTCCACTGTTCTCATTATTGATCGTGCTGATACTTCTTTTTTTGGCTGCTTCCACTATTGCAGAGGTCGCTGCATATCCTTTCGCACAGGTAATAGACTTGATTGCCAAGGGATTTGCAGTCGGTACATCAGCTGTTGCGAGTCTTCCGATGGCGAGTATCACTTCCGGCAACGGTTGGAGTATTCTCACAATCGGTGTGCTCACTCAGGCAATTGGCATCGCACAATTGTGGCGAGGCAGAGTGAAACAAGGTTTAATGCTCAGTCTTGTTTGCTTGAACGCTATCGTTTGGAGTAGTTTCATAGACCAAGATACAAAGGGCGAAGTAGCTTGGATTGGGAGTGGGCGATGCTCTGCATGTTTTGTAAGACTCGGTGAATCCTGTGGGTTAATTGGCTTCGGGGCGGCATGGGACGCAGAAAGGACGGCATATGCCGTGCATGAAAGACTGTTGCAAAGCGGGTACAAATCTTTAGACTTTGCTGTTGCCCTAAACAGAAGTTCCGAGCACATTGGAGGTGCGCCTGAGGTTCTGAGCTTGCTTCGGCCCGCATTAGTTCTTGATTACTCAAGCGAAAGACGTACCGATGCGTCAAACATATTTGATGCTGCCATCAGATTGCATACCATACGTGTAATCGAGCCAGAAGTCGGAGAAGAATTTGACTTTGACGGTACCACGTTTGCTACGCTGATGAGATCGTATGAAGAAACGAGAGAGTCTGCCGCTTTCTTGTTTGCATTATCGGATGACGTAGTTGTGGGGTATACGCACCAGATCCCTGGCACCGAAGGAGATCTCCGCGAGTGGACTATGAACCGGAGCCGCGTGTTGGACATCGATTTCTCGGATTGTGAGATTTCAAGCAGAAGTCTGCACGAGTCTGCCTCCGATCGGAAGCCTAACAAGGGACGCGACCATTGGATCTTAAATGAAGGTGGCTGGAGGCGTGAGGAGTCGCTTGGTGAGATGCTTGTTAAGCTGTGGTCAATCCCGGAGCCGATTAATGTCCAAACATAGCCAAGAGCTGAACGCGACGATTCCCGAACGGTTCGAATGCGCCTTGCAGAAAGACGGAATTCAGATGATCTGCGGATGTGATGAAGCCGGCCGCGGCCCTTTGGCCGGACCGGTGGTTGGCGCGGTAGTGCTTTTCAAGGATTGCGACACACTCTGGCGGTGCCGTGATTCAAAGAGTATCTCGTCGATGGTTCGGGAGAGACTTGCCGAAGAGATTCGTACGTCATTGGTGTGCGCGTTTGCAGCGGTATCGGCGGAGGAGATCGATCGTACAGACATCAGAATTGCCTCGTTGCTTGCCATGAAGTCAGCGATCGAGGGCATCGGAGTTGAGCCGCATGCTGTTTTCGTAGATGGCAGAGACAAGATACCTGGCGTAGAGAATTGCCATGCAATCATTAAAGGTGACGTTCGGGTTGCAACGATTTCCGCCGCATCAATTATCGCTAAAGTTGAGAGGGATCGCACAATGCGGGAGTATCATCTGCTGTACCCGCAATACGGATTCGACCGAAACATGGGCTATCCGACTGCTGAGCATCGCCGAGCGCTGAAGCTGCACGGGCCTTGTCCCATCCACCGCAAGAGTTTTCACGGTGTTCTGGAATTGGTGGTTTAGGCTTTGGGGCAAGTCTCAAAGTATGACGGCTCGTAAGCGCGGGCTTGCCGGTGAAGATATCGCTTGCCAGTATTTGGAGAAGAATGGACTCAAAGTGCTTGATCGAAATTGGACTCGTAAGAATGGAGAGATCGACATTGTGTGCAAGGACGGCAATGTCATCGTATTTGTAGAGGTGAAGTCAGCTAGTCGCGTGTCGGAGTTTCTTCCCGCAAACAGGGTGAACAAACAAAAGCAAGAACGAATCAAGCAACTAGCGCGCACCTATCTACGAATATGCCGCTTGGATAATCCTCGCAGGTTTGACATAGTAACAGTAGTATGGAAAGGTGAACTACCATGTGTTTCGCACTATAGGAATGCGTTTCATTAGTGCACTATTCTTGTTGTCACTACTTTTGGGGTCAGTAGCCAAGGCCGGCATCCTGCTCTCTGAGGTAATGTTCGACCCAGACGGAAGCGAGAACACAGATGAATTCATTGAACTTTACAACGATTCTGCCTTCCCACAGCAGCTTCAGGGTTGGATGATAACGGACGGTTCTGGCACCGATACGCTCGATGATTCCGGAATGGGACTTCTTGCGCTTCCAAGACAATTTGTGTTGATTCTGGATCCGGACTACATTGCCGACCAAAGCATGACTTATGATGGACTGGTTCCTACTAGCGCGTTGGTCGTGACTGTTTCGAACGGAACTTTTGGAAGTCGAGGACTGTCGAATAGCAACTCTGAGACGATCAGTTTGTTAAGCTCAAACGGAACTGTAGTTTCAGCTTATTCGTACTCAATAGGAAATACTCCTGGACATTCGGACGAAAAGGTCCGTCTGGCTGGTGGCAACAGTGCTGAGAATTGGGCTGATAGTGAAGTCCGGCACGGAACGCCAGGTTTTCGAAACAGCGTTACTCCGCCAGAGTTTGACCTTGGGATTGCGAGATTTGTGGCAGATCCCAAGCATCCCAATATCGGCGAACTATTCACGTTGTATTCGACGGTGCTAAATTCGGGCGCACATTCAGCAGGCAACACTATTAGACTCTCTGTCGACTCCATCGGAAGCGGTGATTATGAATTACTATTCGAATCGTCGATTGGCATAGTGTCTCCTGCTGACAGCCTCGAATTCATGTGGGAGCGTCGACATGGGGGGAGAGGAATCGCGCGGTATCGAGTCCAGCTGATTGATGGAGATGATGATTCAACGAACAACTCTGCTTCACTTCTTGTTTCAAGCTCAGTTGCAGCAGAGGGGCTAGTCATCAATGAAATCCAATTTGATCCCCTGCCGAACCGATCAGAATGGGTAGAATTGACGGTGGCGGGCACAACGCCGATCTCTCTCTCAGATGTGACATTCTCGGATGGGCTGGGCATTTCTGACACAAGCAGAAGGTACAGGCTTCCGGATCAGTTGCTGGAGTCCGGTCAATTTGTAGTGTTAGCGGCGGACAGCTCAGTTTTTTCAGAGCAGATCCCCATTGAAGCTGTCGTCCATGTGTTTGTTTCGGGTGCGCCGACATTGAATAACAATGGCGATTCACTGATTCTGTGGGACGTGTCGGGGGATATACTGGACCGCGTTGACTATCGTCCCAACTGGGGCCAGGGAGGAAACGGAGTCTCGCTCGAACGGTTGTCACTTTCAAGCGAATCAAATTCTCCCTCTAACTGGGGTTCCTCTGTGGACATGACAGGTTCGACTCCAGGACGTATTAACTCCCTCGCGTTGCCACGTAGCAGATTCGAAACGAGCTTGAGCATTTCGCCATCCCCGTTCACTCCGAATGGAGACGGTATTGATGATGTAACAGAAATCAGCTATGTGCTTGGCACGCCGGGAGGGACGATCGACCTGTTTGTGTTTGACCTACGGGGACGTCAAGTACGCAGATTGGCCGGAGCACAGAGCGGTTTGACGGCTGGTTCGGTCATTTGGGACGGGCGTGATGACAAAGGGTTTGTCTTACCTACTGCAAGGTACACCGTGCTGCTCGAGGCCGAAGTGAATGGCGGTATGAAGCGTGAAAAGTCGACAGTGATTCTTGCTAGACCACAATGAGGTTGATTCAATTTGAACGAATCGGGGTGTTCTTTCCAGGACGTACCCTATTCTCTAACATAAATTGGGCTCTCTTTCGTGGCCAAAGGGTTGGATTAGTTGGTGTCAATGGTGCAGGGAAGAGCACATTACTTAAACTCATCTCCGGCGAACTTCATCCGTCTGAGGGACAGATTTCCTTGGCGCGTGATGCATCGGTTGGTTACCTTCCTCAGAGCGGAGTTGCATTTCGAGGACGTGAACTGTTTGCAGAGGCTTTTTCCGGTCTCCCGGATATTCCACATTTGCAAGAACAACTCACGCAAGCTCGCGAGGCCTTAGCGGAAAGCCCGCACGATGAGGCTCTGTTAGAACTGGTCGGTGTCCTTGACCATCGATTTCACATGCTAGAGGGCTATCGCGCGGAGGCTAAGGTCGCGGCAGTGCTCGGTGGATTGGGCTTCAAGGAGAGTGACTTTGGGAGGCGAACTGACGAGTTCTCTGGCGGCTGGCAGATGAGAATTGCGCTGTCCAAGCTTCTGTTACATGATCCGGACATTCTTCTCCTTGACGAACCAACCAACCACCTCGACCTGCAAACGGTGCTGTGGCTGGAAGGATTCCTTCGTGACTTTGGTGGTGCAGTTGTGCTTGTGAGTCACGATAGACAATTTCTTGACGGAATGGTTACAGAAATTGCTGAGTTGGCCTTTGGCAAATTAACAATCTACCCCGGCAACTACTCGAGCTACGAGGCGGGTCGCGAAGAAAGAGATTCGCAGCTTATCCGCGAGCAGGAGAAGATTGATGCCGAGCGCAGGCATCTCGAAAAGTTCGTGGAACGGTTCCGATACAAGGCAAGCAAAGCTACACAAGCTCAGAGTCGATTGAAGCGGCTTGAGAAGCTTGAGGACGTCGAGCAACTGGCACATAGCAAGCGTATTCACTTTCGGTTTCCTGAAGCTGAGAGTTCGGGCAAATGGGTACTGGAGTTGAAGCAAGCAGGAAAGGACTATGGTGATCTAAAAGTTTTTGAGCAAATCGACTTGGTTGTCCAACGTGGGGAACGCATTGCTCTTGTCGGTGCTAACGGGGCAGGAAAGTCAACACTTTGCAGATTGATTAGTCAACAAGAAATGCCCAGCAAGGGGAGCGTTTTGCTTGGACACAACGTACGTGTTGAGTCCTTTGCACAAGAAGCCGAGTCCACGCTGAACCTCGATGCAACTGTTTTGGAAGAGGCCGAAGCAGACAATCGAACACTTTCACAATCTGAGCTACGTGGATTACTTGGTGCCTTTTTGTTTCAAGGAGACGACGTGTACAAGAGAGTTCGCGTCTTGTCGGGAGGTGAAAAGTCGCGACTTGCCTTGGCCAAACTGTTGCTCAGGCCGGCGAATTTCTTGATTCTTGATGAGCCGACTAATCACCTTGACATGTCTTCCCAGGACGTTCTGCTCGATGCACTGAAGCATTACGGAGGGACCTTGCTGGTTGTCAGTCATGATCGTTATTTTCTAGACAGGCTGGTTAATCGGGTTTTGGAGCTGGATAAAGGCCGGATGAGGGACTGGCCCGGAACCCTCAGTGAATTTCTTGAAAGAAAAGGGATTGCGTCCCCCGGACAGGGGTCGCGGGTCACAAGCTCGGCAGGTTTGCATACCGCGATCTCGCCTGAAAAGTCCGAGGGTGCACGTTTCGAGAAGGACAAGAAACGTCTTGAAGCGGAAATCCGAAATCGCTATTCTGCGGAATTGAGGCGCCTTAAAGAGGAATGTGAACGATGCGAGACTCGAATAGGGATGTTAGAGGCCCGACAGGTGCAATTGGAAGCGCTACTCTCGGATCCCCTTTTTTATGCACAGGCGGAACAATCTGGAGCGATTATTCAAGAGTACAGAAGTATCCGCGATGAAATTCCGTTACTGTATAACGAGTGGCAAGAGGCGGAGGTCGAACTATCGATGCTGGAAGTATCTAAAAATAATGAACTTAAAATTGTTCGAGACAATTTCGACGCTTGACAATCCAGCAACTCATTGCTATATTAATAGGTTACCGACACAAACACTGAAAATGAAGTAACGTATGGCGCTTAAGACTCGCGTCGCAGTCGTCGCACTTGGCGGAAATGCGATATCCTCGCCAGACGAGCCTGACACAATTGCCAATCAGTTTCGGCATTCGCGCAGCGCGCTGCAAGGTGTTGCCGAATTGTTGCATCGTGGATACAATTTAGCTATAACACACGGCAATGGTCCGCAGGTCGGAAATGCCTTGTTGCGGGTAGAACTGGCAAATGGAAGGACTCCCGATCTCCCCTTAGGTGTGATCGTAGCTGATACCGAAGGCGGAATGGGCTATATGATTGAGCAGTGCCTTCAGAACGTCCTACTACGCCGTGGGCAGGGGCACGTTGAGGTTGTGACAATTGTCTCGCAGGTTTTGGTTGACCCAAAAGATCCGGCGCTCCAGAATCCAACGAAGTTCATCGGACAATTTTATTCCAAGGAAGTTGCTCTGTCCAAGGCGAGGGAGGTAGGCTGGACGGTTAAGGAAGATGGCACTCGCGGGTGGCGGCGCGTCGTCGGGAGTCCGATGCCTTTGGAGATATTGAATCATTCTGTAATCAGACAACTGGTTCATGGGGGTACTGTGGTAGTTGCTGCCGGAGGAGGTGGGATCCCCGTCTATCGCGAGCCTGATGGCTGGCTTGAAGGGATTGATGCGGTCATTGACAAAGACCGCGCATCGGCCGTGCTTGCCAGAGACATTGACGCGCAAGACCTCTTTATCCTCACGGCGACGCCATACGTCTCTCTGAACTTTGGCAAGCCTGATCAAAGAGATCTTCCGCGATTGTCTCTCAGTGAGGCCCAGAAGTATCTTGCGGACGGACAGTTTCCAGCTGGAAGCATGGGACCCAAAATTGAAGCAGCTATCAAGTTTCTACAAGAAGGAGGAGAGAGAGTACTGATTTGCGATTTGGAAAGATTCGTTGAAAGTGTCGACGGACATTCTGGAACTTGGATTTTGCCTAATTAGGAATAAAGATAAATAAACCTTCATGAAGATTCACGAGTATCAAGCAAAGAAATTGCTTTCTCACTATGGTGTGCCAGTACCACACGGTGCACCTGCTCTCACAGTTAATGATGCAATTCAAGCGGGCCTTGGATTGGGAGGTTTCCCGGTTGTAGTTAAGGCGCAGATTCACGCCGGCGGCCGTGGTAAAGGCGGCGGGGTAAAACTTGCTCGATCGGAAGATGAGCTAAAGTCGTACGTCTCTTCAATTCTTGGAATGCGGTTGGTTACCCACCAAACTGGCCCAGCAGGACAAGAGGTGCGACGATTGCTCATTGAGCAGGGCATGAAAATTGACAAAGAATTTTACGCAGGAATCCTGCTTGACCGCGCACAGTCTCGTAATGTTTTTATGGTGTCTACTGAAGGCGGAATGGATATCGAGGAAGTTGCCGCAAAGACTCCGGAAAAGATTGTGAAGGTTGCGATTGATCCTGCGACTGGTTTTCAGCCGCATCATGCACGCAGATTGGCGTTCGCACTGGGCCTCAGCGGTGCGGCCTTCAAATCAGCGCAGGCATGCTTCACAAAACTTTACAAGGCATACACTGAACTCGATTGCAGCCTTGTGGAAATTAATCCGCTGATTCTCTCTGGCGATCAGATAATTGCTTTGGACGCAAAAGTCAATTTCGATGATAACGCTCTCTTCAGACATCCAGAGTTTGATGAATTGCGCGATCTTGCAGAGGAGGATCCCGCGGAAATTGAAGCGTCCAAGCACAGTCTCAATTTTATTAAGCTGGATGGCAACATCGGTTGCATGGTGAACGGTGCTGGACTTGCCATGGCAACGATGGATATCATCAAGCTGTACGGTGGTGAACCGGCGAATTTTTTGGACGTGGGCGGAGGTGCCAATGCAACAACGGTTGCTGCTGCATTTCAGATCATTCTCGCAGATAAGAACGTCAAAGCGATTCTCATAAACATTTTCGGAGGAATCGTACGATGTGATCGCGTTGCGGGTGGAGTTATTGAGGCCGCAAGGACCGAGCATGTCGCGATTCCAGTCGTTGTCAGACTCGAAGGCAACAACGCTGACCTTGCCGGGCAAATGCTGCGAGATTCAGGGCTAAATTTCATTGTCGCGGGCGATCTAGCCGATGCGGCACAAAAAGCCTGTGCGGCAGTGAAAGGATAGAGTAATCATGAGCATTCTACTAAACAAAGATACGAAGATCATCGTTCAGGGCATTACCGGCTCAGAAGGTTCTTTTCACACTCGTCAAATGCTGGAGTACCGCTCTGCGGTTGTGGGCGGGGTTACTCCCGGCAAGGGCGGTACGACTTTTGATGACCAAGTGCCAATTTTCGACAGTGTTCGTGACGCTGCGGAAACTACGCGGGCCAACGCGAGTATCATCTTTGTACCGCCAGCATTTGCTGCCGACGCTATTCTGGAAGCGATTGACGCTGACATCGAATTCATTGTAGCGATCACTGAAGGTATACCTGTGCGGGACATGATAACTGTCAAGCACGCATTACGAGGATCTAAGTCTCGTCTGGTCGGGCCAAATTGTCCCGGCGTCATCACTCCAGGGGTGGGCAAGATGGGGATAATGCCAGCTTTCATTCACCGCGAAGGTCGCTGTGGAGTGATCAGCCGAAGTGGTACCTTGACGTACGAAGCGGTCAAACAGTTAAGTGATCGCAAGATCGGGCAGTCGACTTGCGTCGGCATCGGCGGTGATCCGATTCCCGGCTCAAATTTCTTGGATATCCTTAAACTGTTCAAAGATGATCCAGACACTGACGCAGTCGTGATGATTGGAGAAATCGGCGGATCTGCCGAGGAAGAGGCAGCAGATTACATACAACACGAGTTCCGGAAACCAGTAGTCGGCTTTATTGCTGGTCAAACAGCTCCTCCTGGCCGTAGAATGGGACACGCAGGAGCGATTATTGCCGGCGGTAAGGGTACTGCAAGGGAAAAATTCGCTGCCTTGGAAAAGGCGGGAATTCATGTCGCGAAGTCTCCCGCGGATATAGGTGAGACCATGGCAAGAGTGCTCAAGAAGTAAATAAAGCAAATAAGCAAGGGAAAGATGGAACGCACTTTAATGATTATCAAACCTGATGCGGTCTCTGCAAGACGTATCGGTGACATCATCGCTAGGGTCGAGAAGGAAGGTTTCAATATTACTGGACTCCGTTACGAGATTCTCTCGAAAGAACAAGCCGGCGAGTTTTATGCAGTTCACAAAGAGCGGCCTTTCTTTAGCGATCTTGTGCGTTACATGACAAGTGGGCCTGTCGTATTGGGACGTCTGGAACGTGAGAATGCCGTTAACCACTGGCGTTCGGTGATCGGCGCAACGGATCCTTTGAAGGCTGAGCCGGGCACCATTAGAAAGCTATACGGAACAAACATTGAAGCGAATGCCGTGCATGGTTCTGACTCACCAGAGAACGGAAACAAAGAGACAGAGTTTTTCTTCGGGAAATGAACACTCTAACGGGTGAGACGTCAGCTACTTATCGAAGAGTCGTGGTACCTGAAGGGCTGCTCCTCTTTTGTGCACTCGTGTTCTTGATATGTGTGGCCGCGTGCACAACGTGGAGCGTGATGCTGATGCTTGCCACTTTGTTTGTGTTCGCCGTTCTCTTTTTACGTGCGGATTTCAAAGTCATTCGCCAAACTCTATGGGCGACGAGATACCTCTTTCTTGTGGCTGCGCTTCTCCATGTTGCGTTTAGACTGTGGCTGTTATCAGCTTCAGATGAGGCACCACGGACTGAACATCTTTTGAATACTGGCTTTTTCATGGTTCGTCTGTTCATCTTTGTCACTACAACAAGTGTTCTCGTAAGTTATCATAGTCCGATTGCCTACGCCGAGGCCGTATCCCGTGGCTTAGGACGATTCATTGGATCGAGATTCGCCGGACAAGTTGGTGTCGTC
The DNA here is from genome assembly GCA_023382385.1 of bacterium. Classification (NCBI taxonomy): domain Bacteria; species bacterium. The sequence continues at coordinate 314,726 of JAHDVH010000001.1, read as the reverse complement.
GCGGCACTCGCCTTGGGTATGGTGCCACGGTTACGAGCCCAGTCTGAACAGCGCACACTTGCCCGAAGGCTACGACTTGTTCCATCCCCTGCGAGATTGCCAGACAAGCTCGCGTTCGTACGTCAGGAATTTTTCGCAACTGTGCAAAACGCAATGAACAACTCGCAGTCAATGGCGCTAGTATTGTGGTCGCGCGGCTACGAGAGTGGTGCAGCCTTCTCTAAACCGATGGGAAGTCGTGCGGATGTAACGACGATAGTGTCGTGTCTTCTCTTTTGCACAATTTGCCTATCCACCCTGTAGAATCGGCGAATCGTCTTGTGCGGAACGCTGAGCGATTTAGATACCGGCTCGACTTGCAGTATGATGGCACCGCGTTTTCAGGCATGCAATACCAGCCTGGCCGACGAACAGTACAGGAATGCGTGGAAGAAGCGCTCTTACCGCTCTTCGGCCAGAGTGTTCGATTGGTCCCGTCAAGCAGAACGGACGCCGGTGTTCATGCGGATCTTCAGGTAACACATTTTGACGCACCCGTAAGAAGGCCCGTCGTTTCAATCCTTCGGGCAGGTAACTCTGCTCTGCCTCCCGATGTGAGAATTCTTTCTGCAGAGGAGAAAACTGTCGACTTTCATGCTCGATTTTCTGCAAGATGGCGGGGTTATCAGTATCGAATCTCCCTGGAGCCTGTGGCTATTGGTCGACAGTATTTGTGGCAGTTCTTGCAGAAGCTTGACGTCAACTTGCTTTCGTCCCTTGCTGAACAAATAGTCGGGACGCATTGTTTTAAGGCATTCGCACATGAAAATCCGTTGGAAAAGCACGGATACGAGTGCAGTGTATACGAGTCCAAGTGGTACGCAAATGGCCGTATTCTAAACTATGAGATACACGCGAGTCGTTTTGTTCACGGTATGGTTCGCATGCTTGTCGGTACTATGGTTGATATTGCCTGCTCAAGGAGAGGTAAGACGTCGATCACAGACGTGCTTCTGAGCAAAGATAACACGAATGCGGGCACGAAGGCGCCTGCCTGCGGGCTCACTTTAAACGCGATCGGTTATTCCGAATGGCCAGCAGTCTAATCACGCGACTTTGTACACACTGATGGGGCGATTCTGGCAATACTTCGTTCTTGGCTTGATGGGTGGCTTCGTGCTGCTATGGATAGTCCATCGAGATCAACAACATTACGCCGAAGTTGAGAGTTTAAAGCTTCGGCTTGACTCGTTGCAGTACTACATGACATCTCTCGAGATGAAGACTACTGGCGTGTCGCTTGGGACGGACGATCACGCTTACCCCATACAAATCTCAGGCGACGAAGTCCGGTCGAGCCGCGAGACGGCGCTGACTCGTGCGATCGCGATTGCATCCGATGCCGTTGTCGGAATTAGTGTCGAAACTGTAACTGAGGTTGCAAATCCTTTTGTCCCTCGAGACCCGTTTTTTCGGATGTTTCTTGATGAAAGGTTCTGGCCTCGCACCGTCAAGAAGCAGGCGTCCGGTCTTGGTTCGGGTTTCATATTCACACGGGATGGTTACATTGTAACAAATGAGCATGTGGTGAAGAATGCCGTGTCTGTGGCAGTCACTACAACGGCGGGTCAGAAGTACGATGCGCGAATCGTTGGGACTGATGAGCTGCTCGATATGGCTTTACTTAAGATAGATGGTGAGAATCTGCCCTTTATTGAATGGGCAAATAGCGATGAAGCGATGGTGGGTGAGTGGGTTATTGCCATTGGCAATCCTTACGGTTTGTTTGACATCAATGATCAGCCATCGGCTTCCGTTGGAGTTATTTCCGCTCTAAATCGAGATTTCGAACGTGACTCAGACGGTAGATTGTATTCTGATATGATTCAGACGGATGCGGCTATTAATCGTGGTAACTCAGGTGGACCGTTAATTAATGCTGAAGGCCGAGCGGTGGGCATGAATACCTTGATATTCACTGAGAGCGGCGGATCAGTAGGCGTAGGATTTGCGATTCCATCGAATCGAATCGTGAACTCGATCGAGGACCTCCTACGAGGCGGAGTTGATCGAAACTATTGGCTGGGTATTCGAGCGAACGATTTGCGTGGCGTGATGTGGAAGATGTTGGATTTGGCAGAGAACCGCGGAGCGGTTATAACAGGTGTTGATCCGGGAAGTCCCGCTGAGCGCGCAAATCTGAAAGCTGAGGATGTTATTCTAAAAATTAACGATCGGCAGATAAATCGAGCGCGCGATGCGGTAGATTATGTCAATAACACTGATTTGCGCGTCGGAGATAAACTCACTATTGTGATCAGCCGACGTGGAACGATCATGACGAAAGAGTTGGAATTGTTGCCCATACCTAAGGTTGGTGCGTATAACGGATGATTGAGCGATATTCTCGAGAACCCATGTCATCACTGTGGACTGAGGAGGCTCGGTATGACATGTGGCTGAAGGTTGAGCTTGCTGCTCTCAGGGCGCGCGCGTCGAGGAATGAGATTCCCTTGGATGTCGTCGAACAGATCTCTCAAGATGCACGCTACTCGATTGACGAGATACACGAAGTCGAAGCTGACGTACAACATGATGTGATTGCATTTCTCACGGTTGTTGCGCGCTATGTTGGCATGAATTCTCGATTTGTGCACCTTGGACTTACTTCCTCAGACGTGGTTGATACGGCTTTCGCGTTGCAGATCAAGCGATCAGCTGAACTAATCTTGGACGACATAAAGGCTGTTAGAATCGTCCTGCGTCGTCGAGCATTGGAGTATCGACGTACGCCATGTGTCGGACGAACTCATGGAATTCATGCAGAACCGACTGTTTTCGGACTAAAGTTCGCGTTGTGGGAGGATGAGTTCTCCCGACATGAAATACGATTCAGAGAGTGCTTACCGCGGATCCTCGTGGGAAAGCTTTCAGGTGCCGTCGGCAATTTCGGCCACACTGACCCTGAGCTTGAGGAATTGGTTATGGCAGAACTTGGAATTGGAGTCGCTCCGATTTCGACTCAAGTCGTAAGCAGGGACTTGCACGCCGAGTTCTTGAATATGCTGGCAGTCATCGGCGGAACAATCGAGAAAATTGCTGTCGAGATTCGTCACCTCCAGCGCACGGAAGTAAGCGAAGCATTTGAACCCTTTGGGCGGAAGCAAAAGGGGTCTTCGGCGATGCCACACAAGCGCAACCCGATTCTCTGTGAACGACTCACCGGCCTGTCGCGGATGTTGCGTGGCTATGCCGTTGTAGGTATGGAGAATATCGCACTATGGCATGAGAGAGATATCTCCCATTCATCGACTGAACGTGTTGTCTTTCCAGACGCTTGTATTGCTATTGATTACATGTTGCACCTCCTTTTGCGCGTTCTTGAAGGTTTAGAGGTTGACACCGATCAGGCGGTGAGAAATTTGGATTTGACACATGGAGCCTTGGCATCGGAGAGGGTATTACATGCCCTAATTGAACGAGGTTGGCTTCGTGAAGCCGCTTACACCGTAGTCCAGAGGTCCGCACGAGAGGCAATCCGCAGCCGCAGGCCGATGGCAGACTTGTTAAAGGCTGATGCTGAGGTGATGCAGACACTGGATGTAAAGACGATTGATTCTCTTGTCGAACTTAAGCCTGATTATGAAACAGCTGATCTGTTATTGCGTCGGCTAGGGATCGTGGATTAACTGAACTTACAATGAACCTCGATAAACTTGAACTAATTGTGCAAGGAAGCTCAAAGAAGCTCTTTGCGACAAATCGCCCGAGCTATGCAATCCTTGAGTTTACGGACGACGCTGGTAATCCCCGTGAGTCACGTAAGTCGTCATTTGTGGGAAAGGGTGAAATCAACTGCGGCGTTTCGAGTTTTCTGTTTCAGTACCTTGAGAATTATCACGTGCCCACACACTTTGTGGAAAGACAGTCGCCAACAGAGGTTGCAGTGCGTCGCGTGGAGATGTTTGACATCAAGGCAATTGTGTACAACGTAGCGACAGGGGAATTCGCAAGGCGGTTTCGATTAGACGACGGAAGGCCACTTGACTATCCAGTTGTTGAGTACTTCCTGAAAGATCCCAGCCTGAATAATCCAATGGTAAATGAGAGTCATGCCGTCGCACTTGGTTATGGTCGATCGGATGACTTGCGTACAATGCAGCGTATTGCAACCAAGACAAACGCAGTTTTAAAATCGCTATTTGAGCGACGTGGGTTATTGCTTGTCGAGTTTGAGCTTGAGTTTGGTGACGCGGGTGATCACATTTGTATCGGCGATGAGCTTACCGCGGACACCTTCAGAGTATGGGATCACAAAACAAACCGAAAGCTTGATCGTGATCGGGCGTTGCAAGATCCAACCGGCGTTGAAAAAGCCTATCGTGAACTCTACGAGCGCCTGACCAGCGCAGTCTAAAAGTCACAATTGTATGAGATTTGCGAAGGAAGCATGGCCACTTGTTTTGCCTCCAGTGATTTCCGGCACAGGACTGTGTTTCGTGTCGATCACATTGGATCTGCAGATGTTATGTGCTGTGGGTGTCTTTCTAATTGTACTTGGTATTGCAATATTATTGTTTTTTCGGGATCCTGAGCGACAGGCACCCGCTGATAGGCGTGCTGTCCTTGCACCTGCCGATGGCGTTGTGGTCGAGATTGAGACACTTGATGATGGCAGAAAGTTCGTGGCGGTTTTTCTCTCTGTATTTGATGTCCATGTCAATCGCTCGCCATTCACCGGGGTGGTGAGTTCAATTGTGGCACGTCCGGGAACATATCGCCACGCAAATTCGCGTGAAGGCGCACGTGGAAATGCGCGCATTGATATCGAGTTGCAGTCTGAACAAGGGGACATTCGTTTCAGTCAGTTGTCAGGACTGATTGCGCGGAAGATCTCATGTAAGGCAAAACTGGGAGACAGACTTGCGGCAGGTGAGAGGTTCGGACTTATCTATTTTGGATCGCGCATGGAAGTTGAGTTGCCGGAGACTGCTGATATCGTGGTCAAGACCGGTCAACGGACCAAGGCCGGTGAGACTGTGATTGCTCGATTTCGTGACCTTATGTAAACGTGAGGACGTAAATGAAGTATCTAGCAAATATTCTCACAGCCTTAAATCTGGTTTTCGGGTTTTCTGCTATTCTGCTAGCCATTGACGGACATGCATCGCTTGCGGCCTGGCTAATCGTCTTGGCAGTGATTATGGACGCGTTTGACGGAAAAGCTGCACGATTCTTCGGCGGCTCTTCGCCACTTGGCCTTCAGTTCGATTCCATGGCCGATGTCGTTTCCATGGGAGTCGCGCCCTCTGTTCTTTGTTATATTGTAGCTTTCCGCGAGGACTCGGTGATAGGAATGGTGGTTTGCACACTGCCAGTTCTTGCTGCGGCCTACAGACTTGCCCGATTCAATGTTAAGGCGTCAAAACATTCAGGCGCTTACGAAGGGCTGACTTCTCCTTTGCATGCCTGTCTCATTTCCACATTTGTTATACTGAATTTCAGAATTTGGGGGGAAGTACGAAGTGTTGAAGTATTGGCCGGTTTGCTTTTGCTCACAGCGCTTCTGATGGTTAGCAAGGTACCGATTGGCGCTTTGCCACGATTCACATTAAGAGAGCAGGGTAGGAATTCGAGACGTGTTGTTATACTTGCCCTTTGCATCGGCGCGGCAATGATTGATCCGCCATTGCTGGCTTTCCCAGTTATATTGCTTCTCATTGTGTCTGCTGCTATAACGGGTCAATTTCAAACGAGAAGACTTCACGAGCTTGCAGATGTGGATCAGCCTGAACCCTTCACCACACGTTGGAAGAATCCTTGAAAGCTATTGTTACAGTGGAATTAAAAGGTGGCGTACTTGATCCTCAGGGTCAAGCCATCCAGCAGTTACTTGTCCAACGTGGGTATACGCAAGTCGCCGGAGTGCGCGTGGGCAAGAAGGTCGAAATTGAGTTGCAGCAGGTCAGTGAAGAGCAGGGAAGAGTGATTGTGTCCGAAATTGCAGACCGTTTGCTGGCAAACCCAATCATTGAGACGTACCGAGTCGAGATTGCATGAGCATTGCAGTTGTCACGTTTCCAGGTTCGAATTGTGACCGTGATTGCGTCCATGTTCTCAGAAACATTGTTGGCGCAACAGTGCAAGAGGTGTTTCACAAGGAGACCAGTCTGGGAAGTTGTTCTGGGGTGCTCCTTCCTGGAGGATTCTCTTATGGTGACTACCTTCGAGCTGGAGCGCTTGCAAAGATTTCTCCGATCATGCCAGCCATCAACGAATTTGCAGATTCCGGGGGACCAGTTCTCGGCATTTGTAACGGTTTTCAAATCCTCTGTGAAGTCGGACTGTTGCCCGGCGCTCTGATGCTAAACCGAAATTTGCGCTTCATTTCGCGCTGGGTAGGACTCCGGGTGGAAAATACAGACACGATCTTTACGAAGCACCTTTGGCAAGGTCAAATTGTCCGGATGCCAATCGCGCATGCAGAAGGCAATTTCACTGCTGATATTACAACTATATCCAGTATCGAGGCCAACAACCAGGTGGTGTTCAGGTACGCGGAACCATCGCGTTCGGATTCTCCGAACGGGAACCCGAACGGCAGTACAAACGCGATTGCCGGCCTTATAAATAGATCAGGAAATGTCATGGGGCTTATGCCGCACCCGGACCGTGCTTCCGAGGAGATTGTAGGGTCTGTGGATGGACTGCCTCTTCTTAGTGCATTTGCGGAAGCCGCGCTGCAAAGTGCCCGTGTAGAGTTCTCTTCTTAGCTCAGATGAATCTTGGCGTAGGCGAGATAGCTGTTGTTGTCCTTGTTGTCATGCTGCTGTTTGGCGGGAAGCGCCTGCCGGACACTGCGCGACAATTAGGGCGAGGCATTTCCGAACTTCGCCGTTCCTATCTCGAAGTCAAGCGGGATATAGCATCCAGCCTGAGTTCAACTGTTTCTCCAACCCAGAAAGACACAAACGCGCCGAATGCATCTTTGCATCCCCAGCCCGGAGACGTTAAGACAAAATCCTCGACAGATTCCTGATGCGGTAAGGTCTGCGCTGGCTCGCGCACGCGAGTGTGAGTCTTTGGGCGCGTTTATTTCCTTGCTTGATGAGCGTGCGCTACTCCATGCAGAGAAGGTGGTCACAGCACTCGAGACGGGCCAACAGCTCCCCCTTGCCGGCTTTATTGTTGCTGTGAAAGACAACATTTCCGTTAAGGATTGTGCATTAACGTGTGGATCGAAGATTCTTGACTATCACCCTGCTCTATTCACCGCAACGGCAGTGGAGAGACTCGAGCGTGCTGGTGCTGTGATCATTGGCAAAACGAATCTGGATGAGTTTGCAATGGGGTCGTCAACGGAGAATTCTGCTTTCGGCCCAACTCGTCACCCTGTTGATCCCACAAGGGTTCCAGGGGGATCTTCGGGCGGCAGCGCTGTCGCTGTGGCAACTGATACATGCCATCTGGCATTGGGCAGTGAGACTGGAGGCAGTGTCAGACAACCCGCTGCTTTCTGCGGCGTTGTTGGGTTAAAGCCGACGTACGGCCGAATTTCGCGCTACGGTCTGGTCGCATTCGGTTCGTCGCTCGACCAGATTGCGCCGTTTGCCCGGTCATGCGAGCACGTTTATCAATCGTTGAAAGTGATGTCGGGGAGCGATCCGCGCGATTCGACCTCTTCTGATACGCCTGTGCCGGACGCGGCCTCATTGCTTGATCCAGTGCGACCACTTCGAATTGGCTTGCTCCGTGACTACCTTGAGCATGATGCGCTTTCACCTGAAGTAGCATCAGCCTGCCAAGATGCAATTACGAAGCTGAGGTTAGCAGGCCACGAGCTTGTTGACTTAGCGCTTCCTGCCCTTAAGTACTCGATTCCAGTCTATTACATCGTAGCTACTGCAGAGGCAAGTTCGAATCTCGCAAGATTTGATGGAGTCCGGTATGGTTTCAGGAATCCCGATGCTCGTGACCTTTTGTCAGTTTACGACAAGTCGCGAGGTCGTGGTTTTGGTGCAGAAGTAAGACGGCGCATAATGATGGGAACGTACGTTCTCTCCACAGGGTATTATGATGCGTACTATAATACAGCGCTGAAAGTTCGAAGAGTGATTTCCGATCAGATCGTATCGTCATTAGGTGTGGTTGACTTTATTTTAACACCAACGACTCCTACCACCGCGTTTCGCTTGGGCGAGAAGTCGAATGATCCAGTCGCAATGTACCTCTCTGATGTCTTTACTGTTCCTGCAAATCTTGCGGGCGTGCCTGCACTATCGGTTCCCTGGAGCACGGATCGCGCGGGATTGCCAATCGGAATTCAGCTAATAGGTAAGCATTTTGCAGAGCGGGAACTTCTGGCTGCGGGTTCTGTCTTGGAAAAGTTACGCTCGTCATGATGAATTCTGAGTACGAGTTGATAGCTGGACTGGAGATTCATGCACAGCTCTCTACGAGAACGAAGGCTTTCTGCCGCTGCCCCAATCTCTATGGTGTGGAACCCAATACACTTGTTTGTCCAGTATGCCTTGGCACCCCAGGGGCTCTGCCTGTTCTCAACAGAGAGGTGGTTGCACAGGCTATTCGCCTTGCTGTCGCTGTGCAAGCAACGGTGCACCTTCGTTCTCGGTTTGACAGAAAGAACTACTTTTATCCGGATCTCCCAAAGGGTTATCAGATTTCGCAGTTTAACTTTCCGTTTTCGACTGGTGGTTCAATCCGAGTAAAGGCGAACGATCAGGGAAAGACTATACGTATCACACGTGCTCATATTGAGGAGGATGCAGGGAAATCCATGCACCTGCCGGACGGGTCGACCGTAATCGATATGAATCGTTGCGGCGTGCCTCTCATCGAAATAGTGACAGAGCCAGACATTCGTTCACCTCAGGAAGCCGGTGCTTACTTGGCTGCGATGCGGGAGCTATTGAGATTCATCGGAGTGTGCGATGGAAACATGGAACAGGGATCGTTGCGCTGCGATGCCAATGTTTCGGTGCGGCGATTAGGCGAGACTAACCTGCGCGAGAGAACCGAAATGAAGAATCTCAACTCAATTCGCGGTGTAGAGCGCGCTATTGATGCAGAGATGCGCAGACAAATTGCAGTATATGAGAGTGGTGGCAGGATATTTCGTCAGACGATGCAATGGGACGATCAAGAAGCGAAGCTGTCACCGATGCGTGAGAAGGAAGGCTCAGACGACTATAGATACTTCCCCGATCCGGACCTTCCTTGGTTAGAACTGCAAAGCGACTATGTAAACTCAATTCGAGCAAGCCTTCCCGAACTCCCGGACTCCCGTCGAATTCGTTACCGCAAGGAGTATGAACTGAATGAAGAAGCCGTGTTTCTCTTGGCGTCGGATCGCGCGCTCAGCGACTACTTCGAAGCCCTCCTGAAAGAAGGTCAATCTCCAGTTACCTGCGCTGCATGGGTTCAGGGCGATATTCAGCGATTGCTTCGCGAAAACTCTATGGAAATCGAGGAGTTTCCAGTTGGACCGAAGCGATTAGCTGGCGTTATTGCTGCTGTAGAGCGCCAGGATATCAATCGGTCCGTAGGCCGTGACCTACTTCGTAGGATGCTGACAGACTCTCGTTCAGCTGATGAAATCATTAGGACAGAAGGATTGCTGCAGGTTCAGGATGAGGCTGCGCTAAAGAGTGTGGTATTGGGCATCCTGAATAGCCACCCAGAGGAGAAGCAGAGGTTCCATGAAGGCAAGACTAAGATGCTTGGTTTCTTCATGGGACAGATAATGAAGGAAACGAATGGTAAAGCGGACCCAGTCGCATCTCGCCGAATACTAATGGAATTGCTTCAAAGCACGGAGTAGTTACACCGAATGCAGCTCATCTCTCTCAGTATCTCAGGATTCAAGTCTTTCGCCATAGAAACGGCTATTCAATTCGCTCCTGGCGTTACTGGCGTCGTGGGACCCAACGGCTGCGGCAAGTCAAACGTTGTTGACGCGCTTCGATGGGTCTTGGGAGAGCAGCGTTCATCAATACTTCGCGGAGAGAGGATGGAGAACGTCATCTTCAATGGTACTGCGAAGCGAAAACCATTGAATATGGCGGAAGTTCGTGTTAAGTTTGACAACGATTCCGGCAGGATTAATCTACCGTACTCGCAAATCGAGATAGCAAGAAAGTTGCATCGGGATGGTACGTCAGAGTATCTGATCAATGGAAATGTTTGCCGCCTGCGAGACATTACAGATATGCTCCAGGATAGCGGACTCGGCCCGAATGCGTATACGATCCTTGAACTAAAGATGATCGAGGATATTCTGCGGGAGGAAGGTGAAGGACGCCGCCAGCTCTTCGAGGAAGCATCTGGAATTGCAAAGTATAAGCTAAGGCGTCGCCAAGCGCTGGCAAAGCTTGCTCAGACTGACGAGGATCTACTTCGGCTCGCAGACATTATTGCTGAAGTGGAACGTCAGGTGAATTCGCTAAAACGTCAGGTTAGCAAGGCGAAGCGCTACCAGGAGTTGGCAAACGAACTTAGTCTGGCGGAAAGAGCCCTCGCGGTCACAGAGTATTACAGAATTGTCGACGAACTCGCACCGATGAAGCATGCATTGGCGGATGCAAGCAACCGTGCCGAGGATAGTGTTGGACACTTGCGACGATTCGAAGCGCAAGTTGAAAAGATGAGGTTAGAACAATTCGAGAGTGATCAACATTTAGGTGAATTGCGCAAGGAACTGCAGGAGGCAGTTGCTGAAATCTCCATGTTGGAAGCCGAGAAGGCGGGGGCTGAGGCGAAGCTTGCTGCTGCTCGAGATTCTCTCGAACGCGCGCAACGACAGATTATCCTCGCAAAGGATAAGCTTTCATCTCTGGAAGCAAGACGAGAAGGTTTGACAAAAGACATCTCTGACTGCGACATTGCTTTGCTTGAGGCGACGCATCTAAGTCACGAATCAAAGAATTCGTTTGACGTTAGTCAAGCAGCACTGAGAGACGCAGAGACATCCTACAAGGATGCTGATTCACGACTCGCCGCATTGAACAAGTCACAGACTACGCTTGAGAACGAACGTGCGAAGCATCTGGAGAATATTGCTCGCCAAAAGGGCAGACGTGAGTCGGCAATTCAATCGCAGGATCAGGTTCATGCGGAGCGAGCCGAGTTGGAGCGGAAATTGGCGGCAGCAAGGGAGACTCTGAAATTAAGTGAAGCGAAGTTACGCACAGCGATTCATGATCACGAACAAGTAGAGCAAGGCGGGTTTCTTGTAAGTGAAAAGCTGAAGGTACTTGAATCGAAGCTGCACGAGCTAAAGCGAATTGAACATGCGACTCAATCGCACATAGGTCTTTTGCGAACATTGGAGCAGCGTGGGCAGCGCGCTTCTTTGCCGATAAAGTTAGTGCGTGAAAGAATCGCAAGCGTCTTGCTGGTTGCGGATCACGCAGTGGTTGATGCGAGGTACTCAAAGGCTATTCACGCGGCATTGGGTGACTACGCTTATCACCTTGTTGTTAAAGATACACAGTTGTTACAAGAGGCAGTTGGAGCTATTGTCCAAGGAGATGCTGGACGGTGCGGTTTTGTGATCGCGGATCTTGTAACCCATCATGAGCTGCCAATTATACCCCCACAGGCAATAGGGTGGGCAGGCAGTTTCGTTAATGTCTCGGAATGCTCTGATGTAATCAAAGCGCTGCTTGAGAAGTGTTTAATCGTGGATAGCTTCCCGACGGCGCTCAAATTGCAGCCATTCCTCGTGCAGCACAATGCTCGTGCTGTTACGCTCGATGGCGAGTGGCTTGATTGGACTGGAAGTTGTTTCACAGGTGCCGAGGAACTTGATACACCGAATGACCTTGGGCTGGCGCATCAGTTGGAGATCCTGAATCAGACGTTAGACTCTGCGCTTAAAGAGCGTGGCCTGGTTGAAGAGGAGATATTGGTCATCAATGGTGAGATTGAAGCATGGAAGAATCGTCTAAAGGAGTTTGCTGACGAGGTTTCGCTTGCGAGAACGCTGAAAGACCGTGAGAATGCTGAAGTGCTACGATTGGAAACGCTGGTACATTCGCTTAATCAGCGCGAGGAGGCTGCATTAAGCCTGATTTCGGAATCAGAGGAGGCTGAGGAAAGGCTTCGTGAAGAGGTTTCGCGAATTCTTGAAGTCCTGGAGGAGTGCCGAAGAGAAGGAGGAAGTGTCCAAACGGAGATTGAAGTACTGTCAGAACGGGTATGGCAGGCGCGCCAAGAGAATAGTGCGTCACGTGATCGTTACCATGAGGCGATGCGTGCTCTCGATAAAGTTCGACACAGGCGGGAGCTTCTGGATGCGGAGTCTAATCGACTGACGTCGACGGAAAGAGAACAACATGAATCAATCTCCAACAGTTCTGATCTCGCCGAGACTGGAGCGAATACCATTCGAGAATGCGAATCACAGCTTCAGGATATCGCTCGGAAATTAGGGGAACTTTTCAAGGCGCGTGATGCGCGGTTTCGCGCGGTCGACGATGCACAACGTGGAAAAGATGCTGCTCGCGGCGAAGTGTCCGCAATGGAGGAGCAGTTGAAGAAGTTGCGGGAGAACCGTGAGCTTGCGATAGAGAATCAACGCAAGCTGGAAGTTGCAATCGCGAAGTACGAGGGAGAGTTGGAGTCTTTGGCTTCCCACAGTAAATCGCACTTTGATCTCGACCTCTCTCAAGATCGAGTTCCGGAGAACTTGCATGAGTTGAGGTCACTTGAAGTTACTGAAGAGAAGATTTCGGAGTTACGGAAGAAGATTGAGAATCTTGGCCAAGTGAATTTGCTGTCAGTCGAGGAGTTTGAGCGGGAGACCCTGAGGCTGGATGACATGCTGAGCAATCGCGCTGAACTTCTCCAGGCGAAGTCAACTCTGGAAGAGACGATTCGAAAGATCAATGAGACAGCTGAAGCTAAGTTCTTACACACATTTGAAGCGGTTCGCGGAAATTTTCAATCGTTGTTTTCTGAGTTTTTCCCCGCCGGAGAGGCTGATTTAATATTGAGCGGAAAAGATCTGCTCGAGGCGGATATCACAATGTGGGCAAATCCGTCTGGAAAGCGGTTGAAGTCGTTGTCGCTGATGTCCGGCGGAGAGAAGACTATGACTGCGATTGCCCTTCTATTCTCTTTGTATCAAGTCAAGCCTTCGCCTTTCTGCGTGCTTGACGAAGTGGATGCGCCGCTAGATGATGCGAATATTGATCGTTTCACTCGCATGATTAGACGTCATAGTGATCATACGCAGTTCATTATGATTACGCACAATAAGAGAACGATGGAAGTGACGGATAACCTCTATGGCGTCACGATGCAGGAAGAGGGCGTTTCAAAATTGGTCTCTGTGCGTTTGTTGAATCCGGCGGATGCACAGACTGCGCGCACGGAAACGGTCGCGACTGGTTAAGAAGGATGCCGCGCATGTGTTACAGGTTAGCGACGTTCGCTTGTGTGTATGTGATTTGCGCGCTTGAGGTACACGCCGTTGGCGTGGAAGTTGACATCGTGACCTTCTATGGCAACGACAGCCTAACGTACTGTGAAATCTACGTCGGTGTCGAGCGTGATGTTCTCTACTACAACAAGGTAGGAGAGGATAGCCTTGTGGCGGAGTTCTCGATAGTGTCATCCCTTGCTATGGATAATGCCGTCTTTCTGTCAGATACTATTGACACACGTGATGCCGTAAGAGGAGTAGTTCAGCGAGATGCTGGATCATACTTCCCGTACACCTTTCGGTACTTTATGCGACCAGGTGAGTATGAGCTTGACATATCGCTGCTGCAACAGGCTGCCCGAAGTGTCCATCAGGTTAAGCGCACATTTTACGTATCTGAAGTAAGGGATGCTTTTGGATTGTCAGGGATCGCGTTGGGTGCAGAAATGAGTTTTACGGATTCCAGCTCTGCTTTCTACCGAACTGGACTGCATTTTGTTCCCAACCCTTCTGGATTCTATGGTCGTGAACTGCCGATGCTGTATTACTATCTCGAGTGTTATGGTTTGAGCGCGGATGCGAACTTTGCCGATTCGCTGACCATAACACGACGAGTCTTATTTGCGGAGTCCGGCGAGCCGGCCAAGCAACCCGCTGTTCGTAGACTGAAGAAGCCAGGTACTTCGGCCGTTATAACTGACGGTTTTCCGGCGTACACTCTGCGGACAGGAACTTACCAGTTGGAGATTGTTGTTTCGGAACCTGGGATGCCGGATCGGAAAGCAAAAAGGAAATTCTACGTCTATCGCCCAGAAGATCTGGCTGTTGGTCGCGATGCACAGCTTGATCCGGAAATGCAAAGTCTGCTTTTGGCGAGCAGCGGCAATATTCTCGATCGAATTGACCCTGATAGCGCCATCACACTGATGAAGTACCTGCTGACCAGACAGGATGACAAGCGAGTACGTAACATGGATGCGGAAGGTAAACGAGCCTTTCTTATTGATTTCTGGAAGAATCGTGAGCCTTCTGATGCAGAAGCGCCGAATCGGTATTTCGCGCGAGTGGCCGAAGCGAATAGAAGATACAGCTTCTTACAGAACGAAGGATGGCGGACAGATCGAGGCAGGGTTCTAATCATGTACGGTGAACCTGACGTGATTGATCGCAGGTATGCGGAGGCGCAAGTCCCAGATCACGAGATTTGGCACTTCGATCGGATAGAAGGTGGAGTCTACTTCGTGTTCTTCGATCGTTCCGGATTCGGCGACCTGGATCTCGTTCACTCTACCAAGCGAGG